>NZ_CP065997.1:6658181-6987272 GCF_016127315.1 Achromobacter deleyi
TGTCGTGCGAGACCTCGTTGTCGCCGTAGCGCATGATCGAGCCCTTGCCGAACTGCTTTTCGATCTGCGAGAGCGCGGCGGCCAGCGCCTTGGCTTTTTCCGAAGCGGCGGCCTTGGTGGTTTTGTCGTCCATGTAGTGTCCTGTCGGGTCTAGGTCTGTAACGTATCGGGTGTCGGGCGCGGCACGGATACCGGTCAGCGCGCGGGTTGTCGCAAGGGATTGATCGAAACGGCGCCGAAGCGGCGGATCCAGGCTGCAATCGGCACCGATCAGAAAGCGATAGCGCAGATTATGGCATCGGATTGTACTGTACAAAAAACCAGTGTGCCACAGTTTTCCACGTATTCCCTGAGTGGGCAAGCACGGTGTCGTATGACAGAATCGTGGAAAAAACCGGCGCTATGTCCCCATTGCGCCTCCCCGGCCCGCCGCCCCGGCTATCCGCCCCAGGGCGGCATGCGCGCGCCGCTCACGCGTCGCGCTTCTCCTTCTTTTCAACAGCCCATGCGCATCCTGATCGCCGAAGACGACAGCATCCTGGCCGACGGCCTGTCACGCTCGTTGCGCCACAACGGCTACGCGGTCGACGCCGTGCGCGACGGCCTGGCGGCCGATTCGGCGCTGGCGGCCCAGGCCTTCGACCTGCTCATCCTCGACCTCGGCCTGCCGCAACTGGCCGGCCTGGAAGTGCTGCGGCGGCTGCGGGCCCGCAACTCCGCCCTGCCCGTCCTGATCCTGACCGCCGCCGACAGCATCGAGCAGCGCGTCAAGGGGCTGGATCTGGGCGCCGACGACTACATGGCCAAGCCGTTCGCGCTGTCCGAGCTGGAAGCGCGCGTGCGCGCCCTGACGCGGCGCGGCGCGGGCGGCGGCGCCACCCTGCTCAAGCACGGCCGGCTGGTGTTCGACCAGACCGGGCGCGTGGCCATGGTCGACGACCAGACGCTGGACCTGTCCGCGCGCGAAGTCAGCCTGCTGGAGATCCTGCTGACCCGCAGCGGCCGCATGGTCAGCAAGACCCAGCTGGTCGACCACCTGTGCGAATGGGGCGAGGAAGTCAGCACCAATGCCATCGAAGTCTACGTGCACCGCCTGCGCAAGAAGCTCGAACCGAGCGGCGTGAAGATCGTGACGGTGCGCGGCCTGGGCTACTGCCTGGAGCGGGATCAGGGTGCGGCCTACCTCGCCAGCTGAACCGCCCCAGCCGGAGGCGCTCAACCAGGAAGCGCTGGATGTGATGCAGGCCGGGGCCCGCGGCCCCAGCTTCGCGCCGCCGCAGCGCTCGCTGCTGGGCGAGATCCTCGACTGGATGCTGGCGCCACTGTTCCTGCTGTGGCCGATGAGCGTCGCCATCACCTACGTGGTGGCGCAGAACATCGCCAACGTGCCCTACGACCGCGCCCTGGCCAACAACCTGCACGTGCTGACGCGCCAGGTCCACGCCCAGGACGGCCGCGCGGTGCTGCGCATGACCGACCCGGCGCGCGATGTGCTGCGCGCCGACGAAACCGACAGCGTGTTCTGGCTGGCGCTCGGCAGCCGCGGCGAATACCTGGGCGGCGACCGCGCCCTGCCCCTGCCCGCCTCGGTCGGCCAGCCGCGGCCCGGCGAGGTCCAGTACGAGGACGACACCCTGCGCGGCTTCGGCGTCCGGCTGGCCTTCACCTGGGTCGACCTGAACCTGCCCAATACCCAGCCGGCGCTGCTGATCGTGGCCGAGACGGTCGAAAAGCGCACCCAGCTGGCCAACGACATCATCAAGGGCGTGATCATTCCGCAGTTCGTGGTGCTGCCGATCGCGGTGCTGCTGGTGTGGTTCGGGCTGTCGCGCGGCGTCGCGCCGCTCAATGCGCTGCAGCAGCGGCTGCGGGCGCGGCGGCCGGACGACCTGTCGCCGATCGACGAACGCGCCGCGCCCTCCGAGATCGCGCCGCTGGTCGCGGCCATGAACGACCTGCTCGACCGGCTGTCGGACAACGTCCAGGCGCAGCGCCGTTTCGTCGCCGATGCCGCGCACCAGCTGAAGACCCCGCTGGCGGGCCTGCGCACCCAGGCCGAGCTGGCCCTGCGCGACGCCAGCCCCGAGGAGATGCAGGCCAGCCTGCGCCAGCTGGTGACCGGCTCCGAGCGCGCCACCCGGCTGGTGAACCAGCTGTTGCTGCTGGCGCGGGCGGAAAACCCCAGCGCCATCGGCCTGGCCGCCACCGACCTGAACGCCATCGCCTACGAACAGGCGATGCACTGGGTGCCGCAGGCGCTGTCGCTCGGCACCGACCTGGGCTTCGAGGGCTCCGAGACCCCGGTGGAGATCAACGGCAACCCGCTGCTGCTGGCCGAGTTGCTCAACAACCTGGTGGACAACGCGCTGCGCTACACGCCGCGCGGCGGCCACATCACGGTGCGCGTGCAGGCGCTGGGGGATCAGGGCGTGCTGGAGGTCGAGGACTCCGGCCCCGGCATCGCGCCGGAAGAGCGCGAGCGCGTGTTCGACCGCTTCTACCGCGTGCTCGGCACGCTGTCGGACGGCAGCGGGCTCGGCCTGGCCATCGTCAGGGAGATCGCGCAGAAGCACCAGGCGACCGTCGTCGTCACCGACCATCCGACCCCGCACTCGAACCTTCCGGGCACCCGCATCCGGGTGGTCTTCCCGCTCTACGTCGAGCCGGTCGACGACCTCGGCGACTGAGGCCGGTCCACCCCGCTTGAAACCCTGACGGGCGCCTCGCTCCGGTCCAGGCGTTTTCCTGCCCGGCGCCGTCGCGCGCAGCGCTTGCCGCCATGCGAGTTCCCCGTTCCGTCCCTAGGACTATCCCTAGCCTCCCCAGTGGAGTTTACTTTTTGTTTCAAATTTAAGATTCAGGTAAGGGTCACGTCAGAACCTCGTCAGCCTCGCGCCCCAACCTTGCGATAGCTCGATGTCGGTCTCGCCGGCGGAGGGTCAAGCACGGCGGAAAACCGCCGGCCAGAAAAATCGAGGAGACATCATGAGCACAACTACCATGGCAGGTCGCGGTCCATCCGCGGATCCGCGCCCGATGACCAAGGATGAACGCCGCGTCATCTTTGCCTCGTCGCTGGGCACGGTGTTCGAGTGGTACGACTTTTATCTGTACGGTTCGCTGGCGGCCATCATCGCCCAGCACTTCTTCTCCGGCGTGAACCCGACCGCGGGCTTCATCTTCGCGCTGCTGGCCTTCGCCGCCGGCTTCGCGGTGCGTCCGTTCGGCGCGCTGGTGTTCGGCCGCCTGGGCGACCTGGTCGGACGTAAATACACCTTCCTGGTCACCATCGTGCTGATGGGCCTGTCCACCTTCCTGGTGGGCGTGCTGCCCAGCTACGCCAGCATCGGCCTGGCCGCTCCCGCCATCCTGATCGTGCTGCGCCTGCTGCAAGGCCTGGCGCTGGGCGGCGAATACGGCGGCGCCGCGACCTACGTCGCCGAGCACGCGCCGCACGGCCGCCGCGGCTTCTACACGTCGTGGATCCAGACCACCGCCACGCTCGGCCTGTTCCTGTCGCTGCTGGTGATCCTGGGCATCCGCACGGTCATGGGCGAAGACGACTTCAAGGCCTGGGGCTGGCGCATTCCGTTCCTGATCTCGGTCGTGCTGCTCGGCATCTCGGTGTGGATCCGCCTGCAGCTGAACGAATCGCCGACCTTCCAGCGCATGAAGGAAGAAGGCAAGGGTTCGAAGGCGCCGATCAAGGAATCGTTCGGCCAGTGGAAGAACCTGAAGGTCGTGATCCTGGCGCTGCTGGGCCTGACCGCCGGCCAGGCCGTGGTCTGGTACACGGGCCAGTTCTACGCCCTGTTCTTCCTGACGCAGACGCTGAAGGTCGATGCCAACACCGCCAACATCATGATCGCGATCGCGCTGCTGATCGGCACGCCGTTCTTCGTGATCTTCGGCGCGCTGTCTGACAAGATCGGCCGCAAGCCCATCATCATGGCGGGCTGCCTGATCGCCGCGGCGACCTACTTCCCGATCTTCCAGGGCCTGACGCACTTCGCCAACCCCGCGCTCGAAAAGGCGCAGGCGACTGCCCCGGTCACGGTCATCGCCGACCCCTCCACCTGCTCGTTCCAGTTCAACCCGGTGGGCACCTCGTCGTTCACCAGCTCGTGCGACGTGGTCAAGTCGTTCATGGCGCGCAATTCGGTGAACTACAAGAACGAAGCGGCCCCGGCCGGCGCGGTCGCCAAGGTCAAGATCGGCAACGACGAGTTCGCCTCGTTCGACGGCAAGACCATGGCGCCGGCCGACTTCAAGGCCAAGGCCGCCGAACTGGACAAGGCCCTGACCACCGCGATCCGCAGCCACGGCTACCCCGCCAAGGCCGATCCGGCGCAAAGCAACAACGTCATGGTCGTCGTGCTGCTGACCATCCTGGTGATCTACGTGACCATGGTGTACGGCCCGATCGCGGCGATGCTGGTGGAAATGTTCCCGACCCGCATCCGCTACACCTCGATGAGCCTGCCGTACCACATCGGCAACGGCTGGTTCGGCGGCTTCCTGCCCCCGGTCGCCTTCGCCGTGGTGGCCGCCACCGGCAACATCTACGACGGCCTGTGGTACCCGATCATCATCGCGGTCATGACCCTGGTCATCGGCACGCTGTTCGTGCGCGAATCCAAGGACAACGACATCAACGCCTAAACGACCATCCCCCGCCGGGCGGGACTGCTGCGCCTGCCCGGCCTTTCAAAAGCTCCTCTGGGAGCTTTTTTTTTGCGCGCGCGAAATGGCGGACTCGCGGCGCCCCTGATTCAGGACGCTGTCAGACCCCCGCCGTTAGACTGGCGCCTCAGATTACGGCCTTGCGCCTGATCGCCCGGCGATTGATCCCCCTGCCAGGCGGTTGCAGGGCTAGTGTTCTGACACCGATACCGCGTTCCCCGCGAGCCTTTTATGACGCGGTATTGTGTGCTCCCGTACCGGCCCGGCCTCTATTGAGCCGGGCCGCTTTTTTTTCCGAACGCGTTTCGCGCGCCCATGAAAAAGGCGGCCTCGCATCGGCCGCCCGGGTATTGCGCGCAACGCGCCTCAGCGGCGCATGCCCACGCCGATGACCAGCACGCCGGCCACGATCGCGGCGATACCGGCCCACATGGGAATCGGCACGGACTTCTCGGTCTCGGCCGTGGCCTTGACCGAACCGACCTGCAGCACGGTTTCCTCGGACTTGTAGCTGAAGCCCTTATACGCCAGGGCGGCGATGCCCAACACGATCAGGATGGCGCCGACGATCTTCATGCTTCTTCTCCTATTGCACACGGATGCCGCGGACATTACCGCATGGCCGCGCGGCTGTCAGTGACAGAACGTGTCGCCTGACCCCATCGTATTGCACCGCTGGGGCAAAGCCGTCCGCGTCGTATAGAATCTACCCTTTTGGCCGACGCTCATGTGGTTCAAGAATCTCAAGATTTACCGTCTCTCCTCGCCGTGGACGCTGACCGGCGAGCAGCTTGAAGAAACGCTTGCGCGGCATGCCTATCAGGCCGGCAACAACCTCGAAATGCAAAGCCTGGGCTGGGTCCCGCCGCGCGAGAACGGCGGGCTGGCGCACGTCGTCGGCGGGCAGATCCTGCTGAACCTGCGCGCCGAGAAGAAGCTGCTGCCCGGCACCGTGGTCAACCAGGTCGCCAAGGCGCGCGCCCAGGAGATCGAAGAGCAGCAAGGCTACAAGCCGGGCCGCAAGCAGATGAAGGAAATCAAGGAGCGCGTCACCGACGAGCTGCTGCCGCGCGCCTTCAGCGTGTACCGCGACACCCGCGTCTGGATCGACCCGCAGAACCACTGGCTGGTGATCGATGCCGCCGCTTCGGCCAAGGCCGACGAAGTCATCGGCCTCCTGGCCAAGTGCGTGGATCCGTTCCCGCTCGAAAACCTGTACGTGGCCCAGTCGCCCGCCTCCGCCATGACCGGCTGGCTGGCCGAGGACGAAGCACCGTCCAACTTCAGCATCGACCAGGACACCGAGTTGCGTTCGTCCGGCGAAAGCGGCGCGGCCATCCGCTACGTCAAGCACTCCATCGACGCCGATGACGTGCGCCGCCACATCCAGTCGGGCAAGCAGTGCACCCGCCTGGCCATGACCTGGGCCGACCGCATTTCGTTCGTGCTGACCGAAGGCCTGGACGTCAAGCGCGTCGCGCCGCTGGACGTGCTCAAGGAAGGCAACGACACCGTCGCCACCAATGACGACGAAAAGTTCGACTCCGACATGATGCTGATGACGGGCGAGCTGGCCAAGATGCTGGCCGAGCTGGTCGACGCGCTGGGCGGCGAAAAGAAGATCTGAGCCCCGCGCTCCGGCTTCACCGCGACGGGCCGCTCCTCAGGGAGCGGCCTTTTTCATGGCGCGGGGCCGTGCGGTCGCCGTCAGGCGGCGACGCTGCGGTCGCGGCCCAGCTGCTTGGCCTGGTAGAGCGCCTTGTCGGCGCGGTCGATCAGGTAGGCGTAGTCCGGGTGGCCATCGAAGGCCGCCACGCCGATGCTGGCGGTGATGCGCAAGGTGCCCACTTCCGGAATGGTGAAGGCGTGGCGGCGGATCTCGGCGCCCAGCTTCTCGGCCACCAGCAGGGCCGCGTCGCGCGCCGTGTCCACCAGCACCACCAGGAATTCCTCGCCGCCATAGCGGAACACGAAGTCGCTCGATCGACAGGACTGGTGCACCACCTCGGCGAACTGCCGCAGTATCTGATCGCCGCCGGCGTGGCCGTGCTGGTCGTTGACCGCCTTGAAGTGGTCGATGTCCAGCAGCAGCACCGAGAACGTCGACCGCTCGCGCGTGGCGATCAGGATCTCGCGGCCGATCACCGACGGCAGGAAGCGCCGGTTGAGCACGTTGGTGAGCGGGTCGCTGCCGCTCTCGATCTCGGCCACCATGTCGAACAGGCCGTTGAGCAGGTGCTTGATGCGCGCCACCAGTTCCTGCAGTTCGCGCACCTGGTCCGGCAGCCCCGCCAGGTCGGCCTGCAACAGACCGGGCAACACCACGTCGTCCAGCCGCGCCACCGCCTCGGTGATCTGCCGCAGCGCCGGCGCGCTCTCGAACAGCACGCCGCCCTTGTGCTGCAGCCACAGGCCGAACTCGGAGGCCGCCAGGCGCGGCAGCACCTGTTCCGGCGCGCGGTAGTGCAGGCCGATCAGCACCGCCTGGCTCCATTCGAGCAGGGCGGCGCGCTGGCGCTCGCGTTCGGTGGAAATGTTCTGGCCCAGCGCGAACAGCCGGTAGGCCTCGTCGTTGCGGGCGCCGCGGTTGATGTCGCGCATGAAAGCGCGGCTCATCTGCTCGATCGCCAGGTCGAACAGGTTGCAGACGTACTGCGTCGCGACCGATGCCGCCACGCCGTCCAGGTCGCTGGCGCGCAGGCGCAGCGCGATTTCGTTCTTCAGGATGCGGGCGCCGGCCATCACCAGGTGGATCGGGATGTGCACGCGCGCATGCACCTCGCCCACCTTCTTCTGCACCGCCATCAGCGCCGCGATGTCGCCCTGCTCGCGCACGCACAGCAGGCCCTTGAGCCAGCCCTTCATGCCCTTGTGCAGGCGGGTGGCGACGATCTCGTGCGACAGGCGCGGGCCGGCCTCGGCATCGGCCAGCAGCGTGGAATAGAAGGCGTCGACCAGCTCGTTGGCGCTGTCCGACACCACTGCCGCGACCTGGCCGCGGGTATAGGCATCGACCGACGAATAGACCGCCTGCCAGGCCTGGGCATTGGACGCGCTCAGGTAGCACGCCTGCCCGGCGGGATCAGGAGAAGACGGGACCGCGCGACTGCTCGAAGACATAAGACCATCCGACCGAAGATTCCATGGCGTGTCTCGGAGCGACACGCGACAGGAAAAACCAGCGCGGATTATGCTTGAAATCGCCGGCGTCGGCCGTCATGACGGCCGCGCCACGCTGCCCCGCGAACGCCTTACTCCAGCCCGTGGAACACGGAGTCGTCCGGACCGATGTGCGACGGGTGCTGCCAGGTCACATCGCGCAGCGAGTGCTGCACCAGCCCTTCCACGCCCAGCAGCACCGCGAAGATGGCCATGCGGATGGGGATGCCGTTGTCGGTCTGGCGGAAGATCGCCAGGCGCGGGTCATGGTTCAGGTCCACGCTCAGGTCGTTGGCGCCCGGCCGGCTGTCGCGCGGCAGCGGGTGCATGACGATGGTGTCCGGGCCGCAATAGGCGTCGATGATGGCGCGGTTGATCTGGAAGTCGGGCGTGTAGCCTTCGTTCTCTTCGTTGGCGAAACGCTCTTTTTGCACCCGCGTCGCGTAGATCACGTCGGCGCCCGCCAGGCCGTCGGCCAGCGAGGTCTTCTGCTCGATGATGTTGCCGTTGCGGCTGGCCTGCTCGATGATGTACGAAGGCATTTCCAGGCCCTTGGGCGACACCAGCGAAAACTTGACGTTCTTGTACAGCGCCATCAGCTTGATCAGCGAATGCACCGTGCGGCCGTACTTCAGGTCGCCGACCATGGCGATGTGCGCGCCGTCGAGCAGCTTGCCCAGGCGCGAGAACTCCGTGAGGATGGTGTACAGATCCAGCAGCGCCTGGCTCGGGTGCTCGCCGGGGCCGTCGCCGCCGTTGACCACCGGAATGTTGGTGGCGCGCGCGAATTCGGCCACCGAGCCCTGGTCGGGATGGCGGATCACCATCGCATCGACGTAGCCGCTCATGACGCGGCTGGTGTCGTAGATGGATTCGCCCTTGGCCATCGACGAGAAGGTGAAGCCGGTGGTGTCGCAGACCGAGCCGCCCAGGCGGCAGAAGGCCGAGCCGAAGCTGACGCGGGTACGGGTGCTGGCCTCGAAGAACAGGTTGCCCAGCACCGCGCCTTCCAGCACGCGCGAGACCTTCTGGCGGCGTGCGATGGGCTGCATCATGTCGGCCACGCGGAACAGGTCCTCGACCGATTCGCGGGTGAACTGGTCCACCGACAGCAACTGGTTCTTGCCCTCGACCGCGATCCGCTCACGCAGCGGGCCATCTTGTACGCTTTGCGTATATTTTTCGAGCAGCACGCCGTTCTGGACGATCTCGCTGACGAAACGCTGCACCACTTCCGGCATCGCGCGGAATTCCTGCGAGCCCTCCGGCAGCAGCCAGGTATCGAGCGCGCGGCGTTTGACGCCGATCCGGGTCGCGAACACGTCGCGCGTGAGATTCAGGCGGCGCATCGCATCGCGCAGGAAAGCTTGCTGGGAAATGGTCATGACAGGTCCCGAAGAAAGGGTTTATATACGCACTGCGCATATTATTCCCAACGCAAGTGCATGTCCAACACTTTTGCGCACACGGGTTTACCCTCGAAACTCAGCGTCGAGCGTAGGTCGTCATCTGTGGCGCGGCATCCGTCGTGCCCTGCCCGGCCGCCAGCCAGCAACCCGCGCAGAACGCCAGGGCGCTGACGAGGTAGCAGAGCATGGCCAGCACCTGCGCCGGCAGGTGCGCGCGGGTCATATGGCCGGTGTAGCCCTGGCGCAACAGGCTGACCTGGGCCAGGTAGGCGAACAAGACCCCGAGGCAGGCCAACAGCAGGCCGGCCAGCAACAGCAGCAGGGGCAGTTGCAGGTCGGGCGCGGCGATATCGCCCCCGACGATGCCCAGCGAAAACGCCGCCAGCCCCAGCGCGGCGCCGCCGTTCAGCCAGCCCAGGAAGCGGAACGCGCCTGCCAGCAGCGTGAACGGCAGGCCGGCGGCGCGGAGCTGCTGGGCGCGCGGGTCCATTTAGTCTTCCTTGCGGCAGACCGGCGTGGCGGTCTGGATCGAGGCGCGGGCGGCGGCGATCTCGGCCGCGTTCCAGCGGCCCTGGCCCAGCACGGTCACGGTGACCTTGGCCTTGGCCGGGCCGTCGGACTCGGCCGAAATCAGCTCGAGAATCTTGGCGGTTTCGCCCACCTTGTAGACCTGGACTTCGTCCGGCGCGCCCTTCTCGCCGAGGACGTGCTTCCAGGCATACGCCACGTTGTACGGATGCTGCACGTTCACGTGGCAGGTGCGCACGTATTCGCCGGCGCGGCGGAAGGCCGCCTGGTAATTGGTATCCACGCTGAAGGTTTCCTTCAGCACGGTATCGGCCTCGTAAACGCCCGTGCTGGCGCAACCGCCCAGCAACGCCATCAACGAGACACCCACCCATACAGACTTGCGCATGATTCTTCCTGCCATCGGATTCGGATTCCCGCGATTATGCCAGCGGCCGCAAAAAGGCCACGCCCGAAATGTCGCGACATTTCTGCGTGGCCCTGGGCGCGCCCGGGGGCGCGCGGAACGCCCGGCACCCTTTACTTGGTCGCGGCGCCCTCGATCTTCTCGCCGCCGCGCTGGATATCCTTGCCAGCGCCGGCGACGGTATTGCACCCCGCCGACATGGCGGCAATCGAAAGCAGCATGACGAGAATCACTTTGTTCTTCATGGGCATCTCCTGTCGAGGCGTGAAAACCGAAGCCAGCATACCGCAAAGGCCACCGTTTGCGCAGGGTGCGCCCCCTCCCCCGTACGCCTGTCGCGTATTTGGCGGCAATGGATTAGGATGCGCTATGAACAAGAAACACGTATCGGAAAACGCGGGCGGCACGCCCCAGGCATGGGGCTGGGAACAACCGCAATGCCGCGGACAGGCGGCGCTGGCGCTCTTCATCGACGATCTGCACCGCATCCTGCAGAACTACACCGCCGGCAAGCTGGCCGCGAGCAGCACCCTGGCCGACGCCCAGGAACAGGTCGACCAGTTGCTGGCCCGATACAACGAGATCGCCGCCGCCCCCGAGATCTTCCTGGGCCAATCGGTCCAGCTCAAGGAAGGCGTCGATCGCAGCGGCGTCTCGCACACCGTACCCATTTTTTCCGCGCGGCTGAAGCAGTCCCTGGTCGCGATGCTTGGACAAGGACCCGGCTGACCCCACCTCCGGCGTGCGCCAGCCGCCGGACAGAACCACTCCAAAGAGAGGGAGACCGAAGCATGAATACAGACAATGTCGTGGAGTTTCTCCGCCTGCTGTCGCTGGATGTCTCGCTGGGCGCGGCCGCCCAGCACGCCGCGAGCCAGGCGGATGCGCCTCTGGCGTTGGCCCGCCTGGCCACCGCGCACGGCTTGCCTTGCAGCGCCTCCGACTGGTCGATGTTCACGCGCGACTGCCTCGATGCCGCCGACAGCGCCGAAAGCGAAGCCTTCTCTGGCGACGCCAAGATCTGGCAGCTGGTGCAGGATCCGGGCCAGGGCACCAGCATGCCGGCCAGCGCCATCACCCGCGTCATGGGCATCGCCACGCAACCCGATGGCCCGACCGTGGTCGGCCACGTCGTCAATGACCTGGCGCCGCGTCCGGCCCAGGGCGCCTCGCCCTACCCCGGCAGTTCCTGAGCCGGCGCGCCGGCCATCCCCAGAAACGCCGCCACGCCGTTGGCGGCCACCACCCCGCTGGCCATGCACGCGGTCAGCAGGTAACCGCCGGTCGGCGCTTCCCAATCCAGCATTTCCCCCGCGCAGAACACGCCCGGCGCCTGGCGCAGCATCAGGCCGGGCCCAAGCGCGTCGAACGCCACGCCGCCCGTGGTGCTGATGGCCTCGTCCATCGGACGGGTGCGCACCAGCGTGAGCGGCAGGGCCTTGATCAGGCGGCCCAGGCGCGCCGCGTGGCGAAAATCATCGGCGCCCGCGCACTCGCGCAGCAGCCCCGCCTTGACGCCGGTCAGCCCCAGCCGGCTCTGCAGGTGGCTGGACATCGAGCGCGCGCCACGCGGATGGGTCACGGCCTCCAGCACCCGCTCCTGCGTCCAGCCGGGCGCCAGGTCGAGCAAGGCGACCGCCTGCCCCGCCGCCTCGATGCGGTCGCGCAGCGGCGCCGACAACGCATAGACCAGGCTGCCCTCGATGCCGTTTTCCGTGACGACGAACTCGCCCTGGCGAGCGGGCCCCGGCCCCGCCTCGCCAACGCAGCGCAGCGTGACGGACTTGACCGGCTGGCCGGCATGGCGCTGCCGGAAGTGTTCGGACCATGCCACGTCGAAGCCGCAGTTGGCCGCGCGCAGCGGCGCCGTGGCGATCCCGTGGGCCGCCAGTCCGGGCAGCCAGGCGCCATCCGACCCCAGCTTGGCCCAGCTGCCGCCGCCCATGGCCAGCACCACCGCATCGGCCGCGCAGGTGCGCAGGCCGTCAGGCGTGTCAAAACGTAGATCGGTCGCGCCTGGCGCCTCGTCCGACGGCCAGCCGAGCCAGCGATGGCGCATGTGGAAGCGCACGCCGCTGGCGCGCAGGCGGGTCAACCAGGCGCGCAACAGCGGCGCCGCCTTCATCTCGGCGGGAAAGACCCGGCCCGACGAACCGACGAAGGTCTCGATGCCGAGTTGCGCCGCCCATTCTCGCAAGCCATCGGCGTCCAGCGCGCGCAGCCAGGGCGCGATCTGGCCCGCGCGTTCGCCATAGCGCGCCAGGAACGGCGCCGCGGCCTCGCTGTGGGTCAGGTTCAAGCCGCCGCGCCCGGCCATGAGGAACTTGCGGCCGACCGACGGCATCGCGTCGTATATGTCGACCTGCACGCCCTGCGCGGCCAGCCCCTCGGCCGCCATCAGGCCGGCCGGCCCGCCGCCGATAACGGCCACGCGCTTGGCGGACGGACTCATGGCGCCCGGGGGCGGATGCGGGTTGGAATGCATGGCGGCGGAATTCAGGAAGGCCAGGGCGGGACGGGCCGCCGGGGCTGCGATTGTCGCACGCGGCGGCGCCACGCCCGGCCATCGGCCCCGCCGGACAAAAAAAAGCCCCGGATGGGGCATTTTTTCATCGCAGCGGCCAAGCCATTGATATTGCGGCGATATTTCGACATGCGCAACGCCTATCCCAAGGCTTGTCCACAGTCGCTGTGGGTAACTGCGCTAGGCGTTGCCGGCGGCCTGCATCGGCCCGGACCAGGGTTCGGCATCGAGCTGGAAGCGCAATTCCTGGTATTCGCCGTCGACCCCGACCGAGCGCAGCAGGCCCGAGCCCAGCGCCTGCCCCATCGCCCGGCGGCACAGGGTTTCGGGATCATCCGGCAACGACTGGAACACGCCATCGGGAATGCGCAGCCGCAGCAGCGCCTGGGGATCGCCGCGTTCGGCGGGCCGCCCGATATGGATGTGGGCCGGATAGCCGTGCGGGCACCAGATGCCCACGTGGTACTTGCCTTCGCTGCCGGTATCGGCGACGTAGCCGGGATGATCGTATTTTGCCGTGCCCATGGACCCTCCTCGTGTGCGGCGGATTCGCGCGCTTGAGCCATGGTAGCGCAGCGCCCGCCGCCTGTGCGGGCCCGCGCCCCCGGGAAACTCCGGGCTGGAACGCCGGCTTGATGCAGGGCAAGCGGGGGACGAAAAAAAACGCGACGATTGTCGCGGTCTTCGAAGCGCTGGGGGCGGCGGCGGGAACCGTGACCAGACCATCCGTGGAGAACCGTGCTGATTCTGCGTCGCGGGTTGCCCTCTGCCGTCATTCGAGAGCTATCGTGGTGGCAACGACCTTCCGCAGCATGCGATCCCCAACATCTCCCCTCAAGCGCCGCCCATGCCTCTCTACCATCGCCTGGCCAGTTCGACCCAGCGACTCGACATCGCCTTCCATCAGACTCTCGGGGCAGCATCATGCGTCTTTTGACCATTGAACACATCCCTCCGGCTCGCCGACGAACCGTCCCCATCTGGTATCCCGCCGTCATGCTCAGCTTGTCCGGCGAAGCGTTACGTCGCACGGGACTCGATTTCGAGACGGCGCAGGATGATCTCGACGCGGTCACCTTTGCGTATGCCGAGGTCGAGAGAATTCCCATCATGTTGATGCGCCACGCGTCCGAGCCCAAGCACGCCTACACGCTGATGGTGGATGCGGAAAGTGAAGCGAATGACCGTGGCTGGGGCGTCCTGAGCTTCGCGTCGGGCGTATTGGCCAGCCTGCACGTGGGACCTGGAGAAGTGATCTGGCGCAACGACGAACTGGACAGGCTGTTTCCTGCCAGGCTGAATCTCAAGCCGGGCAAATCGGCTTTCGAACAGCTCGACCTGAACCATATCGAACCGGTGTCGCTTGACGATGCAAGTCCATCGTCCGGGCCCGCCCACACGCCGCCGGCAAAAGCCAGGTTTTGATTCGCGCCGGCGGTGCGGGGTGCCGCGGCACTCTGCTCCCCGCCAGGAAGGGGGCGAATCACCCTCAACAAGGGAGCCCGGAAAGCAAAAAAGCCTTGATTTCGTCATGAAATCAAGGCTTCGAATGCTGGTTGCGGGGGCAGGATTTGAACCTACGACCTTCGGGTTATGAGCCCGACGAGCTGCCAGACTGCTCCACCCCGCGTCTGATGTGTGAATCATACATCATTTTGAAATCTTGTGCAGCGCACCCAGCGCATTGGACCGATTATTTTTGCTTTCCGAGCCCAAAAAACCCGTCAGGAAGGCCGCGACGCGCGCCAGCAGGCCGGGCGGATCCAGGCAGATGGCCTGCGTCTGGCCGACCGCCGTCAGCGTCAACGGACCGCCTTCCGGCAGGCAATGGCTTTCACCCGCGTTCAGGCGCATCGGCGGCGGCAAATAGCGGCCTGGCGGCATATCCGAGCGATACGGCGGCTCGGCCAGCATCAGGCTGCCGCTGACGCAGACGATCAGCGCCCCGCCGCGCAGGCGCACCTGGCGGCTGGCGCCGGCCAGCAGATCAAACCGTTGCGAACGGGGTTCGGGGGTGGGAAACAGGGCCATGGGAATCTCCAATCAGACCCCTACAGGCTACGTCCGCCCTGTTTTGCGCAACAGCCACACAATCCGGCTTTCTGTACCGATGCAGCCTCTCGATTTCGACGCTGTTATGGTGTACTTTGCGTGAATCTGTGCCTACCCTCAACCCAACCTCGGGGAGCATGATCGGCGCATGGACCCGCAACCGCTATACCTACGCCTGGCGAACCACTACCGGCGCGCCATCCAGACCGGGGTCCTGGCCCCGGACCAGCGCATGCCGTCCGTGCGCATGCTGGTGCGCACCCACCACGTCAGCCTCTCGACCGCGCTGCAGGCCTGCCGCCTGCTCGAGGATGACGGCCTGATCGAGGCCCGACCCCGCTCCGGCTACTTCGTCCTCAAGCCGCGCCGCAACAGCATCCCGCCCGTCAACGAACCGGACATCCGCCAGGCGCTGGGCACGGCCCAGTACGTCGGCATCCACGACCGCGTGTCGGACTTCATCGCCAAGTGCGAGGCCCATCCCGTCAGCGCCAACTTCGCGCTGGCCGCGGCGGTGCCGGAAGCCTATCCGATGGAAGACCTGAAGCAGGCGATGATCCGGGCGCTGCGACAGTCGCCCCAGGTGCTGGTCAGCCCGGTGCCGCCCCAGGGCCACCCCGACCTGCGCACGGTGCTGGCGCGGCGCGCGCTGGCCAACGGCATCAACGCCACGCCCGATGACGTCATCGTCACCCACGGCTGCATCGAGGCGTTGAACCTGGCGCTGCGCGCCGTGGCCCGGCCGGGCGACACCATCGCGGTCGAGTCGCCCACCTACTTCGGCCTGCTGCAGATCCTGGAAAGCCTGGGCATGCGCGCGCTGGAGATTCCCACCAGCCCGCAGCACGGCCTGTCGATCGAGGCGCTGGACCTGGCGTTCCAGACCCACGGCAACATCCGCGCGGTGGTGGTGGTGCCGAACTTCCAGAACCCGCTGGGCTGCGTCATGCCCGACGCCGAGAAGGCGCGCCTGGTGGCCCTGTGCGAACGCCAGCAGGTGCCGCTGATCGAGGACGACACCTATGGCGCGCTGAACGACGACGACACGCCGCTGGCCGCGGCCAAGTCCTGGGATCCGACCGGCAACGTCATCTATTGCTCGTCGCTGCACAAGACGCTGGCGCCGGGCATGCGGCTGGGCTGGCTGCTGGGTGGCCGCTGGAAGGCCCGCATCGCCATGCTGAAATTCGCGCAGAGCCGGCCCAACGAACCGCTGGCGCAGATGGCGGTGGCCGAATACCTGGGATCGCGCGCCTACGACCGGCACCTGGCGCGGCTGCGCCGGCAATTGAAGACGCAGCGCGAGCAGACCGCCGAAGCCATCGCCGCGCATTTCCCGCGCGGCACCCGCCTGAGCATGCCGACCGGCGGCATGCTGCTGTGGCTGGAGATGCCGGACGGCCGCTCGGGGCTGGATGTCTTCGAGGCCGCCCTGCAGCAGGGCATCCGCGTGGCGCCGGGCGCGATGTTCTCCAACGGCACGCGCTACAACCATTTCCTGCGCATCAGTTGCGGACAACGCCACACCCCCGAGATCGCGCGGGCGCTGATGACCCTGGCGCGCATCGTCGGCGAGCGCCAGCCATGAATCCGCACCTGCATCAATTCATCGTCGACTACGGCCTGTGGGCGGTGCTGGGCGGCACCCTGCTCGAAGGCGAAAGCGTGGTGGTGCTGGCGGGCTTCCTGTCGCACCAGCGCCTGCTGCACCTGCCCTACGTGATGCTGTGCGCGTTCGCCGGCTCGTTCATCGCCGACCAGGCGCTGTTCTATCTGGGCCGCCGCTACCGTGAACACCGCTACGTGCGGCGGGTGCGGGCCCAGCCCGCGTTCGGCAAGGCGCTGGCGCTGGTCGACCGCTATCCGCACGGCTTCATCCTGGCGTTGCGCTTTCTCTATGGGCTGCGCACGGTGGGACCGGTGGCGCTGGGGGTCTCGCAGGTCTCGTCGCTGCGCTTTCTGGCGCTCAACGCCATCGCCGCCGCGATCTGGGCGGTGTGCTTCAGCCTGGTGGGATATGTGTTCGGGCAGACCATCGAGTCCCTGCTCGGCCGCCTGCATGGCGTGGAGACCAAGCTGGCGGTGGCCGCGGTGATCGGCATCGCGACCTGGCTGGCCTATTGGCTGTACGCGCGGCGGCGCCGGTAGCCGTCGCGCCGCTCAGAAGACCAGCTTGCCGCTGGCGCGCAACACGTGCCGGCGGCGCGCCTTGCGATACAGGCGGCCGATGAACGGCAGCAGGGCCAGCCGCCGCAGGATGGGATGACGCTGGTCGAAGTCGTGCCAGGCCTTGAAGCCATGGCCCAGGCGCTCCCAACTTTGGCGCGCTTCGGGAGAAAGTTTGCCGGGGTCGAACGCCGCCAGCTTTGCCGCTTCCGAAACCCGGGCCGCGAGGCCACGATTCCGGTATTCCAATGGATACTGATTCCGCATGGGGCGGCATATTACCCGGCTTGCGGGACCTCTGCCGGCCCCTGTCGCGCGGTGGACACAGGCGGTTTTGGCGCCGCCTTTGACCGCACTTTGCAAGCCGTTGTAATTAAAGGAAAAAGGCTTTCTATGCCCGCGCTATCCCAAGGCTTGTCCACAGAAGTTGTGGGTAACTTCGGCGGACCGCGGGGGCCGGTGGCTACTTCAGCGCGGCGATGATCTGGTCGCGCACGCTCTCGAAACCCGCCACGTATTGGGGGTTTTCCGAACGGGCCAGCAGGCTGGAATAGTTCTGCTCCAGTTGCGCCTCGATCGCCTCGCGCAGGCCGGGCGAGCCCTTGGCCAGGTGCAGCATCGTCAGCAGCGCCGAGTTGAGCGCGTCGATGCGGCCGCCCTGGTGCGAAATGGTATGCACGATGACCGCGATTTGTTCCTGGATGTCCATGGAAAAGCCTCCTGGCAATGAATATCGGCGCAAATCCTAGCATGGGCCGGCCGGGCCGCTGGGCAAGCGCGGCCGTGCGCGCTAGCATCAAGCGTAGCGCGGCA
The DNA here is from genome assembly GCF_016127315.1 of Achromobacter deleyi. Classification (NCBI taxonomy): domain Bacteria; kingdom Pseudomonadati; phylum Pseudomonadota; class Betaproteobacteria; order Burkholderiales; family Alcaligenaceae; genus Achromobacter; species Achromobacter deleyi. The sequence continues at coordinate 6,675,922 of NZ_CP065997.1, forward strand.
TCAACGGAGCGTGCCCATGAAGACGATCCACGACTATGTGCCCCCCGACGCGGCATCGCTGCGGCGGCTGCAGGAACGGCTGGGATACAGCGATGCGCAGATGGCCGAGCTGGCCGGCCTGGACGCCGCGGTGCCCTGGTCCAGCTACGTTGGCGGCCCGCAGCCGCGCGCGCTGGGACAACAGCGGCTGCTGGGCATCGCCGCCCGCCTGACGCTGGACGAGTCCGCCTGGCAGGGCGTGCTGGCGGCCATGCGCGAGGCCGGCGCGCGCTTCGACTACGATTCCGCCGGCGCGCCCCGCGCCGCGCCAGCGCCGGCCGCCCCGCCCGCCGCCCTCGAGGAAGACAAGTTCGGCATGCGGCTGGTCAGCGACCACGGCGCCTTCCACGAGATGGAACAACTGCGCGAGTTCGCCCATCACGTGCAGGAGTTCGGCGTCAGCGATCTGGTGCGCGAGGCCCGCTACGACAGCGCCGCCGACCTCTGCCGCTTCACGCTGGCGCCGGCGCGCGAACCGGACGCCGCCCGCCGCGACCGGGTCTTCGACGCGGCCTCCCGCACCATCACCCGCTTTGCCTTCGACGGCCGCGTCTATCAAGGCGGCATTCCGCCCGAATCCGACGGCTGAGCCGCGCATTGACTTGCGCCGCGTCGCCCCTGTATGGTCGGGCGCATGAATGAACGCCTAGACGCCATCGACCGGCAACTGCTCAGCCTGCTGCAGGCCAACGCCCGCGAACCGGCCGCCATCCTGGCGCGCAAGCTGGGGCTGGCGCGCACCACCGTGGTGGCGCGCATCGCCCGGCTCGAGCGCGAGAGCATCGTGGCGGGCTACGGCGTGCGGCTCGGCCGCCTGCTCGAAGAAGCTGCGGTGCGCGCCTACTGCTTCATCAGCGTCCTGCCCAAGACGCCGGCGGCGGTGATCCGCGAGCTCGAGAAGATGCCCGAGGTCGAGGAAGTGTCCTCGGTCAGCGGCCCGTACGACTACCTGATCTTCCTGCGCTGCGAAACCCATGAGCAGCTCGACGAGCTGCTGGACCGCATTGGCCTGATCGACGGCGTCAAGCAGACGCAAACCTCGATCGTGCTCAGCCGCAAGGTCGACCGCCGTAGCGCGGTCGGTGCGCCGTAGAGCGCTGTCCCCTCCCCGGCGGGCGGCGGGGGCGGCATAATGTTGTAATCTGGCCAATTGCCTTCTACGGATCTCCCATGCTCGCACGCCTTGCCTTCGTCTCCGCCATGCTCGCCCTGCTGACCGCGTGTTCCAGCATGAGCGAAGTGACGCCCACCGGCAAGAATGGCTACAGCGTCACCTACAGCTCCGGCACGCAGTTGCTGACCTGGGTCGAAATCAAGAACCAGGCCTTGCAGCGCGCCGACCAGTACTGCCAGTCCATCGGACGCAAGCTGCAGAAGCCGTCGGTGACGTCCAACCACGCCACGGGCCTGGGTTCCAAGCGCGCCACGGTCACGTTCGAGTGCGGCGAGATCGTAACGCCGAAGGACGCCAAGCAGTAATCCTGGAACACATCGTGAACACTCCCCCGCCCGTGGGCATCACCATGGGGGATGCCGCCGGCATCGGCCCCGAAATCGTCGTCAAGGCCTGCGCCCAGGGCCTGAATGCGCCCTGCGTGGTCTACGGCGACGCCGGCGCCCTGCGCCGCGCCGCGAGCGCGCTGGGAGCGCGCCTGGAGATCACGGAAATCGCGCACGCCGGCCTGGCCAGCGGCGATGCCAGCCACATCGAGGTCATCGCCTGTGGCCCCGCGCTGCCGCCCGACCTGCCCTTCGGCCAGGTCAACGCCGCGGCCGGACGCGCCGCCTACGACTACGTCTGCGCCTCCATCGACGACGCCCAGGCCGGACGCATCCGCGCCATCGTCACCGCGCCGCTGAACAAGCAGTCCATGCACGAGGCCGGCATCGACTATCCCGGCCACACCGAAATCCTGGCGGAGCGCTCGGGCACCGACGACTTCGCCATGATGCTCGCCAACGACGAACTGCGCGTGCTGCTGGTGACCATCCACGTCGCCCTGGCCGACGTCATGGCGCGCATCACGCCCGAGGCCGAGCTGACCGCCATGCGGCTGGCCGACCGCGCCTGCCGCCAGATGGGCATCGCCCATCCGCGCGTCGCGGTGGCCGGCCTGAACCCGCACGCCGGCGAAGGCGGCAAGTTCGGCCGCGAGGACATCGACATCATCGGGCCGGCCATCCGCCGTGCCCGCGACGAAGGCATCGACGCCAGCGGCCCCTGGCCCGGCGACACGGTCTTCATGCGGGCCCGCCGTGGCGAGTTCGACATCGTGGTGGCCCAGTACCACGACCAGGGCCTGATCCCCGTGAAGTACCTGGGCGTGGACCATGGCGTCAACGTCACCATCGGCCTGCCGTTCGTGCGCACCAGCGTCGACCACGGCACCGCCTTCGATATCGCCGGCAAGGGCCTGGCCGACCAGGCCTCGCTGATCGCCGCGTTCGACCTGGCGCTGGCCATGACGCCCTGACCCCCAGGGGCTCAACAGGCGGACACCCGCCCGGCCCGCCAGCGGCCTGCAAGCCCCCCCCGGGTCTACAATACGCCCCGATTCCGGCGCGCCAGGCGCGCCGCCGCTTTCCGTCATCCCCCTACCCCCCTCCATGTCACGCCTTGTCCGTCTCCTGCCCGACCGCTTCACCCTCTACCTGATCTGCACCGTCATCATCGCCAGCATCGTGCCCGCCCACGGGCAAGGCGTGGTGGTGTTCGGCTGGATCACCAACATCGCGGTCGGCCTGCTGTTCTTCCTGCACGGCGCGCGCCTGTCGCGCGAGGCCATCATCGCCGGCCTCACCCACTGGAAGCTGCACCTCACGATCTTCTCGGCCACCTTCCTGATGTTCCCGCTGCTGGGCCTGGCGCTCAAGCCGGTGCTGGAGCCGCTGGTCACCCCCGAGCTGTATCTCGGCATCCTGTTCCTGTGCTGCCTGCCCGCCACCGTGCAATCGGCCATCGCCTTCACGTCGATGGCGCGCGGCAACGTGCCGGCCGCGGTCTGCAGCGCCTCGGCCTCGAGCCTGCTGGGCATTTTCCTGACGCCGCTGCTGGTGGGCACCGTGGTCGCCAACGCCGGCAGCGCGCCGATCTCGTTCGACGCCGTCGGCAAGATCATGCTGCAGCTGCTGCTGCCGTTCGTGCTGGGCCAGTTCGCCCGCCGCTGGATCGGCGCCTGGGTGCACAAGCGCAAGGCGATGCTGAAGTTCGTCGACCAGGGCTCGATCCTGCTGGTGGTCTACACCGCGTTCTCGGAGGCCATCAACGAAGGCCTGTGGAGCACCACGCCGATCCCCGCGCTGCTGGGCCTGGTGGTGTGCTGCGCCGTCATCCTGGCGCTGGCGCTGGGCCTGTCGGCGCTGGCCGGCAGGATGTTCGGCTTCAACCTGCCGGACCGCATCACGCTGCTGTTCTGCGGCTCCAAGAAGAGCCTGGCCAGCGGCATTCCGATGGCCCAGGTGCTGTTCGCCGGCCACGCGGTGGGCGCCATCGTGCTGCCGCTGATGCTGTTCCACCAGATCCAGCTGATGGTCTGCGGCGTGCTGGCCGCGCGCTACGGCAAGCGGCCCGAAACGGAAGAGTGAATCCGCCCCGCCGCCATGTGAAAAACCCCCGAAGGTTGGATTTCGTCCAACTTTCGGGGGTCAGTTCATGGAGCTCGGTTTTTCTTGGGTCGGCGATGGACGCTCAGTACAGGTCCCGCGGCTGCGCGCCGGAGAAGTTCAGGAAGCGCGTGCTCGACCCCTGGAAGGTCAGGCGCACCGAGCCGATGGGGCCGTTACGCTGTTTGCCGATGATGATCTCGGCGGTGCCCTTGTCCGGCGAGTCGGGGTTGTAGACCTCGTCGCGGTAGATGAACAGGATCACGTCCGCGTCCTGTTCGATGGCGCCCGATTCGCGCAAGTCGCTCATCACGGGGCGCTTGTTGGGACGCTGTTCCAGGCTTCGGTTCAGCTGCGACAGCGCGATCAGCGGACAGTTCAGCTCCTTGGCCAGGCCCTTGAGCGAACGGCTGATTTCCGACACTTCGGTGGCGCGGTTCTCGCCCGAGCCGTTGCCCGACATCAGCTGCAGGTAGTCGATGATGATCAGGCCGAGCTGGCCGCACTGGCGCGCCAGGCGGCGCGCGCGGGCGCGCACTTCCATCGGGCTGAGCGCGGGCGATTCATCGATGTAGACCTGCGCGTCCTGCATCAGCTGCACCGCGTGGGTCACGCGCGGCCAGTCCTCGGCGATCAGCTTGCCGGTCCGCATGCGGTGCTGGTCGAGCAGGCCGACCGAACCTAGCATACGCATCGCCAGCTGCACCGCGCCCATTTCCATCGAGAACACCGCCACCGGCAGGCCCTCTTCGATGGCGACGTGCTCGCCGATGTTCATCGAGAACGAGGTCTTGCCCATGGACGGGCGGCCTGCCACGATGATCAGGTCGCCACCCTGCATGCCCGAAGTCATCTTGTCGAGATCGGTGAAGCCGGTGGGCACGCCGGTCACATCAGAAGTGCTTTCGCGGTGGTAGAGCTCGTCGATGCGTTCCACCACCTGCGTCAGCAGCGGCTGGATTTCCTGGAAGCCGGCGGCGCCGCGCGCGCCTTCCTGGGCGATCTGGAACACCTTGGACTCGGCCTCGTCCAGCAGTTGGCGCGCTTCCTTGCCCTGCGGGTTCATGGCGGCCGAGGAAATCTCGTCGGCGATCGACACCAGCTTGCGCAGCATGGCGCGCTCGCGCACGATTTCGCCGTAGCGGCGGATGTTGGCGGCCGACGGCGTGTTGTGCGCCAGCGCATTCAGGTAGGCCAGGCCGCCGGCGTCGTCGGCCTTGCCGGCGCTGACCAGCGATTCGTGCACGGTGATGACGTCGGCCGGCCGCGCCAGCCCGATCAGCCGGGCGATGTGGTGCCAGATGAGCCGGTGGTCGTGGCGGTAGAAGTCTTCTTCGACCAGCACGTCGGCGATGCGGTCCCAGGCTGCGTTGTCCAGCAGCAGGCCGCCCAGCACCGACTGCTCCGCCTCGATGGAATGAGGGGGAACGCGCAGGTATTCAAGCTGGGAGTCGGCAGGTGTGTTCATGGCTTCAATAATAACGGCTGCAGGATATCCGCGACGCGGAAGAAACCCTGCACATCGCGCGACGGCACGCGGCCCAGCAGGGGCCGCAGCGGCGTGGCGATGAAGGAAAGCACCCGGGTCAGGCGGCGCAGGCGGGCCTTGACCTCGGGGTCGGGATTGCATTCGAAATAGACGTCCAGCGCCAGTCTACCCAGCGTGCGGCCGACGTCGTCGGGCAATTTACGCAGCGAGGCCAGCGAGGCCAGCATCTGGAACAGATCATAGGCCTGGGCCAGCGGACGCGACAGTGTCGAGCCGATGTTCTCTTCGAAATCGATGCGCCACAGTTCGCCGTCCTGCAGGGTGATGTTGCGGATCTGCGCGCCGCCGTGCCACAGCCCACGGGCGTGGAAGGCGGCCAGGTCGGTGGCGGCCGCCCGCGTCAGCCACAGGCGCGAGGTGGTGTCCTCGTTGCGGATCAGGTCGGCCAGGTCCTCGCCGACGAATTCCAGCACAAGCAGGCCCTGCTCCTGCCACCAGACCTCGGGCACGCGGCAGCCGGCCTGCAACAGTTGGTTGAGGCGCCGGGCCTCGTGCTCCAGGCCATTGCGCAGCAGGATGCCGGGACGCGGAAATTCGCCCAGGAACAGCTTGCAGCCCACGCCGAGGAACAGCGCGCGCGCATAGCGCAGCACATAGCTGACCCCGCTCGCCAGGCTCGGCCGGCGGCGCTTGATGATGCAGCGCACCCCATCGATGGTGGCGTCCCGCACCGACGGCTCGCGCTCGGCGTCCAGGCTGTCGAGCCAGGCGCGCAATCCGGGGGGGGCGTTGTGGTGGACGGGCGGCTGGGTCAAGAGGTCCTCGGTGGCAACAGCATGGAAGGTGGGCATGCAGCCCGAAAGACTACACGCAAACACCGGATGGCAAAGCGGGCAAAAGCAACCGCGCCGTGAAAAGAAAAAAAGCCGGCACGCGGGCCGGCTTTCCTTCCTGGCGAGGAGTCCGGTTTAGGACAGTTCGCCTTCGACCAGCACCGTGACGTCGACGACGACGTCGGCGTGCAGGGCGACCTGGATCGGGAACTCGCCGACGGCCTTCAGCTGGCCATTGGGCATGCGCACTTGCGACTTCTCGATGCCTTCGAAACCGGCCTTCTTCAGACCTTCGGCGACGTCGGCGTTGGTGACCGAGCCGAACAGACGGCCGTCGACACCAGCCTTCTGGACGATCTTCAGCTGGTAGCCGTTGACGCGCTCACCCAGGGCCTGGGCGGCGGCCAGCTTCTCGGCCTGGATCTTTTCCAGTTCGGCGCGGCGGGCTTCGAATTCCTTCAGGGCGGCGTCGGTTGCGCGACGGGCCTTCTTCTGGGGGATCAGGAAGTTGCGGGCGTAGCCATCACGCACGCGGACGACTTCGCCGAGGTTACCCAGGTTGACGACTTTTTCGAGCAGAATAACTTGCATTTCAGTGCCCCGGATTAGTTGTGGTTGTCGGTGTAAGGCAACAGGGCCAGGAAGCGCGCGCGCTTGATGGCGGTGTCCAGCTGGCGCTGGTAGATTGCCTTGGTGCCGGTCAGACGAGCCGGGATGATCTTGCCGTTTTCTTGCACGAAGTCGCGCAGGGTGTCCAGATCCTTGTAGTCGATCTCTTCGACGCCGGCGGCGGTGAAGCGGCAGAACTTACGACGCTTGAAGAGCGGGTTCTGCTGCGTGAATTTGCGTTTTTCCTTGCGTTTTCCGAAGAAAGCCATGATATGTGCCTTATGTTTGAGAGGACCGGGTCTACCTTGATCGGGCCCGACTCCCCGTAACCTATCCGTATTCAGAAGGCGCTCTCGCGCCCGTCACCCATTCCCGTCAAGCCACCAGCGGATCGCGTCCTGCGCTGCCGCGGATCTTGCGCGCCTGCTGCAGATGCAGCTTGAACTTCACGGAGTCCTTGCGCACCGGGGCCAGAAACCCCTGCACGTGCAATTCGGACCCCAGCGCCGTTCCTTGCAACAGCAACGCCAGATCGCCCAGTGCCACGGCCGAGATCGTCAGTTCGACACGGCGCGGATGGCCGGCTTCGATGACCTCAGATTCGTGCGCCAGCACCATTTCCAGGGCTGGCAGACCGGCGGGAGTGTGGCGCAAAGGCTCGCATTCGAGAACGCGGGCGCTGAGTTCCAGCTTGTTCATCCTGCCAGGCACCGAGGGGACTTCATGGGATGGGCTCTCGCGTGAGCCCTGCTTACTCGGCCTGAGCCGCGACAGCTTCCGCCGAAGCCTTGCGGGCTTCTTCGCGCTCGACCGACTTCATCATGATCGAGGGCGTGGTCTGGGCCTTCTTGGTCTTGATGACCAGGTGGCGCAGCACGGCGTCGTTGTAGCGGAACGAGTGTTCCAGCTCATCCAGCGTGGCTTGGCCGCACTCGATGTTCAGGCAGACGTAGTGAGCCTTGACGAGCTTCTGGATCGGGTAGGCCAGTTGACGGCGACCCCAGTCTTCCAGGCGATGCACCGAGCCGCCTTGGCCCGTGACCAGCGCTTGGTAACGCTCGACCATGGCGGGCACTTGCTCGCTTTGGTCGGGGTGAACGATAAACACCACTTCGTAGTGACGCATGAGTAAAACTCCTTGAGGATGTCTTGCCCGCCGTTCGCCTGACACCGTCATCAGCCCGCGCGCACATCGTGCTCGCGGTCAGTTCCGGCTTTCCAGTGCTTTCTCTATCACTGGTCTTTTTCTTCAAGGCGTATGGCTTGCAAGGGGCAGCCCGCTACCCAAAAAACATGGGCGGTCGAGCAAGAAAGCTCTCGATTATCGCCGATCGGACCGCTGGACGCAAGCCAGCGGCGCTCAGGAAATCGGGGACGCGTTATCCGGCCCCGCCGCACGCGGCGTATCGGCCACACCGATCTCCTGCGGCCGGCTGACCACGCTGACCATCACGTAGCTGATGATCATGAGCAGGAACCACGAACCCAGCTTGTTGATCGAGACCAGCTCCCAGCCCTGCGACTGATTGGGATAGCGCCAGGCGTTGGCGAAGGTGCCGATGTTCTCGGCGAACCAGATGAACAGCGCCACCAGCACGAAACCCAGCAGCAGCGGCATGCGGCGGTAGTCCTGCCAGATGCGGAAATAGACCCAGGTGCGGGCGAACAGCAGCGCCGTCAGGCCGAACAGCGCCAGGCGAAAATCGACGATGAAATGGTGCGCGAAGAAATTCACGTAGATCAGCACCGACAGCGCCACGGTCGCGGCCAGCGGCGGATGGGCGCGGAAGCGGAAGTCGAACAGGCGCCAGACCCGCGCCAGGTAGCTGCCGACCGCGGCGTACATGAAGCCGGTGAAGAGCGGCACGCCGCCGATGCGCAGCACGCTCGCCTCGGGGTAGATCCAGGAGCCGGCCGCCGTCTTGAACAGTTCCATGCCGGTGCCGACCACATGGAACATCAGGATGACCTTGGCCTCGTCCCAGGTTTCCATGCGCAGGGCCAGCAGCGTAGCCTGGATGGCCAGCGCGGCCAGCGTCAGGAAGTCGTAGCGCGCCAGCCAGGCGTCCTGCGGATACCACCAGTGCGTGCCCAGCAGCAGCGCGCACATCAGGCCGCCGAACAGGCAGGCCCAGGCCTGCTTCACGCCGAAGCGGAAGAACTCGTAGCAGGCGACGCCCAGACGACCGCGGCCGGCCAAACCACTGGCCAGCCGCGCTTCCCACCCTTGCAGTCTCGCGATGAGCGGCCAGTCATTGGCCGCCGGATGCCGCACGGAGGACTCAGCCTTCCACCACGGCGTAGGCCGAGTGGTTGTGGATCGATTCGAAGTTCTCGGCCTCGACGCGGTAGCGGGCGATGCCGGGATGCGCGTTCAGGCGGGCCGCCACGTCGCGCACCAGGTCTTCGACGAACTTGGGGTTGTCGTAGGCGCGTTCGGTGACGTACTTCTCGTCGGGGCGCTTGAGCAGGCCCCAGAGTTCACACGAGCCTTCGTCTTCGATCAGGCGGATCACGCCGTCCATGCTGATGTCGGATTCCAGGATGGCCGAGACCGTCACGTGCGAGCGCTGGTTGTGCGCGCCGTATTCGGAGATGGCCTTGGAACACGGGCACAGGCTGGTCACCGGCACCTGCACCACCAGTTCGAACTCGACCTGGTCGCCCTGGGCGCGGGCGATCCACTGCACTTCGTAGTCCAGCAGGCTCTGCACGCCGGAGATCGGCGCCGACTTGTTGATGAAGTACGGGAAGGCCGCGGTGATGTCGCCGCGCTCGGCATGCAGCAGCGGCAGCATGTCGGCCGCCATGGCACGGAACAGCGTCGGCGTCATGGGGGTGCTGCGGTACTTTTCCAGCAACGCCACGAAGCGGGACATATGCGTCCCCTTTTCTTCGGGGGGCAGCGCCACCGTCAGGGTCCAGTTGGCCACGGTGCCCTGGGGCGAACCGTCGGCGCTCTCGACGAGCATGGGGTGGCGCACGCCACGGATGCCCACGCGCTGGATCGGGATGTGCCGCGTATCCGCCGAACTCTGGACGTCGGGCATCACGATGGCGGGGTCGATCGGAGAATTCATTTCGGCTTACCTGTCTGGGCGACGAGCGTGGCGTAAACACGCAGACCCAGGAATCTTTAAGAGGGGGCCATTATCGCCCAAAGTCCCGCCAGCGCCAGGGAAAACCCTTTCATTCGTAGGCTGCCGGGGCCGGAACACACTGTTTCGCCACACGGACCAAACCGGCGGTCCGGTCCGTGCGTGGGTGGAATCAGGCCAGCAGCGAGGCGTAGCGCGCGCGGATCGATTGCTCGATGCCGGCGGCGTCCAGGCCGATCCCGGCCAGCAGCGCCAGCTGGTCGCCGTGGTCGATGAACTCGTCGGGAAAGCCCAGCTGCAGCACCGGGATCGCGATGCCTTCGGCTGCCAGCACTTCCAGCACGGCGCTACCGGCGCCGCCCATGATCGCGGCGTCCTCGATCGTCACCAGCGCGTCGTGGCGGCTGGCCAGATCCAGGATCAGCGCGCGGTCGATCGGCTTGACGAAGCGCATGTCGGCCACGGTGGCGTCCAGCTTTTCGGCCACCGCCAGCGCCGGCTGCACCAGCGTGCCGAAGCCGAGGATGGCGATCTTGCGGCCTTCGCGGCGCACCACGCCGCGGCCCAGCTCGACCGTGTCCAGGCCGGCGGTTTCCACCGCACCGCAGCCCGCGCCGCGCGGATAGCGCACCGAGGCGGGGCCGGGATACTGATAACAGGTGGACAGCAACAGGCGGGTTTCGTTTTCGTCCGACGGCGTCGCCACCACCATGTTCGGCACGCAGCGCAGGAACGCGGTGTCGTAGTTGCCGGCGTGGGTGGCGCCGTCGGCGCCGACGATGCCGGCGCGGTCGAGCGCGAAGGTGACGTCCAGGTTCTGCAGGGCCACGTCGTGGATCAGTTGGTCGTAGCCGCGCTGCAGGAAGGTCGAGTAGATCGCCAGCACCGGCTTCTGCGACTCGCAGGCGATGCCGCCGGCGAAGGTCACGGCGTGCTGCTCGGCGATGCCGACGTCGAAGTAGCGCTGCGGGAAGCGCTTCTCGAATTCGACCAGGCCGCTACCCTCGCGCATCGCGGGGGTGACGGCGACCAGGCGCGAATCCTGTTCGCCCATCTCGCACAGCCAGTCGCTGAACACCTGGGTGAAGGTGCGCTTGCCCGGCGCCTTCGATTGCTGGATGCCGACGGCCGGATCGAACTTGCCCGGGCCGTGATACAGCACCGGATCGGCCTCGGCCAGCTTGTAGCCTTGCCCTTTCTTGGTGACCACGTGCAGGAACTGCAGGCCTTGCAGCGCCTTCAGGTTCTGCAGCGTCGGCACCAGCGCGTCGAGGTCGTGGCCGTCGATCGGGCCGACGTAGTTGAAGCCGAATTCTTCGAACAGCGTGGCCGGCGTGACCATGCCCTTGGCGTGTTCCTCGAAGCGGCGCGCCAGTTCGAGCACCGGCGGCACGTGCTGCAGCACGGCGCGGCCGACGTTCTTGGCGGCGGCGTAGAAGCGGCCCGACATCAGGCGCGCCAGGTAGCGGTTCAGCGCCCCCACCGGCGGCGAGATCGACATGTCGTTGTCGTTCAGGATCACCAGCAGGTTGATGTTGGCGGTGACGCCGGCGTTGTTCATGGCCTCGAAGGCCATGCCGGCCGACATCGCGCCGTCGCCGATGACGGCGATGTGCTGGCGCTGCACGCCGGCGTTGCGCGAGGCCACCGCCATGCCCAGCGCGGCCGAGATCGAGGTCGACGAATGCGCGGTGCCAAAGGCGTCGTATTCGGATTCGCTGCGCTTGGGAAAGCCCGAGATGCCGCCCAGCTGGCGCAGCTTGGCCATGCCGGCGCGGCGCCCGGTCAGGATCTTGTGCGGATAGGACTGGTGGCCCACGTCCCAGACGATGCGGTCATGCGGCGTATCGAAGACCTGGTGCAGGGCCAGCGTCAGTTCCACCGTGCCCAGGTTCGACGACAGGTGGCCGCCGGTCTTGGAGACCGACTCCAGCACGAAGCCGCGCAACTCGTCGGCCAGGCGCTTGAGCTCGCGACGATCCAGGCGCTTGAGGTCTGCCGGGGATTGGATGCGGTCCAGTAATTCTGTCGTCATGCTTGTATGGGGTTCGTATGCCCGGCCTGCGGCCAGCCCGGACGGGTCACGGTTCAACGGTCTCGGAGGACGATGAAATCAGCCAGTTCGGCCAGGCGCTTGCCGGCGTCGCCCAGCGGTTCGAGCGCGGCCAGCGCGGCCTCGCGCAGTTCGCTCGCGAACGCGCGGGCCTCGTCCAGGCCCAGCAGCGAGACGTAGGTCGGCTTGTTTTCGGCCGCGTCCTTGCCCGGCGTCTTGCCCAGGCTGGCGGAATCGGCGGTCACGTCGAGAATATCGTCCACCACCTGGAACGCCAGGCCCATGGCCTGGGCGTAGATGTCCAGCGCCTGGCGCGAGGCCGAGCTGGCGCCGGCGACGATGCCGCCCAGCGCCACGCTGCAGGCCAGCATCGCGCCGGTCTTCATGCTGTGCATCTGCTGCAGTTCGTCGCGCGACAGCCGGTGGCCGACGCTGAGCAGGTCGATGGCCTGGCCGCCGGCCATGCCCTGGCTGCCCGCCGCCCGCGCCAGCGACTGTGTCGCCTGCACGATCAGGGCCGGGGCGATGGGCATCGAGGCCAGCAGTTCGAAGGCCAGCGGTTGCAGTGCGTCGCCGGCCAGCATGGCGGTGGCTTCGTCGAACTGCACGTGAGTGGTGGGACGGCCGCGGCGCAGGACGTCGTCGTCCATGCAGGGCAGGTCGTCGTGCACCAGCGAGTAGGCGTGGATCAGCTCCACCGCCGCGGCGGCGCGGTCCAGCGAGGCCTCGACGGCCAGCACGCTGCCGCTGACCGGGCAGGCCTGGCCGGCGGCGTAGACCAGCGCGGCCCGCACCCGCTTGCCGCCGCCGAGCACGGCGTAGCGCATGGCTTCATGCAGGCGGACGGGCACGACGTCGGCGGGCGGCAGGAGGTCGTCGAGCACGTCTTCGACATGCCGCACGCGACCCTGCAGCCACTCCGGGAAAGCGAGTTGTATTTGCTTCATCCGATTCTTATTCGTCATCCAGCGCCGCGGCATCCAGCGGGCGCAGCAAGTCGCCCTCCAGGACCTTGACCTGCTGTTCGGCCTGGGCCAAGCGTTCCTGGCAGACGCGCGTCAGGGCCACGCCGCGCCGGTAGGCGGCGAGCGACTGCTCCAGCGGCAGCGAACCGTCTTCCATGGCCGCGACCAGCGATTCCAGTTCGGCCAGGGCCGTTTCGAAATCCTGGGGCAAGGGACGGTCGTCGGTCTGCGGATCGGCTTGAGAAGGTTTGGCCAAACGGGCCTCCGGGGGCACTAGGGGTGGATCAATCCGTGAATTGTACGAGATACCACGGCCCCGACACGACGCGCCGCCGCGCTCAGGCCGGAGCGCCCGCCAGGCCCGCGATGGCGGCCCGCAGCGCCGGCGCCACCTGGGTGCGCAGCCCGGCCTCGGGCAGCAGGCCCTCGGGACCGCCGCAACTCATGACGAACACGCCTTCTCCGGTGACGGACGTGAACGGCACCGCCACGGCGTTGATGCCCGATTGCCACTCGCCGATCGCGAAGCAGCAACCGGTGTCGCGCAGTTCGGCGCGGGCGCGCTCGATGGCGTCCTGCGCCGGCGCGGCCGGCCCCAGCCGCTCCAGCACGTCGGCGCAGGCCGCCGCCGGCAGGCTGGCCAGGTAGGCGCGGCCCATGGCGCTGTCCAGGCTGGCGCGGTAGCCCACCGGCAAGCGCAGGTACAGGGCGGACGAGCCGTGGATGGCCTCGACGTAGGTCATGGCGTCGCCGTCGAAGGCGCCCAGCGCCACCGCGCCGCCGGTCTCGCGCGCCAGGTCGGTCATCGAGGCCTTGGCCAGTTCGCGCACCTCCAGCCCGGCCAGCAGGCCGAAGCCCAGCGCCAGCACGCCGTAGCCCGGCGAATACTTGCCGGTGTCCGGGTGATAGCGCAGATAGCCCAGCTCGGTCAACGTGTAGGTGATGCGGCTGATGGTGGGCTTGGGCAGGCCAGTCAGGCGCGCCAGGTCCAGGTTGCCCAGCGCCGCCACGCCCGGCCGGAAGCAGCGCAGCACTTCCAGGCCGCGCGCCAGGGCGGTGATGAAGTCGGGCGACACCGGCCCCTCGCCCACGGCGCCGGCGCGCTTGCGGCGCGCGGGGGCGCTCAGCGCCAGCTTCTGGTCGGGCTTGGCCGCGGGATGGGGGATGCGCTTGGGGTCAGAAAAAGATTGCATTTCTATTCGCTTCGTTTTTATAGTTTATTCCGAATAACAAAATTAAATTCCAATTAACGGAATTTAAAACATCCATGGAGACCTGGCAAGCCCTGCCCGCCCCCGCCCTCACCGGCAGGCGGACCGGGCCAAGCCGGGCCCGGCCGACCACTCTCAAGCACGCGATTTCAAGGGGAAAACATGATTCGCAAGCGCTACCCGTTCCTGGCGGGTCTACTGCTCAGCGTCGCCGCGCTGGGCGCCCAGGCAGATACCTACCCGTCCCGCCCGATCAAGGTGGTCTCGCCGTTCCCGGCGGGCGGCGCCACCGACGTGCTGACGCGGGTGCTGGCCGAACGCATGGCCAAGACGCTGGGCCAGCCCATGATCGTCGAGAACAAGGCCGGCGCCGGCACCTCGATCGGCGCCGCCTTCGTCTCGCGCGAGGCGCCGGACGGCTACACCATCCTGATGGCCACCAACTCCACGCTGGTCACCAACCGCTACCTGTATAAAGAGCTGCCCTACGATCCCGATGGCTTCGCGCCCATCGGCATGGTCGGGATCGGCCCGCTGGTGCTGCTGTCCAGCCCCAAGCGCCCGTTCAACAGCACCGCGGACGTGGTCGCCTACGCCAAGCAGAATCCGGGCAAGCTGACCTTCGCCACGTTCGGCGCGGGCACCTCGTCGCACCTGGCCGGCGAACTGTTCAAGGAACGCGCCGGCGTCGACATCCTGCACGTGCCGTTCAAGGGCGCGACGCAGGCCCTGCCGGCCCTGATCAGCGGCGACGTGGACCTGTTCTTCGACATGGTCGCCACCGGCATGCCGCAGGCCGAGGCCGGCAAGGTCAAGGTATTCGCGATCACCAGCCCCACCCGCCTGGCCACCGAGCCGAAGCTGGCGACGCTGGCCGAGCAAGGCTATCCGGCCTTCGACATGACCGCCTGGTTCAGCTTCGTGGCCCCCAAGGGCACGCCGGCGCCGGTGCTCGACAAGCTGCAGGCCGCCCTGGCCGAGACGCTCAAGGACGAGGCCGTGAAAAAGCGCATGCTCGACATGGGAATCGAGCCGCGCTCGGGCAGCGCCGCCGAACTGGACAAGCAGGTCAAGAACGAACAGCCCATCGTGTCGCAGCTGATCAAGCAGGCCAACATCGTCCTGCAGTGATGGCAGCCGCCGTTTCGTGACAAAACGTTCGCGGCGCCGCCCCGGCCCGCGAACCCGCGGCCCCGCGGGGCCACCGACCGACAGCGCCCTGCGGGCCCTGTCGGTTTTTCATGCGCCCCCTAACCCCTGGATACAGAACCCGCATCGCCCCGGCTGCTAAGGTGAAAAGCGAGGATGGCCGCCGCGCCCGCCCCCCGATACACCTTCACCAGGGAGCCCGATGCCACTGACCGATGACCGCTACGCCCGGCTGGATGCCGCCCGCTGGCTCGCCGCCGCGGCGGTGGTGCTGCTGCACAGCGCCGCCCTGATCGTCAGCGACCCGTCGGCCTATGGCAACGGCGCCTGGCTGGCCGCCAATCTGTACGACTCCGCGGCCCGCTGGTGCGTGCCGGTGTTCGTGATGGTCAGCGGCGCCCTGCTGCTCGACCCCGACAAGCCGCAGGACGCGCGTCGCTTCTACAGCAAGCGGGTCACGCGGATCTGCGCGCCGCTGCTGTTCTGGACCCTCTTCTACCTGGCCTGGCGCACGGGACTGGACTGGTGGGACGACGGCCACGTCGACTTTTCGTTCTGGCCGCGCAAGGTCGCCCAGGGCGAGCCCTACTACCACCTCTGGTACCTGTACATGATCGTGGGGCTGTACCTGTTCGCGCCGCTGGTGCGCCTGCTGTACGTGCGCAGCACGCCGCGCTCGCGTTCGCTGTGGGTGGTGGGCATCCTGGGCCTGGCCATCCTGGACGCGCTGTACCGCCGCGCGCTCGGCGCGCAGCCCGGCTTCTTCCTGACCTGGTTCCTGCCCTACCTGGGCTATTTCGTCGCCGGCCGCCAGATATTCGATGGCGAACTGCGCGTGCCGCGCCCCGCGCTGATGCTGGGCGCCAGCGTCGCGGCCACGGCCCTGGGCGTGTACGCCATGTCCAACTCGCGGACACTGGACACCTACTTCTACGACTACTTCAGCCTGACCGTGCCGTTCATGTCGCTGGCCGCGTTCCAATGGATCGTCTCGTCGCCGCGCCTGCCCCGCCTGGCCTCGCTGGCGCCGCTGACGTTCGGGGTCTACCTGATCCATCCACTGTTCCTGGACGTGGCGCACCGGGCCGGCGCCATCGGCGGCGGGCGTCGCGACGCCTGGGTCGTGCCGTTGCTGACGCTGGCCGTGTTCGCCCTGTCGGCGGCCAGCAGCTGGCTGTTGCGACGCCATCCCGCCACTCGCAGACTGGTCTGAAAAACCTACGGCGCGAAGGGTTAATCACGATTTGCGCGGGCTCAAACCGCCAGGGCCGGATCTTCACGAAGCTTCACCGATCTTCACGGGCGGGGGGAATGGGGTTGGGGTACAATTCACGGCTTACTTGATCGGCCAGACACCGATTTTTCTTCGCGCCAGAACGGATTTAGCCATCCCCTTCCGAACAGCTAGGGCGTGGTGAAGCTCAAGCCGTCCTGGCTTTTTAACGCCGGGCCGCCCCAAGAAAGAGGCCCCCATTGAGGGCAGCCCGCCCACCGCGTACGCAGTACTGAGTGGGCACGGCGTTGGGGGAAATATTCATCCGAGCGGAGGGAATCATGACCGACATCGGTCGGATGGCACATGTTGTGCCAGCTCGCACCCAGCTACCCGTCAGTGCTTACTTTGACGAAGCCCTCTTTGCCCGCGAGCAAGAACTCATTTTCAAGCAATCCTCGCTGTACGTCGGCCACCAGAAGCTGGTGCCCGAAATCGGGGATTGGCGCACGTTGGCCCAGGAAAATGGAGGGCGCGTGCTGGTTCGCAACCAGCAAGGCGTTGAACTCATCTCAAATGTCTGCCGCCACCGCCAGGCATTGATGCTGGGCGGCGAAGCCGGCGACGTGACCGGCCACTGCAATTCGCACGGCAGCCTCAAGGCCACCGGCGGCAATATCGTCTGCCCGCTGCACCGCTGGACCTACAACAACCAGGGTGAGCTGCTGGGCGCGCCGCAGTTCGACACCACGCCCTGCATGAACCTGCAGAAGTTCCGCCTGCGCGATTGCCACGGCCTGCTGTTCGAAGGCCCGCGCGACCCGGCCTCCGACATGGCGCCGCTGTTCGCGCGGCCCGAGTTCGACTTCGGCGACTACGTGCTGGACCACGTCGAAGTGCACCAGTGCAACTACAACTGGAAGACCTTCATCGAGGTGTATCTGGAGGACTACCACGTCGGCCCGTTCCACCCGGGCCTGGGCCGCTTCGTCACCTGCGACGACCTGACCTGGGAATTCAACGACTGGTACAGCCTGCAGAAGGTCGGCGTGCACAACGCGCTGGCCCAGCCGGGTTCGGACGTCTACAAGCAATGGCACGACCGCCTGCTGTCGTTCCGCGATGGCGACGCGCCCGATTTCGGCGCGGTCTGGGTCACGTATTTCCCGACCCACATGATCGAGCTGTATCCGCACGTGCTGGTGCTGTCGACGCTGTACCCGAAGAGCCCGCAGGAAACCGTCAACGTGGTCGAGTTCTACTACCCCGAGGAAATCGCCGCCTTCGAGCGCGAGTTCGTCGAGGCGCAGCGCGCGGCCTACATGGAAACGGCGATCGAGGACGACGAGATCGCCGAGCGCATGGACGCCGGCCGCAAGGCCCTGATGCTGCGCGGCGTGAACGAGACCGGCCCCTACCAGTCGCCGATGGAAGACGGCATGCAGCACTTCCACGAGTGGTACCGCCGCACCATGCAGGAGCGGCTCTGAGGCCACGACACGCATGAAAAAGGGCTCGCCATCGCGAGCCCTTTTTTTCGCCCAGGCGCGGCCGCCTGCGGCGCGCGGTCAGCGGCCCAGCGCGCCGGCGACCGTGCGTTCGCCGATGGCCAGCCCGACCGTCATGCCCACGCCGGAGTGCATCACCGCCACGGTGGTGGCGGCGTCCACCGGCATCACCGAGAACGGCGCCGGGCCATGCGTGCCATAGACGCCCTGCCAGCGCTCCAGCACCCGCAGCCGCGCGCCCAGCGCCTGCGACGCCAGGTCCAGCATGGCGTTGTCGATGGCCTCGTCGTTGAACGGGAAGGCATCCTGGCCATAGCGATGCGAATCACCGATGATCAGCTCGCCATGGGGCGTGGGGCTGATCAGCAGGTGGATGCCGTTTTCCAGCAGCATCGGCGTGCGCGCCTGGATCTGGTCGCGCAGCGCCAGCGCCGACGGCAGATCCGAGAAGGCGCCGTAATGCACGCACGACAGGCCCGTCAGGAGCGGACGGTCCAGCGCCATGGGGCGCGTCTCGAAGGCCGCGCGCAGCATCTGCAGGCGCGTCACTTCCAGGTTCAGCGGCGCGAACCGCTCGGGCAGCAGCGTCAGGTAATCGTGGCCGGGGCAGACGAACACGTGCGAACCGGTGAAGTCGCCCGCGGTGGTCGCGACCTGGCCCTGCTCGACGGCGCGCGCCAGCGTGCCGGTGATGAAGGCGACGCCCAGCGATTCGGCCAGGTAGCGGGTGATGGCCGGCAGCGCTTCGCGCGAATAGATCTGCAGGTCGTCCAGGCCACGCAGCGCGGCGCAGTGGTGCGCAAGCTGGCCGTCGTACAGTTTGGCCACGTCGCGGCCCGACAGCAGCTCGGCGCGATAGCCTTCCTGTTGCAGGCGGGTCCGCGCGAACTCGTCCAGCACGTCGGCTTCGCCGGCGTCGCGCGCCAGCACCAGCGCGCCGTTGGCGCGCACATGGAAGCCGGCCTTCGACGCCAGGTCCAGCCACAGCTCGCGCGCCTGCTGGGCGTGCGACAGCATCATGCCGGGGGCCTGGCCGGTGACGATCACCTGGCCGAAATTGCGGATGGTCGCGCCATGCGCCTGGCGGCTGCGTTCGATCACGGCCACCGACAGGCCGCGCTTGGCGGCGGCCCAGGCGTGGGCGATGCCGAGCATGCCGGCGCCGACCACGACTACGTCGAATTTTTTCATTTGGAAAACGAGGCAGAAAGGTTGCGCGGGAGGCGCCCGCCCGGGCGCCTTCCCTGCCGCGGCGGCGTGGCCGCCGCGGTTGCCCGATTACTTCTTCTTGGGCTCGGACTTGCCGTCGTAGCGGCGGGTCCACTCGGCGATGATGCGATCGCGGTTGGTGGCGGCCCAGACGAAGTCGTTCTTGATCATGCGCTTGGTCAGGTCGGCCGGCAGGTTGGGGTTGGACGTGGCGATCGAGGGAATCGCCAGCACCGCGAAGTTGGTCTTGTACAGTTCGTTGGCTTCGCGGCTGGCCGAGAAGTCGGCCAGCTTGCGCGCGGCTTCCAGGTTCTTGGTGCCCTTGACGATGGCGGTGGCTTCGACTTCCCAGCCCAGGCCTTCCGACGGGAACACGGCTTCGACCGGCGCGCCGTCGGCCTTCAGCTTGGCGGCGCGGTAGTCGAACGACACGCCGATCGGGAATTCGCCGGCGGCGGCCATGTTGCAAGGCTTGGAGCCCGAGTGCGTGTACGAACCGATGTTCTTGTGCAGGGCGTCCATGTAGGCCCAGCCCTTCTCTTCACCGAAGATCTGCAGCCAGGCGCTGACGTCCAGGAAGCCCGTGCCCGACGAGGCCGGGTTCGGCATGACGATCTTGCCGGCGTAGACCGGCTTGGTCAGGTCCTGCCACGATTCGGGCTTGGGCAGCTTCTGCTTTTCGGCTTCGACGGTGTTAAAGCAGATGGCGGCGGCGAAGCCGTCCATGCCGACCCAGGTAGGCTCGGCCTTGGCATCGCGCATGTTGGCGGCGATCTGGTCCAGGCCCTTGGGGGCGTAGGGCTGCAGCATGCCTTCCTTGTCCATCAGACCCAGCGAGGTGCCGGCCAGGCCCCAGATCACGTCGGCCTTGGGGTTGCCCTTTTCGGCCAGCAGCTTGGCGGTGATGATGCCGGTGGAGTCGCGCACCCACTGGATCTTGATGTCGGGGTTGGCCTTCTCGAAGGCGGCCTGGTAGGCCTTGATCTGGTCGGCTTCCAGCGCCGTGTAGACGGTCAGCGTGGTCTCGGCGGAAGCGGCGCCGGTGATGCCGGCGAAGGCGGCGGCCAGGGCAAGCAGCGTGAAGCGTTTCATGAAGGTACTCCGTGGGTGAGCGGAAAAAGGGTGAGTCGGGTCGCCGCGGCCGGCGGATGCCCGCCGCGGTGTGTTGCGAAAAAAGGGGGATTCAGGGTCGGCGGTCGCGGCCTCAGGGTCGCTGTCCCGCCGCCAGGCGGGATTCGATATCGGCGATGACGCCGGGCAGGTCGGCCACGGTGTCGATCAGGTAATGCGGCGCGGCGCTCGACAGTTCGCGGCCGGCGCGTTCGCGGGCCGCCTGGCGGCCGTTGTCGTCCAGGCTCAGGTATTCGTCCAGCGTCAGGCCGGCGGCGTTGCCCGACAGCAGCAGGCCGACGGTCCACATGCCGGCGCGGCGGCCTTCCTCGATGCCGGGGGCGGTGTCGTCGACCTTGACGCAGCCGGCCACATCCGTCAGGCCCAGTTCCACCACGTTCTTGAGCGCCATGGCCGGCGCCGGACGGGCGCGCGGCACGTCGTCGCTGGCGACGATGCAATCGGGTTCCAGGCCTTCGCCAGCGGCGCGTTCCACCACGCGGCGCATCACGCTATCCGGGTAGCCGGAGCACGAACCGATCTTCAGGCCGCGCTGGCGCAGCGCGCGCAGCAGCTCGGCCGCGCCGGGAATGGCGGCAGAGTACTGCGCCACCTTGTCCAGTTGCATCGGCAGGAAGCGCTCGTAGATCGCCGTCACGTCGTCGTCGGTCGGCAGGCGGCCGAATTGGGCCTGGTACTGGTTGGCGATGGCGGGCTCGTCGCACAGCGCGCGGATGTGGTCCCACTTGCCCACGCCCATCGGGCCGCGGGCCTGCTCCAGCGTGACTTCCATGCCGAACTCGGCGAAGGCGTCGACAAACACCTTGGTCGGCGCGAACGAACCGAAGTCGACCAGCGTGCCGGCCCAATCGAAGATCACCGCTTCCAGGCGGACGGGCAGAGTCGAAACAGTCATGAGGGTCTTCCTTGCAGAATATTCAATCAAAGGGCCACGGGCCGGCGCCAGGCCTGGCTGCGCGCCACCAGGGCGCGGCTGGCCAGGTGCAGCAGCAACGCCGCCACCGCCGAGCTGGCCATGATCACGCTGCACATGGCGGCGGCCGGGCCGATGAAGCCGGCGTCATCCATGTTCAGCACCGCGACGGCGGCCAGCACCGTGGACGGGCTGTACAGGAACACCACGGCCGACACGGTGGTCATGGCGGAAACGAACAGGTAGCGGGCAACGTCCAGCGCGGCCGGCAGGCACATCGGCAGCGTCACGCGCAGGAAGGTGGTCAGGCGCGGCACCTTGAGCGAGGCCGAGGCGGCCTCGAACTCGGGGTCCAGCGCATTCAGCGCGGTGGCGGCCGTCAGGTGCGCGCTGGTGTAGAAGTGCACCACCGTGCACAGCACCAGCAGCGGCATGGTGCCGTACAGCACGTTGAGCGGATTGGCGGCGCCGTTGAAGAAGAAGATGTAGCCCAGGCCCAGCACCAGGCCGGGCACGGCCATCGGCATCAGCGCCAGCATGCCCAGCACGCCGCGCAGGCCGCGCGACGAGGCGCTGCGGGCCGGCACCTTTTCCATCATCCAGGCGCCCAGGAACACCACCACCGTGCCGATCACCGCGGTGCAGAAGGCCAGTTCCAGGCTGTTGCGCCAGGCCAGCCAGCCGCCGCCATCCATGTTGTCGAAATCGTACGAACGCAACGACAGCGACAGGTTGTACGGCCACATCTTCACGAACGAGGCCCACACCGCCACGCCGATGATCAGCAGCAGGAACCCGGCCATGGCGCCGGCCAGCAGCAGGAAAGCCGCATCGCGCCGGCGGTTGGCGCCGGCCGCGTAGGGCTGGGCGCGGCCGCTCAGCTGGGCGCCCTGGCGGGCCCGCAGGCGGCGGTCCAGCACGAAGGTCAGCAGCGCCGGCAGCAGCAGCAGGATGCCGATGGCGGCGCCCTTGGGGAAGTTCTGCTGGCCGACCACCGCCTTGTAGGCTTCCATCGCCAGCACGTTGTAGTCGCCGCCCACCACCTTGGGCACGCCGAAGTCGGTCACGGTCAGCGTGAACACCACGCAGCAGGCCGAGAACACCGCGTAACGCGTGCCGGGCAGCGTCACCGTCATGAAGGTGCGCAGCGGACCCGCGCCCATGGCGCGCGCCGCATCGTAGAGGCGGCCATCGGCCAGCGTCAGGCCGGTCAGCAGGATCATCAGCGCATGCGGGAAGGTGTAGAACGCCTCGCCCACCACGATGCCCCAGAAGCCATAGATGGTGGCGCCACCGAACAGGCCTTTCAGCAGGCCCTGGTTGCCCAGCAGGTAGACCAGCGCGATCCCCGGCAGCAGCGACGGCGCCAGCAGCGGCAGCAGCGCGATGGTGCGCAACAGGCCTTTGCCGGGAATGCGGCTGCGCGTCAGGGCATAGGCGAAGGCGTAGGCGCACGGCACCACCAGCATCATGGTGACCACGCCCACGGTCAGGCTGCGCCCGACCATGCTCAGGAAGCCATCGGCGCCGATGATGCCCAGCACCACCGACAGGCCTGCCCAGTCGCCATTGGCATCGGTGACCGACTTGGCCAGGATGGCCACCAGCGGCAAGGCCAGGAACAGCGCCAGGCCCAGCGCCAGGGCGCCCTGCCCCAGCGTCAGCCCGAAGGCGCCGACCCAGGCGGGCAGCGGCCGGCGGCCCAATGACGGGGCGACGGGCACGGCGGACGTGTCGGCGGACACGGACATGGCGGCGGGAACGGGGCTCGAAGCCGGATCAAGCGTAGGCGCGAATCGCATGGCGCGGCAGCTCCACCCAGCAACGGCTGGCAGCGTGAGGGCCCAGCAGGGCGTCTCCGGTTTCGGGGGACACGATCGAGTGCACGGTGGCGCCGGGCACGCCTTCCAGGCGCAGCGCCAGGCGGTAGCCGCGGCCCAGGAACACGCCGTCCAGCACGTCGGCCAGCATGCTGTTGGGTTGCTCCGGACGCGCCACGCTCACGCGCACCGCCTCGGGCCGCACGAACAGCTTGCCGACGTTGCGCTCCAGCGCCTCGTCCACCGCCAGTTCCTGGCGGCCGACACGGGCGCGGTGCGCGTCGATGCGCTCGAACGGCAGCCAGTTGGCCTCGCCGACGAAATCGGCGATGAAGGCCGAGCCCGGCTGGCGATACAGCTCGCGCGGGGTGCCGAATTGCTCGATGACGCCGCCGTTCATGACCGCGATGCGGTCGGCCATGACCATGGCCTCTTCCTGGTCGTGCGTCACCATCAGCGTGGTGATCGACAGGCGCTTCTGCAGCGCGCGTAGCTCGATGCGCAGGTGTTCACGCACGCGGGCGTCCAGCGCCGACATCGGCTCGTCCAGCAGCAGCAGGGACGGCGACGGCGCCAGCGCGCGGGCCAGGGCGACGCGCTGCTGCTGGCCGCCGGAGATCTGTCCCGGATATTTATGGGAAGCGCCGGCCAGGCCCACCAGCGTCAGCATTTCCTCGACCCGGTCGGCCACGTGCTTGCGATGGGCGCGCTTGCCGCTCAGGCCGTAGGCCACGTTCTGGGCCACGGTCAGGTTGGGAAACAGCGCGTAGGACTGGAACAGGATGCCGTAGTCGCGCTCCTGCGGCTCGGCGTGGGAGATGTCGCGGCCCGACAGCAGAATGGTGCCGCTGTCCTGGCGCTCGAGCCCGGCGATGGCGCGCAGCAGCGTGGTCTTGCCGCAGCCCGAAGGGCCCAGCAGGCACACCAGTTCACCGGCGCGGATATCCAGCGACACATCCGACAACGCCGTGTGGCTGCCAAAGCGCTTGACGAGATTGCTGACCGAAAGAAAGCCCCCGCGCTGCGCTCCGGGCGGGGGCGAAGCGCCCGTCGGAACTGTATTGGTATCGCGTTGGAGCTGTTGGGCCATGGGGCCTCCGGTCTGGGAACGAAGGCAGTATGGAAGGCGCGTATTGAGTGTTTATGACACTTCGCGCAAATGCAGTAATAAAAACATCAAATTATTTTGGTGTACTGGCGGTCTTGCGCATTGCGTCCATTTACAGGCCCCGTACACCGTGCTCGTCGCCGAACTCAAATCCTTCTATGCCGTGGCTCGCTGCGGCACCGTCACCAAGGCCGCCGCCCAGCTGGGCGTGAGCCAGCCCACGGTGACGGGGCAATTGCGCCAGTTGGAGTCGCGTTACGGCGTCGAGCTGTTCCACCGCCAGGGCCGCGGCATGCGGCTGTCGGACGCCGGGCACAGCCTGATGCCGATGGTGGAAAAGCTGGTGCAGCAGGAAACCGAGATCGATTTCCGGCTGCGCGACGCCAGCGATCTGCGCGAGGGCAACCTGCGCATCGGCGCCACCGGCCCGTACTACATCATGGACACGGTGCGCCGCTACAACCAGCTCTACCCCGGCATCGACCTGACCGTGGCCATCGGCAACTCGCAAAGCATGCTGCAGGCGCTGCATGACTATCGCATCGAGATTGCCACGTCCTCGTTTCTGATGGATGACAAGCATTTGTACCGCCGCATGATCGCGGCCGACCCGATCCGCGTGGTGACGCATCGCGACCACCCGCTGGCGCGGCGCGGCAAGGTGGCGCTGGCGGACCTGGCCGACCACGCGCTGCTGCTGCGCGAGCCCGGCTCGATGACGCGCCAGCTGACCGAAGAGGCGTTGCAGGCGGCCGGCGTATCCGTGCGGCGCACCCTGGAAATCGGCAGCCGCGAGTCGATCCGCCAGGCGATCCTGTGCGAACTGGGCATCAGCCTGATCCCGTCGCGTGAAATCCCGTCCCATCCCGAACTGGCGGCCCTGGACATCGAGGGCGCCGACGTCGTGATGCATGAATACCTGTACTGCCTGCGCGAGCGCCAACCGGTGCAACTCATCGCGCGCTTTCTGGAGATGGCGCCGGCAGCCGGATGATCCTCGGATCACTGCCCGCCTCTTCCCCTTGCGGCCACTCAGGAGACAACCATGGCCTTGACCTTGCAGGATATCGAACAGCTTTTCCTGGAACGCGGGCACCGTTCCTACCATGGCGAATCCGTCAGCCACCTGCGGCACGCGCTGCAGACCGCGGCGCTGGCCGAACGCCACGGCGCCAATGCCCAATTGATCACCGCCTGCCTGCTGCACGACCTGGGCCACCTGATCGCGGACCATCCGGACACGCCCACCCTGCGCGGCATCGACGACAAGCACCAGTACTTCGTGCTGCCGTTCCTGCGCGGGTTGTTCAGTTCGGCGGTGCTGGATCCGATCCGGCTGCACGTGGAGGCGAAACGCTACCTCTGCTACGTGGAGCCGCAGTATGAAGCGTCGCTTTCGGCGGATTCGAAGCGCAGCCTGGCGCTTCAGGGGGGCAGCTTCGATGCGGGCCAGGCGGTGGATTTCGCCAGCATGCCGGGCGCGCCGGATGCGATCCGCCTGAGGCGCTGGGACGACATGGCCAAGGTGCCGGGTCTGGCCACGCCGCCGCTGGACCATTTCCTGGAGATCGCCGAAAGCGTCTCCGGGCGGGTCAAGCTGGCGGCGGTCTGGTAACACCGCGAAGGGCGTCAGGCCTGGCTTCGGCCAGGCCCCTGCCGCGCGCTCATTCGCCCTTGGCCACCGGCCGGGACGGATCGCTGCACCACTCGCTCCACGAGCCCGGGTAGAGGCGCGAGCCGGCCAGGCCGGCGATTTCCATCGACAGCAGGTTGTGGCAGGCGGTGATGCCCGAGCCGCACTGGTGCACGATGGCCGCGGGGTCGCGGCCGTCCAGCAGCGTGGTGAATTCCTCGCGCAACTGCGCCGCGTCCTTGAAGCGGCCGTCGGCCTGCAGGTTCTGGCCGTTCGGGCGGTTCAGCGCGCCCGGAATGTGGCCGGCCACCGGATCCATCGGCTCGACCTCGCCGCGATAGCGGTTGGCCGCCCGCGCGTCGATCACGGTGAAGGCCGGACGGGCGATGTTGTCCAGCACCGCCTGCACGTCGACGCTGCCGACCCGCGGCGCGGCCGGCGTCACTGGCGCGCCGGCCCACACCGGCGCGGCCGCCTCGGTGGAGGTCGGCAGCCCGGCGGCCTGCCAGGCCTGCCAGCCGCCGTCGAGCACGGCGACGCGGTCGTGGCCCAGCCAGCGCAGCATCCACCACAGGTGCGCGGCGTACATGCCGCCGCTGGCGTCGTAGGCCACCACCAGGGTTTGCGGCGTGACGCCGTGCGCCGCCATCAACGCGCCGAACTGGCCGCGATCGGGCAACGGATGGCGGCCGTTCCTGCCGGTCCGGGGGGCGGCCAGCTCGGTTTCGTGGTCGAGGTAGCGGGCGCCGGGGATGTGGCCCGCGGCGTAGGCGTCACGGCCGGCCGCGTGGTTGGTCAGGTCGTGGCGCACGTCGAACACGCGCACGTCCGCCGCGCCCAGGTGCGTGGCCAGGTCGGCCGCGGAAATCAGGGTCATGCTCATCGGGAAAACTCCTCTGATGGGATCGGGTTCGCGCGGTCAGACCGGCTTGGGATCGCGCAGGGTGCGCCAGACCGACAGCAGGCCCGCCGAGATGATCAGGCCCATGCCGGCCCAGGCCAGGCCGTCCAGGGTATCGCCCCAGAAGCCCATGCCGAGCAGGGCCGCGAAGATGATCGTGCTGTACTGCAGGGCCGCGGTCAGCAGCGCCGACCCCAGGCCGAACGCCCGCGTCATGGCCAGTTGGCCGAACAGGCCGGTCACGCCCACGCCCAGCAGGGAGCTGTAGCCGGTCCAGTCCGCGTGGCCCCAGCCCTCGAAGCCCAGGCCGGCGAAGCTGGACGCGCACACCGCCACCGAAAAGAACAGCACCGTGCGCCATTCCGGCTCGCCGATGCGGCCCAGCTGGCGGATCTGCATCATGGCGATCGCCGACATGGCGCCCGCCCCCAGGCCCAGCAAGGCGGCCAGCCACTGGTCTTCGTTGATGCTGGGCCGCAACACGGCGATCACGCCCAAAAAGCCCAGGGCCACGGCGGCGATCCGCACCGGGTCGCGCTGCGCCCCGCCCCACCCCAGCATCCAGCAGGCGATGAACAGCGGCGCCGTGTAGTTCAGGCTGGTGGCGGTGGCCAGCGGCAGATGGGAAATGGCGAAGAAACCGAGCCACATCGAGGTGACGCCGGACAGGTTGCGCCACAGGTGCAGCTTCCAGCTGGTGGGCACGATGGACTGGCGCCCGGCGCGCGCCCACAGCAGCAACAGCACCGCGGACGGCAGGCCACGGAACAGCACCACTTGCGGCAACGACGCGCCGTGCTCGGTGCCCAGCTTCACGAACGACCCCATGATGGCGAACATGGCGGACGCCAGCAACATCCAAAGTGCCTGCATTTTGGGGGTTTGCGCTCAGGTGAAAGTGAGGGGGAAATAGGGGAAAGCGATACTATACTCTCGGTCACCGGGAGCGGCGCCGGCAGTCGGGGAACTGCCATGCCGCGGCACAGTCCAATCCCGCACAAGTCCCGCTCGCTGAGGAACAAAAAAAGCATGAAACGCATCATCCTTTTCGTCATTACCAACCTGGCCGTCATGCTGGTGCTGTCGGCCACGCTGCGCATCCTGGGCGTAGACCGCTACCTGACCGCCAACGGCCTGAACCTGCAGGCGCTGCTGATCTTCTCGGTGGTGGTCGGCTTCACCGGCGCCATCATCTCGCTGCTGATCAGCAAGCCGATGGCCAAATGGAGCACCGGCGCCCAGGTGCTGGACCCGAACGCGCCGCGCAACCAGCGCGAGGCCTGGCTGCTGGACACCGTCCACCAGCTCGCCGACCGCGCCGGCATCGGCCGCCCTGAGGTCGCCATCTACGACGGCGCGCCCAACGCGTTCGCCACCGGCGCCTTCAAGAACGACTCGCTGGTGGCGGTGTCGACCGGCCTGCTCGAGAGCATGAGCGAAGAGGAAGTCGCCGCGGTGCTGGCCCACGAAGTGGCCCACATCGCCAACGGCGACATGATCACGCTGACCCTGATCCAGGGCGTGGTCAACACCTTCGTGGTGTTCCTGGCGCGCGTGGTCGGCTACTTCATCGACCGCGTGGTGTTCAAGAACGAACGCGGCCTCGGCCCGGGCTACATGGTCACCGTGATCGTCTGTGAGATCATTTTCGGCATCCTGGCCTCGATCATCGTGGCCTGGTTCTCGCGCCAGCGCGAGTACCGCGCCGACGCCGGCTCGGCCCACCTGATGGGCGCCCGCGAACCCATGATCCGCGCCCTGGCCCGCCTCGGCGGCCTGGAACCGGGCGAGCTGCCCAAGTCGTTCGAAGCCTCCGGCATCACCGGCAAGGGCGGCCTGGCGGCCATGTTCGCCTCGCACCCGCCGATCCCGGCCCGCATCGCCGCGCTGCAGAACGCCCGCGTGATCTGATCCCGGCAAAAGGCCCGTTGGAAAAGCCCCTCACGCCGCGCCCTCGGCTTGCTGCCCCGCCGAGGGGGACGTTTTCATCTTGAGGCGGGCCGGCAATGAAAAAGCCCCTTGAGCGATCAAGGGGCTTTTTGTTTGGGACGGGCCCGCCTCAGCACTCGACGATGTTCACCGCCAGGCCGCCACGCGCCGTTTCCTTGTACTTGGTCTTCATGTCGGCGCCGGTCTCGCGCATGGTCTTGATGACCGAATCCAGCGACACATAGTGCTGGCCGTCGCCGCGCAGCGCCATGCGGGCGGCGTTGACGGCCTTGATCGAGGCCATGGCGTTGCGTTCGATACAGGGAATCTGCACCAGCCCGCCGACCGGGTCGCAGGTCAGGCCCAGGTTGTGCTCCATGCCGATCTCGGCCGCGTTCTCGACCTGCTCGACCGAGCCGCCCAGCGCCGCGGCCAGGCCGCCCGCCGCCATCGAACAGGCCACGCCGACTTCGCCCTGGCAGCCGACCTCGGCGCCCGACAGCGAGGCGTTGTACTTGTACAGCAGGCCCACGGCCGCCGCGGTCAGCAGGAAGTCGCGCACGCCCTCGCGGTTGGAACCGGGGACGAAGCGGTCGTAATAATGCAGCACCGCCGGGATGATGCCCGCCGCGCCGTTGGTGGGCGCCGTCACCACGCGGCCGCCGGCGGCGTTTTCCTCGTTGACGGCCATGGCGTACAGGTTGACCCAGTCCATCACCGACAGCGGATCGGACAGCGTGCGCTCGGCGCGCTGGGTCAGGTTGCGGTACAGCTCGGGGGCGCGGCGGCGCACCCGCAGCGGACCGGGCAGTTCGCCGTCGGCTTCCGGGTAGTTGATGCCGCAGCCGCGCGAGACGCAGTCCTGCATCACCTGCCAGATGCGGTCCAGCCCGCCCGCGATCTCGCCGGCATCGCGCCAGGTCAGCTCGTTCTTCATCATCAGCTGGGCCACGCTCAGCCCGCTTTCGCGGCACATGGTCAGCAGCTCGCGGCCGGTGCGGAACGGATACGGCAGCTGGTCATGCGCGGCGATGACCTGGCTGTTGGACGCGCCCGCGGTCACCACGAAGCCGCCGCCCACCGACAGGTAGCGGGCCTCGCGCAGCGACTGCCCCTCGGCGTCGAAGGCGTGGAATTTCATGCCGTTGGGGTGTTCGGCCATGGCTTCGCGGCGGTAGAACATCATGTGTTCCTTTTCCACGAACGGCACCGGATAGCGGCCCAGCAGCGGCAGTTGGCGGCTGGCCCGCACCGACGCGATCATGCCGGCGATGGCGGCGGGGTCGACCGTATCGGGCGCCTCGCCCATCAGGCCCAGCAGCACGCCCTTGTCGGTGCCGTGGCCCTTGCCGGTGGCGCCCAGCGAGCCATAGAGCTCGGCGCGCACGTTGGCCACCCGCGGCATCAGGCCGTCGCGCTCCAGGCCCTGCGCAAACAACAAAGCGGCCCGCATGGGGCCGACGGTATGGGAACTCGACGGACCTATGCCTATTTTGAACAGATCGAAGACGGAAACGGCCACCGGAAATCCCCTGCATCCAAGAATGATCCGGCAATGATACGCGCAAGGTCCGGCCGTGCGCAGCAAAGCCCCGCGGGGCGTATGCTGTATTCCAGGCACGGGTTTCCCCGCCCGCCCCGGCATGCGATCATTACAGAATTATTTCTTGTCATAAAAAGAATGGAACTGCCCCAGGATGTCCGGACTTATCACCCTGCTTGACTTCGCCGGCTACGTCGCCCTGCTGCTCTGGGGCGTCCACATGGTCCAGACAGGCGTGCAGCGCGCCTTCGGCGCCGCCCTCGGCGCCGCGCTGGGCCGCGCCCTTGGAACCCGCTTGCGGGCCTTCGCCGCCGGCCTGGGCATCACCGCCGCGCTGCAGAGCAGCACCGCCACCGGCCTGATGATCACCGGCTTCGCCGCCGGCGGCGTGGTCGGCCTGGTGCCGGCCCTGGCCGCCATGCTGGGCGCCAACGTCGGCACCACGCTGATCGTGCAACTGCTGTCGTTCGACCTGACCTCGCTGGCGCCCATCCTGATCCTGGCCGGCGTCTGGATGTTCCGCCGCTATCCGCCGGGCCGCACCCGCGACCTGGGCCGGGTCTTCATCGGCCTGGGCCTGCTGCTGCTGTCGCTGCACCAGTTGGTGGAACTGTTCGAGCCGTTCCAGACCGCCCCCATGCTGGGCATGATCCTGGACGCCCTGGCGACCCAGCCGGTGGCCGCCGTGCTGCTGTCGGCCGCCTTCACCTGGGCGGCCCACTCCAGCGTCGCCGTGGTGGTGCTGGTCATGTCCCTGGCCAGCCACCACATGGTGGCGCCGCACGTCGCCTTCGCACTGGTGCTGGGCGCCAACCTCGGCACCGCCATCAACCCCATGATCGAAGGCGTCACCGGCGACGACCCCGCCGCCCGCCGCCTGCCGCTGGGCAACCTGCTGACCCGCATCCTGGGCGTGCTGGCCGGCCTGGTGCTGCTGCCGTGGCTGCAACCGCTGATGAGCGAGATGTCCAGCGACCCGGCCCGCGCCGTCGCCAACTTCCACACCCTCTTCAACGCCGTCATCGCGCTGGCGTTCCTGCCGCTGCTGGCGCCCTACGCCGCCCTGCTGACCCGCTGGCTGCCCAAGCGCACCGACCCCAACGACCCGGCCCGTCCCCAATACCTCGACGAATGGGCCCACGACGTGCCCGCCGTCGCCCTCGGCAACGCCGCGCGCGAAGCGCTGCGCATGGCCGACATGCTGCAGACCCTGCTGCTGTACGCCCGCGCCGGCTTCAAGCGCGACAACCGCCACCGCATGGTGCAGGCGCGCCAGCTCGACGCCGCCCTGGACAAGCTGGAAAACGCCATCACCACCTACCTGGCCACCCTGGACCAGGAAAACATGACGCGCGGCGACCTGCAGCGCATGGACGACATCCTGGCCTTCACCAGCAACATCGGCCACGCCGGCGACATCGCCCACCACGGCCTGCTCAGCCACATCGCCAAGCTGCGCAAGCAGGGCTGGACCTTCTCGCCCGAACAGCGCGCCAGCCTCGACGACACCCTCGGCGAACTGATCGCCAACCAACGCCAGGCCGCCGCCCTCTTCGTCAACGACGACCTGCGCCAGGCCCGCGCCCTGGCCGGCGAGAAGTCGCGCTTCCGCACCATCGAGACCCAGGCCGCCGACGTCCACCTGCAAAAGATCAAGGCCGGCCAGGTCGACGCCGCCGAAGTCGGCGCCCTCTACCTCGACATCCTGCGCGACATGAAGGGCATCAACTCCCACCTCGTCGGCGCCGCCGCCTACCCCCTCCTGGCCCGCCACGGCGAACTCCTCCCCAGCCGCCTTCGCGAAGCGGGGAATTGAGGCCCCCACGCGGCGCGCGCTTCGCGCGCTTGCTGCCCCCCGAGGGGGCTGGCCCGCCTTCGGGCGGCCGGGCGGCGGGCCTGCCATCCTAGCGGGGGGATTGCGATGGTTCCCTCGCTGCCCCTCATTGGCTGCCACCGTTGGGGGCTAACCCGGCTTGAGGCACTGACGAAACTAAGCGGCGGCTATCACGGCGGGTCCGTCATCCGGGGAAGCGATGGCTCCCTCACTGCCCCTCAATGGCTGCCACCGATGGGGCTACCCCGGCTTGAAGCAGGCATGCCACAAGGCGGCGACCGTGGCACGTGCGAGGTATGCAGGACGCTCACCGCGCGTCCTCCCGCATGACAGGACAGCCAGCCTCCCCGCGCCGCATCCTCTCCCAACGCCCACACCGCCCCCCGCGCGCAGCGAGCCAAGCCCCAAAGCCGCACACCACGTATGCCAGGACCGGCTGCCCGCGCAGCCGGTCCTGGCGGGCCCCGCAAACCTCTCGCATGCCGCCGCGGTCCAGCAGCGCCCCATGCCTCGAAACCGCTAGCCCGGCGCGGGTGGCGCACGGGTGGGCGCGCCGTCAGATGCGCCCGGCGGAAACCGTAGGGAGCCGAAGGCGGACGAGGTTGAGCACGGGGAAGTCCGGAGCGAACGCTCCGGACCGCAATCGCAGGCGCGCCCACCCGTGCGCCACCCGCGCCGGGCGGCCCACGAAGCAACAACCGCCCAAAAAAAACCGCCACGCAAACGCGCAGCGGCTTCATCACGCCCAGAGGAAAAATCCCCCTCAAAGGTACCGCTCGAACCACTCAAGCATCCTCCCCCACCCATCCTTGGCCGCCTCAGCCTGATAACTCATCCTGTAATCCGCCATGAACGCATGATCCGCCTGCGGATACACCACGAACTCCGACCGCCGGGCATTCTCGTTCCCCGCCGCCAGCTTGCCCTTCATGATCTCGATATCCGACACCGGAATCCCCGTGTCCTTGGCGCCATACAGTCCCAGCACCGGCGCGTGCAGCTCATTGACCACATCGAACGCATAGCGCTTGATCAACGGCCCATGGCCCGCGCTCAGCTTGCCGTACCAGGCCACGCCCACCTTCACGTCCGGATTGTGCGCCGCATACATCCACGTCAGGCGGCCGCCCCAGCAGAACCCCGTCACCGCCACCCGTTTCGGATCGCCGCCGTGCTGCGCGGCCCAGGCCACGCTGGCGTCCAGATCGGCGAACACCTGTTCGTCGGACACTTTGCTGACGATCTCGGCGATCAGCTTGGGGATATCGGTATAGGTCGACGCGTCACCCTGGCGCTCGTACAGGTTCGCGGCCACGGCCAGGTAGCCAGCCTTGGCCACGCGGCGGCAGACATCCTTGATGTGCTCGTGCACCCCGAAGATCTCCTGCACCACCAGCACGACCGGCAGGTCGCGCTTGCCCTCGGGGGCGGCGTAGTAGGCGCTGATGGATCCATCGGCCACGGGCAATTGGAAATCCCCGTGAACCAGCCCCTGGGTGTCCGTGTGGATCACGGTGGGGGCGACGTTGCCGGCGGCGGCGGAAAAACTCATGGCGAACTCCTGTGTAGGGATCAACGCGGAGCCGGCGCGCCGCGGTTCGCCATCGGGGGCGAGCGCGACAGGACCGGCCAGGATCGGAAGCAAAGCCGGGTATCGCGACCGCCACGCTTCAATGTGTGTGGACGTGCTCCGTGCGGGCCGCGCCAGCGCCCGCCTCGTGCTCATGCCCGTGGTGCATCAGGGTCGTCACGCTGTAGATCAGCACCACGCCCACGCCCACCAGCAGCAGTTGCGGCACCGCATCGGCCAGGGATACCCGTTCGTGCATCTGCGGCATCAGGTCGGCCACCGAGATGTAGAGGAAGCTGCTGGCGGCAACCACCAATACGTACGGCACCCAGTCCTGGGCCTGCTGCAGCACGAAGTAACCTATTATGCCGCCCAAGGCTGAACACAAGCTGGTGAACAGGATCAGCGCGAAGGCGCGGCGGCGCGCCAGGCCGGCATTGAGCAGCACGACGAAGTCGCCCAGCTTGTGCGGCACTTCGTGCACGATGATCGAGGCCGCCGTCAGCACGCCCAGCAGCGGGTCGGTCAGGAAGGCCGCCGCCACCAGCACGCCGTCGCACAGGTTGTGCAGCGAGCTGCCGACCAGGATCAGCACGCCCCCGCGTCCCGCCTCATGCCGGTCATGGCCATGATGATGGTGGTGCCCGTCGCCCTCGTGGTGATGGCTGTGGCGCAGCAGCGCGATCTTCTCCAGCACGAAAAATCCGATCAGCGACGCCAGCATCAGCCCGAACAGCACATGGGCGTCGGCCACCCCGCTCTCGAAGGCTTCCGGCAGCAGGTGCAGCAGCGCCACCGACAGCAGCACCCCCACGGACAGGCTGACCATGTGATGCAGGTAATGGGCGAACACCTTGTAGGCCAGCCAGCTGGCGACAAGGACGGCGATGAGGCCACCGGTGACGGTGGCAAGCAGGACCCAGAGCAGCAGCATTTGGGGGACGTATTATGGTCAGGGGGAAGCGCAACATTATATTGTTGCAGCCGCAAAAGCGGAAATGGGCCACCGGACGCTGCGCGGCCCGGACGGCCCGATCCAAGCAATCCACGGCGAGCGGCCCGTTCACGGGCGCGCCGCCGTCCAGGCGTGTCAGTGCGCCTGTTCCCAGTTCTTGCCCACGCCCACCTCGGCCACCAGCGGCACGCGCAGCTCGGCCACGGTGCACATCAGCCGCGGCAGGGCTTCCTTGACCACTTCCAGTTCCGCGTCGGGCGCTTCCAGCACCAGTTCATCGTGCACCTGCATGATCATGCGGGTCTGCAGTTTCTCGGCCTCGAGCCAGTCCTGCACCGCCACCATGGCCATCTTGATCAGGTCGGCCGCGGTGCCCTGCATCGGCGCGTTGATCGCCGCGCGCTCGGCGCCCTGCCGGCGCGGGCCCGAGGCGCCGCGGATCTCCGGCAATTGCAGCCGGCGCCCGAACACGGTCTCGACATAGCCCTGCTCGCGCGCCACGCGGCGCGTGTTCTCCATGTACATCGCCACGCCGGGATAGCGGGCGAAGTAGCGGTCGATGTAGGCCTGCGCCGCGTCCCGCGTGATGCCCAGGTTCGACGCCAGGCCGAACACGCCCATGCCGTAGATCAGGCCGAAGTTGATGGCCTTGGCCGCGCGCCGCTGCTCGGACGAGACGTCCGCCAGCGACACGCCGAACACTTCCGAGGCCGTGGCGCGGTGGATGTCCTCGCCGGCGGCGAAGGCGCGCTGCAGGTTGGCGTCGTCCGACACGTGCGCCATGATGCGCAGCTCGATCTGCGAATAGTCGGCCGACAGCAGCAGGCCCTGCTCGGCGATGAACGCCTCGCGCACCCGGCGCCCGGCCTCGGTGCGCACGGGAATGTTCTGCAGGTTGGGATCGGACGAGGCCAGCCGGCCGGTGATCACCGCGGCCTGCGAATAGTGCGTGTGCACGCGACCGGTATCCGGGTTGATCATGCGCGGCAGCTTGTCCGTATAGGTGGACTTGAGCTTGGACAGCCCGCGGTATTCCAGCAGCACCTGCGGCAGCGGGTAGTCCTGCGCCAGCTTGCTCAGCACTTCCTCGTCGGTCGACGGCGCGCCGCCGGCGGTCTTGCGCACCACCGGCAACTGCATGCGGCCGAACAGGATCTCGCCCAGCTGCTTGGGCGAATTCAGGTTGAAGGGCTGACCGGCCAGTTCGTAGGCCTTCTGCTCGAGTTGCAGCATTTCCTGGCCCAGCTTGTGGCTCTGGCGGCCCAGCTCGGCGGCGTCGACCTTGACGCCGTTGCGCTCGATGGTGGTCAGCACCGCCGACACCTGCATTTCCAGCAGGTAGATGCGTTCCAGCCCGGCGTCGGCCGCCACCTGCGGGCGCAGCACCTGGTGCAGCTGCAGCGTGAAGTCGGCGTCCTCGGCGGCGTAGTGGCCGGCCTTGTCCACCGCCACTTCGTCGAAGCCGATCTGCTTGGCGCCCTTGCCGCACAGGTCTTCGTACGAGACGCCGCTGCGGCCCAGGTAGCGCTGCGCCAGGTCGTTCAGGCCGACGCCGCGATGCGACTCCAGCACGTAGGCCTGCAGCATGGTGTCTTCGGCGATGCCCGCCAGGCGGATGCCTTCGTTGGCGAACACGTGGGTGTCGTACTTGGCGTGGTGCAGCAGCTTGGCGCGCGAGGCGTCCTGCAGCCACGGGCGCAGACGCTCCAGCACGTCGGCCTTGGGCAACTGGGTCGCGCCATCCGGGCCGTGGTGCGCCACCGGGATGTAGCAGGCCACGCCCGGCGCCACCGCCATCGACAGGCCGACCAGCTTGGCCCGCATCTCGTCCAGCGAGGTGGTCTCGGTGTCCAGCGCCACCAGCTCGGCGCCCTGCGCCAGTTCCATCCAGGCGTCGAACGCCTGCCAGTTGTCAATGATGCGGTAGTCCAGCTCGGCCGGCGCGGCCGGCGCTTCGACCGCCACGCGGGCATCGCCCGTGGGCACGCGCTCGGCGTCGCCGGTCAGGTCACGCAGCCAGGTGCGGAAACCGTAGCGTTCGTACAGTTCGGTCAGCGTGGCCTCGTCGCGGCCGCGCGGGGTCAGGTCGTCGACGCTCTCGACATGGCCGGTCAGGTCGCAATCGCACTTGACGGTCAGCAACTGGCGCGTCAGCGGGAAGTTGGGGATGGCTTCGCGCAGGTTGCTACCGGCCACGCCCTTGATGCCCTCGGCGCCCTCGACCAGCTTGTCGATCGAACCGAATTCCGAGATCCACTTGGCGGCCGTCTTGGGGCCGACCTTGGTCACGCCCGGCACGTTGTCGACGGTGTCGCCCACCAGCATCAGGTAGTCGACGATGCGGTCCGGCGGCACGCCGAACTTGTTGACCACGCCGGCCTCGTCCAGCACCTCGCCGCTCATGGTGTTGACCAGCGTGACGTGGCTGTTGACCAGCTGCGCCAGGTCCTTGTCGCCGGTGGACACCACCGTGTGCACGCCGCGCTCGGCGGCGCGGCAGGCCAGCGTGCCGATCACGTCATCGGCCTCGACGCCCTCGATGGCCAGCACCGGCCAGCCCAGCGCGCGCACGGCGCGGTGGATGGGCTCGATCTGCGCCGCCAGGTCTTCCGGCATGGGCGGGCGGTGCGACTTGTATTCCGGATACAGATCGTCCCGGAACGTCTTGCCACGCGCATCGAAAATACATGCGGCATACTCTGCCTTATAGTCGGATACAAGCTTGCGCAACATATTGACCACGCCGTACAGCGCACCCGTAGGTTCGCCTTGCGCATTGCGCAAATCAGGCATAGCGTGAAAAGCGCGGTACAAGTAGCTTGAACCGTCGACCAGCAATAAGGTTTTTTTCATGGTTACAAAGGCAGATATGGCAACAACTGCGGCAACAATTGCGGCGACGCCCGCCGAAAAACAAATTCCGCTGATTATGTCAGAGATACGGACGGCGGCCGAAAAGCTCGCGAACATCGGGCCAGCAGTCAGTGTCTTCGGCAGTGCGCGCGTCAGCCGCAACTCCCCCCACTACGAAACCACCGTGGCAATCTCGGCCGCCCTGGCCGAGGCGGGATTCGCGGTCATCGCGGGCGGCGGCCCGGGCATCATGGAAGCCGCCAACAAGGGCGCGTTCGAAACCGGCGGCACCAGCATCGGGCTGAACATCAGCCTGCCGCACGAAGCGCACAACAACGAGTATCAAACCATCAGTCTCTCGTTTGAGTACTTTTTTTCACGCAAAGCCACGTTTTTCATGCACAGCTTCGCCTACGTGGCGATGCCGGGCGGCTTCGGCACCCTGGACGAGCTCTTCGAAGCGTTGACGCTGATCCAGACCGGCAAGGTCCCGGCCGCGCCCATCGTGCTGGTGGGCAGCGAGTACTGGTCGGGCCTGGTCGAATGGCTGGGCGGCCAGGTGCTGGGCAATGGCATGATTGGCGCGCATGACCTGGATCTTTTCATCATCGAGGACGATCCCCGCAAGGTCGTGCGCAAGGTGGTCGAATTCCACCAGAAGGCCAGTTCGGAAGCGCAATACGCGCCTTCCCTGCCGGCCTGACCGGCGCCGGCCCGCCTCAAGCGGGCCGGACACCACGGGCGGCCTCCCGCAAGTGCCGCCCCGTGCCGCCTACCTGCGCATGAACGACGGCAGCACGTCGGCCGGAATCGGGCAGACGTAGGGCTGGCCGCGGCGCATTTCCAGCAGTTCCTCCTTGGCGCGCGCCAGCGCCTCGGGCTGGCCATACAGGTCGGCGGCGGTGGCCGCGATGACCTTGGCCGCGTGCACCATGCCCTTGTGCGCCAGCGACAGCTTGCCCTGCGCCACCATCTGCCAGGAATGGAACGGCGTGCCGTAGGCGTAGCAGGCGCCCCAGCATTGCGCCGTGGGCGTCACCCAGCTGACGTCGCCGACGTCGGTCGAGCCATAGCTGATCTCGTGCTTGCCGGGCTCGTACGGTGCCACCCCGCTGAACAACGGCGTCGGATTGCGCAGCACCGCGCCCAGGTTCTTGCCGGCGTTGTCGATGTCGTCGGCGGAAATCGCGTCCCACATGCGGCGCGCGGCCTGCTGTTCACCCTCTGTGTACGCGGGCCCCTGCAGCGCCTGCATGTTGGCGTACATGACCTGGTTGAGCACGTCGTTGGGAATGTAGTTCGAGCAGGCCTTGTCGAACACGATCTCCAGCTCGCAGTCGGTCATCAGCGCCGCGCCGCGGGCCACGTTCTTGACCCGCTCGTACAGCTCGGCCGCCTGTGCGTTGATCGGCGCGCGCACCAGGTACAGCACCTCGGCGCGGGCCTGCACCACGTTCGGCGAAATGCCGCCGCTGTTGGTCACGGCGTAGTGCACCCGTGCGTCCGGCACCATGTGCTCACGCAGATAGTTCACGCCCACGTTCATCAGCTCCACCGCGTCCAGCGCGCTGCGGCCCAGATGCGGCGAATTGGCGGCGTGCGCGGCCACGCCGCGGAAGCGGAAATAGGCCTGAATATTGGCCAGCGACGACTGGTGGAAGATGCCCGTGTGCGAAGCCGGATGCCAGGTCAGCGCCGCGTCGAGGTCGTCGAACAGCCCGGCGCGCGCCATGAAGGTCTTGCCCGACCCGCCCTCCTCGGCCGGACAGCCGTAGAAGCGGATGCGGCCCGGCAGGCCGTTGCTTTCCAGGAACTCCTTGACCGCCACCGCGGCGAAATGCGCGGCCGTGCCCAGCAGGTGGTGGCCGCAACCGTGGCCGTTGCCATTGGGCGTTTCCGGCGATGGCTGACAGGCGAAGGCGCCGCTTTCCTGGCTCAGCCCCGACAGGGCGTCGTACTCGCCCAGGATGCCGATGACCGGGCCGCCCGCGCCGGCCTCGGCGACGAACGCCGTCGGGATCCCTGCCGCGTCGCGCGTGACGCGAAAGCCGGCCTCTTCCAGCATGGCGATGTGCAGTTCGGCCGATTTGTGCTCGTCATAGCGCAGCTCGGCCAGGCTCCAGATGCGGTCGCTCAGTTCCGCATAGCGGTCGCTGCGGGCGTCGATGAACGGGGCAAGTTTGTCGATGGCTCCCATCGTGTCTCCAGTGGCGGTTCTACAGGGTCTACAGGCGCCGGCGACGACACGCCGCCGGCGGTGCAACGCTTACTCGTCAAGCTTGATGGCGGCAGTTTCAATGATTTTCCGATTGGCGGCCAGCGTCTCGGCAATGCGCTGCGCGAAGGCCCGCGGCGTGCCGGTCTCGGGCGCCGCGCCGAGGGTGGCCAGCCGCTGCACCAGGGCCGGATCCGCCATGGCCTGCCGCACTGCGTCATTGAGTTTCTGCACCACCGCATCGGGCGTGCCCGCTGGCGCCACCAGGCCGAACCAGGTCTGTCCCAGGGCATTGAGCTGCGGATAGCCAAGCTCGGCCAGCGTCGGCAGCTGCGGCAGGCCCGCCAGGCGCGTCGGCGCGGCCACCGCGATCGGGCGCAGCTTGCCCGCCTTGATCAGCGATTGCGCCGAAACGTATTGGTCCTGTTGCACCTGCACCTCTCCGCCCACCGCCGCGGTCAGCGCCGGGCCCATGCCGCGATACGGCACGTGCAGCACCTCGACCTTGAGGTCGGCATTCATGGCCGCCAGGTTCAGGTGGCCAAGCGAGCCGACGCCCGGCGAACCGAAGGAATACTTGCCGGGATGGGCGCGCAGCTCGGCCAGGAACTGCGCGAAATCGGTGGCCGGAAAGGCCGGATTCACCATCCACACCACCGGCACGTTCGCCACCGAGCCAACCGGCTTCAACTGGGTCGCGGGATCGACGCGGCCAGTGCCGTACAGCAGCGGATTGACGGCCATGGTGCTGACCGTGGCCATGCCCAACGTGTAGCCGTCAGGCTCGGCCCGCGCCACGGCCTCGGTGCCGATCAGGCCGCCGGCGCCGGCGCGGTTTTCCACCACCACGCTCTGGCCCAGTTCCTTGCGCAGGCCATCGGCCACGGCCCGCGCCAGCACATCGGTGGAACCGCCCGGCGCGAACGGCACGATCAGGCGCACCGGCTGCGAGGGATAGGCGCCCTGCCCGAGCGCCACGGAGGAAGCGCCGACCAGGGCGGCGCAGACGACAGCATGCAACAGACGGGACTTCATGGAATGGCGAATCCTCGAGTGGAAACCGGTAGCCGGCATCACGCCATTCTGGGCAGGGCATATCCTTATTTCAAATACATTAATGCGGCAATACATTCACATTTTGAATAGCTTATTCGCTCGTGCCATGGACGTCGCCCCCGCCACCCTGCTTGCCCGCCTCCTGGCCAAGGGACGCCTGCGCCACCTGCAACTGCTGGCCGGCGTGGCCGAACTGGGCAGCCTGCAGCAGGCCGCCGCCCAGATCGGCATGAGCCAGCCGGCCGCCACCCACGCGCTGGCCGACATCGAATCCCTGCTGGGCGTGGAACTGTTCGAGCGCCACGCCCGCGGCATGCGCGCCACCCGCAGCGGACAGTTGATGGCCGATTGCGCGCGCGGCATGCTGACCACGCTTCGCGCCTCGACCGACTCGGTCGCCGCCCTGCGCGGCGGCGCCTCGGGCAACCTGCGCCTGGGCGCCATTCCGGCGGCCAGCAGCGGCCTGCTGGCCGAACGCCTGCCGGCCTACATGCGGACCCATCCCCACCTGCAGGTGGACTTCCAGGAAGGCAGCCGCGAACAATTACTGCCGCTGGCGGCCGCGGGCAACCTGGACCTGCTGCTGTGCCGGCGCCCGGAAGCGGTGCCCGCCGGCCTGGAATTCGTCCCGCTGCAACAGGATGCCGCCATCATCGTCGCCACGCCGGGCCATCCGCTGCTGGCCCGCGATGCCGCGCCCACGCTGGCGCAGGTGGCCTCCCAGTTGTGGATACGGCCACGCCCCGAACTGGCGATCCACGCCGTCTTCACCGCCTTCTTCGAGCGCGCCGGCGTGGTGCCGCGGCTATGCCGCCTGGCCAGCGCCGCGCCCCCCATGCCGCTGCTGATCGCGGTCATGCAGGCGCAGCAGGCGCTGGCCATGGTGCCGCTGACGCTGGCCGGCTGGTATCTGCAGCATGGCCATTTCGAGCGCCTGCGGATCGAGTCGCCGGGCGCGTTCCAGCCCATCGGCGCCATCGTCGGCGAGGCCGGTCCGGGCCGTGAATTCCTGCAGTGGCTGATGCGCGCGCCAAACCGGCAGGTCCGCTAGCCGCCGCGCCGAGGCCGGCTCAACGCAGCGCCCGCTCGATCGCCTCGCGCGCCTGGCCGATGAAGGGGTCTTCGCCCGGCCGCGGCGGCAACAGGCGAAATTCGACGTCGGGCAATGGCGGCAGGCCCGGCGCCTGCAGGCGGCCGATGCCGGGCGTCAGCGCCGACTCGTTCAGGCAGGCCACGCCCAACCCCGCCGCGATCGCCAGTTGCAGCCCGGCCACGCCCGAGGCCACATGCGCCACCGCGTACGGCACCGCGCGCCGCGCCAGCAGCCGCTCGGCGTACTGGCGCAACGCGCAGGTCTCGGGCAGCGCCAGCAACGGCAGCGGCGCCACCGGCGCCGGCGCCGGCGCACCCTCGGCCGCCATCCACAGCAGCGATTCGCGCCGCAGCAACGGCCCCTGCGGCCGCCCTTTCGACGCGCCGCGCTCCTGGATCACCATCGAAAT
The DNA here is from genome assembly GCF_016127315.1 of Achromobacter deleyi. Taxonomy (NCBI): domain Bacteria; kingdom Pseudomonadati; phylum Pseudomonadota; class Betaproteobacteria; order Burkholderiales; family Alcaligenaceae; genus Achromobacter; species Achromobacter deleyi. Next base: position 6,717,864 of record NZ_CP065997.1, read on the forward strand.
GCCGACATCCACTTCGCCGCGTTCGTAGGCCGCCTCGATCGTGCCGCTCTTCATGATGGTGACGTGCATGCGCACCTGCGGATACTGCTCGTTCAGGCGCCGCAGCAGCCGCGCCACGTCGCCAGGACGGAAGTAATCGGTGATGCACAGCCGCAGTTCACCGCGCAGCGCCACGCCGCGCAGGTCGCGAAAGGCCTCGTCGCTCAGCGCCAGGATGGCGCGCGCATGCGCCAGCAGGCGCTCGCCGGCGGGAGTGGCGATCACGCCCGCCTTGCCGCGGATCAGCAGCGGCTGGCCGGCCCGCTCCTCCAGCTTGCGCATCTGCTCGCTGACCGACGACTGCGACAGGAACACCTTGGGCGCGGCGGCGGTCAGGCTGCCCGCGTCCAGCACCGCCACCAGGGTGCGCAGCTGGTCGAGATCGAATCCGGACATGATTTATCCAACGGTTTATACGATGGATGAAATCGTAAATTCCCGCTTTTCCGATGTCAATGCGGTCCCTACACTGGCTCCATTCCCCCTCACCCAAGGAGCCTGTCATGCCCCACATCGTCATCCACGTTTCCGGCCAGCCCGATGCCGCCCGCAACCGCCGCATCGTCGATTCGGTCGCCAGCCTGACGCAATCCGTGCTCGGCAAGAAGCTGCCGGTCATCGCCATCACGCTGCAGCACATCCCCCACGACCAGTGGTTCATCGGTGCGCGTCCCCTGTCGGAACTGGGCAAGAACGCCTTCCACCTGGACATCAGCGTCACCGACGAGACCAACACCAAGGCCGAGAAGGCGCGCTTCATCCAGGAGATCTACGCGGCCTTCGGCGAGGTCCTGGGCGAGCTGCACGAATGCTCCTACGTGCACGTGATCGACGCGCGCGCCGCGGCCTATGGCTATGGCGGCAAGACGCAGGAATACCGGCACCAGCACGCCTGAGACCCACGCGCCGCGCCGCCGGTCGATCACCAACCGGCGATCGACGAAAAAAAGCCGCACACCCCGAAAGGTGTGCGGCTTTTCCGTTTTCAGCCGCGGGGCACGAACCCCGCTTCGCCTCAGACGGCGGATTCGCGCGCGGCGCGCTTGCGGTCGTTTTCCTGCAGGTGACGCTTGCGCAGGCGGATCGACTTGGGCGTGATTTCGACCAGTTCGTCGTCGTCGATGAATTCCACGGCGTATTCCAGCGACATCTGGATCGGCGGCACCAGGCGCACGGCTTCGTCGGTGCCCGAGGCGCGCACGTTGGTCAGCTGCTTGCCCTTGATCGGATTCACGACCAGGTCGTTGTCGCGGCTGTGGATGCCGATGATCATGCCTTCGTACAGCGCATCGCCCGGGTTCACGAACATGCGGCCGCGATCCTGCAGCTTCCACAGCGCGTAGGCCACGGCGTCGCCGTTGTCCTGGCTGATCAGCACGCCGTTGCGGCGTTCGCCGATCGAGCCTTCCTTGATGGGCGCGTATTCGTGGAAGATATGGCTCATCAGGCCGGTGCCGCGCGTCAGCGTCAGGAACTCGTTCTGGAAGCCGATCAGGCCACGGGCGGGGATCAGGTATTCCAGGCGGGTGCGGCCACGGCCGTCCGGCTGCATGTCCTGCAGATCGCCCTTGCGGCGGCCCAGTTCTTCCATCACGCCGCCCTGGTGGGCGTCTTCGACGTCGATGGTCAGCGACTCGAACGGCTCGCACTTCACGCCGTCGACTTCCTTGAACACCACGCGCGGACGCGACACGGCCAGCTCGTAGCCTTCGCGGCGCATCGTTTCCAGCAGGATCGTCAGGTGCAGTTCGCCGCGGCCCGACACTTCGAACACGGTGTCGTCGCCGGTGTCGCGCACGCGCAGCGCCACGTTCGACTTCAGCTCGCGGTCCAGGCGGTCGCGCAGTTGGCGGCTGGTGACGAACTTGCCTTCACGGCCGGCCAGCGGCGAGGTGTTGACCATGAAGTTCATGGTCAGCGTCGGCTCGTCGATGCGCAGCATCGGCAGCACTTCCTGCGTCACCGGGTCGGTCACGGTGCAACCGATGCCCAGGTCTTCGATACCGTTGATCAGCACGATGTCGCCGGCTTCGGCTTCATCCACCACGATGCGCTCCAGGCCGTGGAACTTCAGCACCTGGTTGATGCGGCCGCGGCCGCCCTGGCCGTCGGGGCCGAACTTGTACGCCACATCCATGCCGGGACGCATGCGGCCGCGGTTGATGCGGCCCACGCCGATCTTGCCGACGTAGCTGTTGTAGTCCAGCGAGATGATCTGCATCTGCAGCGGGCCGTTGGGATCGTCGTCACGCTGCGGCACGTGCTGCAGGATGGCTTCGAACAGCGGGCGCATGTCGCCTTCGCGCACGTCCGCGGTCAGGCCGGCGTAGCCGGACAGGCCCGAGGCGTACACCACCGGGAAGTCCAGCTGCTCGTCGGTCGCGCCCAGCTTGTCGAACAGGTCGAAGGTGGCGTTGATGACGAAGTCGGTGCGGGCGCCCGGACGGTCGACCTTGTTGACCACCACGATCGGCTTCAGGCCCAGGGCCAGCGCCTTGCGGGTCACGAAGATCGTCTGCGGCATCGGGCCTTCGACGGCGTCGACCAGCAGCAGCACGCCGTCGACCATCGACAGCACGCGCTCGACTTCGCCACCGAAGTCCGCGTGCCCCGGGGTGTCGACGATGTTGATGTGCGTGCCTTCGTATTCAACGGCACAGTTCTTGGCCAGAATCGTGATGCCGCGTTCTTTTTCCAGGTCGTTCGAGTCCATGACCCGTTCGGTCAGCGCCTGGTTTTCGCGGAAGGTGCCGGATTGGCGCAGCAGCTGGTCGACCAGGGTGGTTTTACCGTGGTCCACGTGGGCGATGATGGCGACGTTGCGCAAGGCGCGAGTCATAGCGAGTCCTTTAAGGTGGTGGCGGGCAGCAAGCCCGCCGGCAATTCGTTCAGTGCAAGCAATGCCTGCTTGGGGTCTGGCATCGCCTGCAAGGCATCCAGCGCAACGGCGCGTTCCAGAGAAAATGGCCCGACGTGCGTGCGCCGCAGCGCCGCCAGGTGGGCGTAACAGCCCAGCGCGCGCCCGATGTCCTGGGCCAGCGTCCGGATGTATGTGCCTTTACTGCAAGCCACATCGATCTCTGCCTGCGTCCCGTTCAGGGACAGCAGCTCGATGCGGTAAATCGTAATCTGCCGCGGCGGGCGTTCCAGTTCGATGCCCTGGCGCGCGTATTCGTACAGCGGCTTGCCGTCGCGCTTGAGCGCCGAATACATGGGCGGAATCTGCTCGATCGTGCCCGAGAAACGTGACAGCGCTTCGCGCAGGGCCTGTTCCTCGACCACGAAACCGGGCGCGGCGGTGGACACCACGTTGCCGGTCAGGTCGCCGGAATCGGTTTCCTCCCCAAATTGAAGCGTAGCGCGATATGCCTTGTCGGCGTTGAGCATCGCGCCGGAAATCTTGGTTGCCCGGCCCATGCAGCACACCAGCAGGCCGGTGGCGAAGGGGTCGAGGGTGCCGGTATGGCCGGCTTTCGCCGCGTCCATGGCACGCTTGGCGCGTTGCAGCGCGTGGTTGCTCGACAAACCTACGGGTTTGTCGAGCAACAGCACACCGTCGAGCGCAAGCCCGCGTCGTTTAGCCATCGTCGGAATCCGGAAATTAAAGCAGTGACGACAGCCCGATCAGGACTGGTCTTCAGGTTCGTCGGGCACGCCCGAGTGCGGGCCGGGCCGGTTTGCGCGGTCGATGAGGATCGACATTTCGATACCACGGGCAATCTGCTCGTCGTGGAAGAAGCGCAAAGTGGGGACAGTGTGAATGTGCAGCAGCTTGTACAGCTGGGAGTGCAGCCAGCCGGCCTTCTCGTTCAGCAAGGCGGTCGCGGCCTCGGGCTCGGCGCCCAGGACCGTGAAATACACCTTGGCATGCGCGTAGTCGGTCGACAGTTCCACACCGGAGAGCGTGATCAAGCCAGCGCGGGTCGTGTCGATCTCGCGCTGGATGATCCCGGCCAGATCCTTCTGGATCTGGTCGGCCAGTCGCAGATTGCGACCGGGGATGGCTTTGGACTTGTGACGGCTCATTAGAAACAATGCCTCGCGACGCCTTACAGCGTACGCGCGATTTCCTTGATTTCAAAGACTTCCAGCTGGTCACCCACCTGGATGTCGTTGTTGCCGCGCAGCGTAAGACCGCAATCGAAGCCCGACTTGACTTCCTTGACGTCGTCCTTGAAGCGGCGCAGCGAATCGAGCTGACCGGTCCACTGGACCACGTTGTTGCGCAGCAGGCGGACCTGCGAATCGCGACGCACCAGGCCGTCGAGCACCATGCAACCGGCGATGTTGCCGATGCGGGAGATGCTGTAGACCTCGCGGATCTCGACCAGGCCGATGATCTCTTCCTTCTTCTCGGGCGCCAACATGCCCGACATGGCTGCCTTCACTTCGTCCACGGCGTCGTAGATGATGTTGTAGTAGCGCACGTCGATGCCGTTGGTCTCGGCCAGCTTCTTGGCGCTGGCTTCGGCGCGGACGTTGAAGCCGATCACCACGGCGTTCGAGGCGATCGCCAGGTTGATGTCGCTTTCCGAGATGCCGCCCACGGCCGCGTGCACCACTTGCACACGGACTTCGTCGGTCGACAACTTGGTCAGCGACTGCACCAGCGCTTCCTGCGAACCCTGCACGTCGGTCTTGACGATCAGCGCCAGGGTCTGGGTGCCTTCGCCCAGGTTGTCGAACATCGATTCCAGCTTGGCGGCCTGTTGGCGTGCCAGCTTGACGTCGCGGAACTTGCCCTGGCGGAACAGCGCGATTTCGCGCGCCTTGCGCTCGTCGGACAGCACCATCAGCTCGTCGCCGGCGGCCGGCACTTCGGTCAGGCCCTGGATTTCCACCGGGATCGACGGGCCGGCGGCCTGGATCGGCTTGCCGTTCTCGTCGAGCATGGCGCGGACGCGGCCGAAGCTGGCGCCAGCAAGCACCACGTCGCCACGGTTCAGCGTGCCGCTCTGGACCAGGATGGTCGCAACCGGGCCGCGGCCCTTGTCCAGGCGGGCTTCGATCACCAGGCCCTTGGCGGCCGAGTCGACCGGAGCCTTCAGTTCCAGCAGTTCGGCTTGCAGCAGCACGTTCTCGAGCAGCGCGTCGATGCCCTCGCCGGTCTTGGCCGACACCGGCACGAACGGCACGTCGCCGCCGTATTCTTCCGGCACCACTTCCTCGGCGACCAGTTCCTGCTTGACGCGCTCGGGGTTGGCGCTGGGCTTGTCGATCTTGGTCATGGCCACCACCATCGGCACGCCTGCGGCCTTGGCATGGTGGATGGCTTCACGCGTCTGCGGCATCACGCCGTCGTCGGCCGCGCAGACCAGGATGACGATGTCGGTGGCCTTGGCGCCACGGGCACGCATGGCGGTGAACGCCTCGTGGCCCGGGGTATCCAGGAAGGTCACCATGCCACGCTCGGTTTCCACGTGGTAGGCGCCAATGTGCTGCGTAATGCCGCCGGCTTCGCCCGCGGCAACCTTGGCGCGGCGGATGTAGTCCAGCAGCGAGGTCTTGCCGTGGTCGACGTGGCCCATCACGGTCACGACCGGAGCGCGCGGCAGCTGTTCGGCTTCCGACACGCTGGCGGTTTCATCCAGGAAGGCTTCCGGATCGTCGAGCTTGGCGGCGATCGCCACGTGGCCCAGTTCCTCGACCACGATCATGGCCGTTTCCTGGTCCAGCACCTGGTTGATGGTGACCATCTGGCCCAGCTTCATCAATTGCTTGATGACTTCGGCGGCCTTGACGGACATCTTGTGGGCCAGGTCGGCCACGCTGATGGTTTCCGGCACGTGCACTTCACGCGCGATGAATTCCTGCGGCGCCGGCTCGTTGCGGCGGTCGTTGTGCTGGTTGCGGCCACCGCGGCCGCCACTCTTGCCACCGCCCTTGCCGCCGGCACGCCAGCCGTCACGGCTGGCCGGCGCCGCCGGCTTGTCGGCCGGCTTCTTGCGCGAGGCGTCATCCGACCAGGTCGAGGCGACCTCGGCCGTCTTGATGGTCTTCTTGGTGCCGGGCGCGGCGGGCTTGGCGTCCTTCTTGGCGCCAGGCGCGGCGCCGGGCTTGCCGGCCGGCTTGTGCAGCGTGCCCGAGATCGGAGCGGCCGCCGCGGGCGGGGCTTCCGGTTCGGGGGCGCGCAGCACCTTGCGCGGGCGGTTCAGCATCTCGCGCAGCGCGGCGGCTTCGGCCTCGGCGGCACGGCGGGCCTCGTCGCGGCCGGCGCCAGTGGCGGAGGCGGCGAGCGGCGGGCCGGCGCGGCGGTTGTCGGCGCGGTTGCCGATCTTGGCGGCGGGCGCAGCGGACTCGACCGGCTTGGCGGCGGGTTTGACGGGTTCAGACTTCGCGGCAGGCGGCACCTGGGCGACAGGCGCGGCGGCCTGGGATGACGATGGTTCGGACGTATTGGCTAGCACAACGGGTTCCGGCTTGGCTTCTTCAGCCTTGGGCTCGGTGGATTCAGTCTTGACTTCGGGCTTGGCCTCTTCGGCCACGGGCTCGGCAGGAGCGGGCGCCGACGTCGGTTCCGGTTCAGGCTGGGCCTGGACTTCGGCGGCGGGAGCCGCGACGGGGGCGGGCACTTCGGCCGCGACGGATTCAACAGGCGCGGGCGCTTCAACCGGCGCGGGCGCTTCTACAGCAACGGGCTCTTGCACCGGGGCCGGAGCGGGAGCCTGGACCGGCGCGGCGTCGCGCGGTTCGACCGGCGCGGCCACTTCGGACGCGACGGGTGCGGACACCTGCTGGGCTTCTTCCGCGCCCGCTTCCTCTTCGGCGCGAGCGGCGGCGGCTTGCTCAAGGGCGATTTCGGAGGGATCACGCTTGACGAACACGCGCTTCTTGCGCACCTCGACCTGGATGGTACGCGAGCGGCCGGTGGCGTCAGCCTGGCGGATCTCGGAGGTCTGGCGGCGCGTCAAGGTGATCTTCTTGCCTTCGGTCGCGCCGTGGGCGCGACGCAGCGATTCGAGCAATTTCGCCTTGTCGCTGTCGGTGACGGAATCGTCCACCGATTTGAGGTCAACGCCGGCCGAGCGCAGCTGTTCCAGCAGCACATTGGCAGGCATTTTCAGCTCGGTAGCGAACTGGGCGACGGTGTTACTCGACATTAGGCTCTCTCTTCCCTATATGCAGCTATTACAAACAACGTGAACATGCGGCGGACTTGACGGCCATCCGCCGCAGACCCGTGTCCTTTTGGTTATTCTTCATCGAACCAATGGGCGCGGGCACGCATGATGAGGTCGCTGGCTTCCTGCTCGGTCAGGCCGGCGATTTCCGCCAGCTCGTCCGTCGCCAGTTCGGCCAGATCATCACGCGTATGCACTTGACGCTCGGCCAGCTTGGCGGCCAGTTCGGGCGTCACGCCTTCGAGTTCGAGCAGATCCTGCGCCGTTTCAAGGCGCTCTTCCTGGGCGATGGCCTCGGTCAGCAGCGCATTGCGGGCACGGGCGCGCAACTCATTGATGGTGTCTTCGTCGAACGCCTCGATCTCCAGCAGTTCCTGCATGGGGACGTAGGCGATTTCCTCGATACCGGTGAAACCTTCGTCGATCAGGATGTCGGCGACTTCCTCATCGACGTCCAGCTTGTTCATGAACGTGGTGCGCAGGCCCGAACGCTCGACTTCCTGGCGGTTCAGGCTTTCTTCCGGCGTCATGATGTTGATCTGCCAGCCGGTCAGCTCGGAAGCCAGGCGCACGTTCTGGCCCTTGGCGCCGATCGCCTTGGGCAGGTTTTCCTCGTCGACCACCACGTCCATCGCGTGCTTGTCTTCGTCCACCACGATGGACTCGACGTTGGCCGGCGCCAGGGCGCCGATGACGAACTGCGCGGGATCTTCCGACCACAGCACGATGTCGACCTGCTCGCCGCCCAGCTCGTTGCGCACGGCGGTCACGCGCGAACCGCGCATGCCGACGCAGGTGCCGATGGGGTCGATACGCTTATCGTATGCCACCACGGCGATCTTCGCACGCACGCCGGCGTCGCGAGCGGCCGCCTTGATCTCGAGCAGGCCCTGCTCGATCTCGGGCACTTCATTCTCGAACAGCTGGCGGATGAACTCGGGCGAGGTGCGCGACAGGATCACCTGCTGGCCGCGGGCCGCATGGTCGACGCGCAGGACGAAAGCGCGGACGCGGTCGGCGACCCGGAGGTTTTCCTTCGGGATCATTTCGGAGCGCGGCAGGCGCGCTTCGATCTTGCCGGTCTCGATGATGGCGTCGCCCTTGTCCATGCGCTTGATGGTGCCGGACACGATGGTTTCGCCGCGGTCGAGGAAGTCGTTCAGGACCTGCTCGCGCTCGGCGTCACGGATCTTCTGCAGGATCGCCTGCTTGGCGGCCTGGGCGCCGATACGGCCGAACTCGATCGGCTCGAGCGGTTCCTCGATGTACTCACCCACCTGGATGTTGGGCACGATCTCGACGGCGTCCGACAGCATTTCCTGCTTGTCGGGTTCTTGCAGGCCCGCTTCGTCGGGCACCACCAGCCAGCGGCGGAAACCTTCGTGGTCACCGGTTTCACGATCGATGGCAACACGAATGTCCGCATCATCCTTGAAGCGCTTTTTCATGGCCGAGGCCAGCGCGCTTTCCAGCGCCCCGAACACGACATCACGCGTGACGTTCTTTTCACGCGCCAAGGCATCGACCAACAGAAGAATTTCGCGACTCATCGCTTTTTGCCCTTGAAATCCAGAACGGGGTCCAGTTTTGCACGCTCGATATCCTCGACCGTGAAATTCAACACCTGGACTTCGTTCTTTTTTGCCTCAAATTCGAGACCGAACACGGTCTTGTGCATCCCAGCCGCGGCGTCCGGAGCTGCGGGCGCGTCTTCCTCGGGCACGGTCAACGTGCCGGAAAAGACCTTGCGTCCGTCCAATGCCTCGCGCAGCTTGATCTCGATGCGTTCGCCTGCGAAACGGCGGAATTCGGCCTCGTTGCGCAGCGGGCGATCAATGCCCGGCGAACCGACTTCCAGCCGCTTGTAGTCGATGTTCTCGACCTCGTACACCCGCGACAATTGGCGGGACACTTGCTCGCAGTCTTCGATGCGCACACCGCCGACCCGATCGATCGTGACGCGCAAAAGGCCCAGCGCGGCACGTTCGACGTCGACGAGTTCGACGTCCATGCCGGCCAGTGCCTCTTCGGTCAATGCGAATAAATCAGCCATATACTCAAAAAAAATGGGCTGCACGCCCAGCCCACCGTATTGCACAGTGCCCAGCCGCCACCCTACTGCACGTAAGGAGCAATGCTGGGCAGTGCCCTATATTGCGACCTAAATTTCGGCTCGCGCCGCCCTTGCGACGCACCCGCCAACTCAGCGAGGGCAGTCAGCCCAAACCCGTTTCACCGAGACCACCTGCGCCGCAAAACCACTGCGACCACATGGGCTCCAGCCATGAAACCGGCCAACGGCCCATCTGACGCCCCGTCAGCGACCCGCCTGCCCAGACAGTCCGTACAACCCGCGCAGCCATGAAAAACGCCGCATGAGCGGCAAAGCAACGGCGCGAACCGACAGGCCAACGGCGTTAACGGACAGACGCGAAGCCATGAAAACCATTGATTTTACCAGATAAACCGGAAAAACGCCTGATTCGTCACGGGCTTACGCTTATGTGGGACGGATCGAGCCAGCGGCGCCGCGCGGACGCCGCTCCGGCGGGGGTTTAGCGCCCCCGGCCGCCCCGGCCACCCATCACGCCCAGGCGCGACTCATGGGCCGATGCGCCGCGAGGCTGCCAGTCGTCGCCACGCGGCGACGCCGCATTACGGGCCGCGCGCGGCTTGCCGCCGGCGCCCGGACCCTTGTTACCGCCACCCGCGCCACCGCCACCGGCGCGCGGACCGTCAGCCTTGTTGCCGCCACGGCCGGCGCCCGCCGGCTTGCCACCGCGAGCGGCATTGCCGCCACGCGCGGCCGGCTTGCCGCCGCCACCCGCCTTGCCACCCGCCGGCTTGCGACCGGCGCCCGCCGGCGCATCCACCGCACCCGTCGCCGCGGCCGGACCATTGGCGGCTGCGGCGCGCGCGCCGCGCGGCTTGCCGCCGCCGCCCGCCTTGCCACCCGCACGACCGCCCGGCTTGCCGCCGCCACCCGTGCCACCACCCGCCGCGCCGCGGCCACCCGCGGGCTTGCCGCCCTTGCGGTTGCCGGCGGCTTCGCCCGCCAGGGGGTGACCGTTGGCGTAGCCGCCGGCGATCATCAGGCCAGTACCAAAAGGATCGGACGGACACGCCGCCGCCTGGCCGGCGCTGCCGGCACGGCCGCCCTGGATCTTGCCGCGGCGGCCGATACGGGCGCCGTTCATGCCATTGCGATCCATCGTGCCGAAGCCCGGAGGCAAGGCGCTGTCATGCGATTGCGGCTGCTTGGAACGGCGGCGGTTGCCGCCGGATTCGTCGTCTTCACGCAACAGGCCCAGCTGCACCATCAGCGCGGTGACCAGCGAGGCGTCGAGTTCTTCCCAGCGGCCACGGCGCAGCGTGCGCGGCAGCACCACATCACCGAAGCGGGTGCGGATCAGTCGGCTGACCGTCACGCCCACCGCCTCGAACATGCGGCGCACTTCGCGGTTGCGCCCTTCCTGCAGGGTCACGCGGTACCAGCGGTTGCTGCCGTCGCCGCCCAGGTAGTCGAGCGCGCCGAACGCGGCCACGCCGTCTTCCAGCTCGATGCCGTCGACCAGCGACTGGCGCTGCGCCTCGTCCATCTCGCCCAGCACGCGCACCGCGTATTCACGCTCGGTGCCGTAACGCGGGTGCATGATGCGGTTGGCCATGTCGCCCGAGGTCGTGAAGATCAGCAGGCCTTCGGTATTCAGGTCGAGGCGGCCGACCGACAGCCACTTGCCGGTGCGCAGTTTGGGCAGGCGCGCGAACACGCTGGCGCGGCCGCCCGGATCGTCATGACTGACGATCTCGCCGGCCGGCTTGTGATACAGGATCACGCGCGGCGGCTTCTTGGTGTTGGTGCGCATGATGGGCTTGCCATTGACGCGCACCTGGTCGTTCGGGGCCACGCGCTGGCCAATATGGGCCGGCTCGCCGTTGACCGACACGCGGCCGGCGACGATCAACTCTTCCATCTCGCGGCGCGAGCCGATGCCGGCGTCGGCCAGCACCTTGTGCAGCTTCGGCATCACCGCTTCGCTGTTCAGGTACTTGCCCAGGCGCTGCTCCATGCGGTCAGCGGTTTCCAGGTACGACAGGGCCTGCTCGGCTTCCTGCTCGCCCCCACGGCTGTCCGCGTTGTCGGCGGCAGCCTGGGCGGGCGCGGCGGCCTGCCCTTCGGCAGCCGGCGCCTGCTCGGCGGCGGCGTCGCCGCGACGGCGGCGGAACGGGGTGCGCAGCTTGCGGCCACGGCCGCGGGCCTCGCCTTCGGCGGCCGGCTCGCGGCCAGCGGAGGCTTCCGCCGGCGCATTGGAAACGGCGTCATCCGGACGGGGATTGTCGTCCTGCATTGCTGTATTCGTTGTCACTGGGACAGCTCCGAATTTCAAACTTGGGGAGGCCTGCCGGTGGCAGGCGCATCATCATCGGGGGACTCCGGTTCGCGCTCAGCCTCGGGCTGAGCGGAATCCGGCTCGGCAGGCTCCGCCACGGCGGAGCCGGTATCAGGCTCAAACGGCCCGGCGCCAGGCACCAGGGGTTCGGCCTCGTCTATCGGTTCGGTCGGTTTCGCGCTTTCCGCGTGCTCGACAAGTTCATCCGCGGCGCCGGATTCGGCGCGTGCGTCGGAACTGCCAGTCTCTGCGGGGTTTTCGGACAACCCGCTATGCGCCTCTTGGGCGACATCCACACCCGGCGCATCGGCTTCATCGAAGCGCCCGGCATTCTCGATGCCCACGGATGGCGCATCGGACAAGATTTCGGCTTGCGCCCGGACGGTGGAATCGTCGGCGGGAATCGCGTCTTCTTCTGAGCGCGAAAGCGGGGATTCTACGCCATCATCCGCCGCGATGGGGGCACCGTCGTCCGAAACAGACAATTCCGCCTCTGGAATACTGGCTTGCACGCCCGCCTCGGCAAGGGTGCCCTGCCCTTCGCCATTATCGGCGACGGCAGCAGTTTCTGCACCCTCGGCGGACTCTGTGCCCTCGGCGGAATCAACGCCTTCGGCGGCGTCGGCGGCGTCCGCCAACTGCTGCACTTCGCCCAGGTCCAGGCCAGCCAGCGCGGCGGCGGCATGCGTGGATTCCAGCGCGGGCAATTCGTCCAGCGCGCGCAGGCCGAGGTCATCGAGGAACTGGCGCGTGGTGCCGAACAGGGCCGGACGGCCCGGCGCATCGCGGTGGCCAATGACTTCGATCCAGCCGCGGTCTTCCAGCGCCTTCACGATGTTCGACGACACGGTCACGCCGCGGATGTCCTCGATGTCACCGCGCGTCACCGGCTGGCGCCAGGCCACGATGGCCAGGGTTTCCATCACCGCGCGGGAGTACTTCGGCGGCTTCTCGGGATTGAGTCGTTCCAGGTAGCGCTGCATGTGCGGGCGGCTCTGGAAACGCCACCCCGTCGCCAGCTGCACCAATTCCAGGCCGCCATCGGCCCAGTTGTTCTGCAGCGTTTCCAGCAACGTGCGCAAGGCGCTGTTGTCGAATTGTTCATCGTCCCCGAACAGCTTGCGCATTTCGGACAGTTGCATCGGCTGCACCGCGCAAAGCAGCGCGGTTTCCAGCACGAGTATCGCCTCGCTATCGTTCATCGAGATTCAAATTCAAAAAGGGCTAACTTGCGTTAGGTTGAAAATAAGGCTACTATTCTTTTCTCAGACGCGGGGTGGAGCAGTCTGGCAGCTCGTCGGGCTCATAACCCGAAGGTCGTAGGTTCAAATCCTGCCCCCGCAACCAAATTGATCAAGGCCTGGCGAATGCGCCGGGCCTTTTTCATTTGCGGCCGGCACGTTGAAAACAAATACGTTGAAAACACGCAGGGCGCCATCAGCCAAGGCGAGCCCACGCCAGGCAGCGACCCGCGCAGCCGCCCGAACCACGCCATGGGCGGGACGGCTACAGACAGCGCTGGTTTGCGTATTTCTCACGAGAATCCTGTATTTACCACCAACCGCCGCGGGCTCGCGCGGCGATACTCACGCCATTCAAGATGGGCTGCGCGCAGCCCCCGGCCATGGCGGGGACAAATCCATCAGCGACGGATTCGTTCAAGCAAAATCTGGAAAGCTGGCAAATGCGCCAACACGCCTGCGGAACACGCCACCATTTGGCGCCATTCCCGCGGCAACCGACATTGCGGTAATCGATATTGCGGTATTCGAGATCAAGGACCTGAATCGTCAGGCATCGGCCAATGGCACCCTGCGCCTGCGGCCGTCATCCGGAAAATCCGGTGCGCCTCTCCCCTGGTGCTCCTGGCGCCCGGCCCTGCGGGACCTGGCCTGACAAGCCGGGAACCCAATACGCCGGAACCACGATTCTTAGATATTTTCCAAGACTGCATGCTGGCGGACGATGGCAAAGGCCCTGAAGCACAGCGCCCGGCCCGTCGAGGCAGCACCCAAATTATACCGTTATATACCCCGCCCTCAACCCGGCGCCTCGAAGCGAGGACGGCTTAGGACTGATCCCAAGGGGCAGGCCCGAGCCGTTCCACCAGGAAATCCAGCATCGAGCGCAGGATCAGGGGCATCTGCCGGCGCGACGCGTACACGCCGTAGATGCCGAGTTCCTGCGGTTTGGCCTGCGGCAGAATGACCTTCAGACGCCCCTGCGCCACATACTCGGCGGCGTAGTAAGTTGGCAACATCGCGACGCCGGCGCCTTCCAGCGCCGCCTGCAGCAGCACCGACACCTCGTTGGCGCTGATGTTGCCGCTGACCGGCACGTCGACCGGCACGCCCTCGCGCTCGAAGCGCCACAGGCTCTTGCCGAAATAGGAGTGGGTCAGGCAGTTGCGCAGCGACAGGTCCTCGACCCGCGCCGGCTCGCCCTCGCGCTGCAGGTAATCAGGCGAGGCGCAGACGATGGAACGGCAGACGGCCAGCTTGCGCGCGATCAGGTTCGGATCGAGGTCATTGGTGATGCGCACAGCCAGGTCGACCCGCTCCTCGACCAGGTTGACCGTCCGGTCGACCAGCATCAGGTCCACCGAGGTGCCCGGATGCAGCTTGACGTAGTCGGTGATGACCCGCGCCAGGTGCCGGGAGCCGAACGACATGCTGGTGGTCATGCGCAACAGGCCGCGCGGCGTATCCTCGGGCGTGGAGACCGCGCTGCGCAGGTCGCCCACCATGTCGAGCATCTGCCGGCAGCGCGGCAGCGTCTCGGCGCCGGCTGGCGTCAGGCTGAGGCGGCGGGTGGTGCGATGCAGCAGGCGCACGCCGACCCACTGCTCCATTTCGGCCAGGTAGCGCGACACCATCGCGCGCGACATATCCAGATGAACCGCCGCCGCCGACAAACTGCCTCTGTCGGCGACCTCGACGAATACCTGCATCGCTTTCAATCGGTCCATGATTGTCTCGATTCTTGCACCAGACTTTCTGGTTATACCGTATTTCCATGCATTTTCAGCACATGAAATGACGGCCATCCAGCCATTTCAAGACAATCGGCAGGCGTGCCGGCCGCACCAGCGAGCAGCGCTATGGCCGACCCATCAGGCGGGGAACTGGCCCAACGCCGCGCACACCTCGGCCCGCACCGCATCCACGTCCGCCCCTCTGACGATATAGACCAGCCGCGACAGGCGGTCATCGCCCGGCCACTGGGGCAACGCCCGGATCGGATAGAGCTCGCCATGGACGCCATGAACTTCGCAGGGCAAGGCTTCACCTTCGAAGCACACCAGCCCCTTCATCCGCAACAGTGCCGGGCCGAACCGCTCCTGCACGCGCGACACACCCGCCAGGAAGGCGGCGCGCCCGATCGGCGCGACCAGCGTCAGCGAAAAGCTCGCCACCTGCGCGTGGCGCGCGGCCATCGGCTTGGCGAACGCCCGCAGCCAGCCCGCCAGGTCGGTGCCGTCACGCCGCGCCTGCGTGTCGGGGCCCTCCTGCAACGTGCCGACCAACGGCGCGTCGGTGCGCTGCACGCAGCGCCGCGCGCCCGGATTGACCGCGGCCACGGCCTGCTCCACCGCGCGCAATTGCGCGGCGTCAGCCAGGTCGGATTTGCCGAGGACGACCGTATCGGCCAGGGCCATTTGCCGCAGCGCTTCCGGCTGCGTCTCCATCTGCTGCGGGCCATGGCGCACGTCGACCACCACGATGGCGCCCTGGTAGGCATAGCGCTCGGCCAGGAAGCGGTCGTGCTTGAGCGTGAAGAGCACCGGCGCCGGGTCCGCCAGGCCACTGGTCTCGATCAGCACCCGGCGAAATGGCTTGATGCGGCGATTGAGCGCCAGCATGAACAGCTCGCGCAGGGTGTCAGCCACCGCGCCGCTGACCACGCAGCACAGGCAGCCGCCCTCGATCAACACGATGTTGTCCTGCGCCAGGCGGACCAGATGATGGTCCACGCCGATGTCGCCGTATTCATTGACGATGACCACCGCGTCGGCATAGGCCGGCTCACGCAGCAGGCGATTGAGCAGCGTCGTCTTGCCGCTGCCCAGGAACCCCGAAATCACCGTCACGCCGATGCGCTTGTCGCCTTCCGCTGCCATCACCCCACGGGCTCTCGCCCCGCCCTCGCTATTGCGCCGCGCCCCAGATGGGGAACGGATCCCGAATCGTAGCCAATTCGATCGCCGGGCGGGTCATTTCTTCCTGCGTCATCAGGCACGCCTGAAGCCGCGCCGTCAGCGCCGCCTGATCCATGCCGATGCCGATCAGCACCAGTTCCTGGCAGCGGTCGCCATAGATGGGATCCCAGTCGGCCACGATGCGGGCGCGCGACTCGACATCCTCCGGCCAGCGCTCGCGCGGCAGCGCGGCCCACCAGTATCCGGCCGCACCATGACGCGTGACGGGGCCGGCCTGTGACCAGGAGGCGGCGAACGCGGGCCGCGTCACCAGCCAGAAATAGCCCTTGGAGCGCACCACGCCAGGCCATTCCTCGTGAATGCAATCCCACAGGCGCTGCGGATGGAACGGCCGCCGCGCGCGAAACACGAAGCTGCCGATGCCGTACTCCTCGGTTTCCGGCGTGTGCTCGCCGCGCAGCACCTTGAGCCAGCCCGGCGCCTGCGCCGCTTCCTCGAAGTCGAAGCGTCCCGTATCCAGCACGCGCGCCAGCGGCACCCGGCCGAACTCGCCGCGCACGATGTCGGCGCGCGGATTGAGCTGGCGCAGGATCGACTCGAGCCGCTCCAGTTCGTCCGCCGCGATCAGGTCGGTCTTGTTCAGCACCATGACATCACAGAACTCCACCTGCTCGATCAGGAGGTCGACCACGGTGCGCTCGTCTTCCTCGCCCAGCGTCTCGCCACGCGCGGCCAGGCGATCGTGGCTGGCGTAGTCGCGCAGGAAATTGAAGGCGTCCACCACGGTGACCATGGTGTCCAGCCTTGCCACGTCGGACAGGCTGAGGCCGTCCTCGTCGCGGAAGGTGAAGGTCTCGGCCACCGGCAGCGGCTCCGAAATGCCGGTGGACTCGATCAGCAGGTAATCGAAGCGTCCCTCGGCGGCCAGGCGGCGGATCTCGATCAACAGGTCTTCGCGCAACGTACAGCAGATACAGCCGTTGCTCATTTCCACCAGTTTTTCGTCCGCCCGCGACAACGCCGCCCCGCCCTCGCGCACCAGCCGGGCGTCGATGTTGACGTCCGACATGTCATTGACGATGACCGCCACGCGCCGCCCTTCGCGGTTGTTCAGCACATGGTTGAGCAAGGTGGTCTTGCCCGCGCCGAGAAAGCCCGACAGCACCGTCACCGGCAGGCGCGCGTCCGACCGCGCCAATCCCGAATCAGGCCCCACGCTCAGCCCCTGCTCCAGCCCCGCACTCTCGCCATTCGTCCGCATGATGCCTCGCCAAAAAGAAATGTTATTACATAACAAATCTTACGCGCGCCTCGGTCCTGGAAGCAAGGCCGCAATGATGGGGGGGTGGGTGATAACAATGAGGGGAGGATGACGGGCCAGCCAGGCCAGGCCCGAACCTCGCCAAACGAACAAACCGCGCGACAAAAACCAAAAGGGCCACTCACTTGCGTGAGTGGCCCTGAATTCTTTGGCTCCCCGAGCTGGGCTCGAACCAGCGACCTGCGGATTAACAGTCCGTCGCTCTACCGACTGAGCTATCGGGGAACTGCTAAGAAACGAGATTATGAAGGAAAAATGCGAAGTGTGCAAATCGGACTTTTTTTCGCGCCACGCACTTCCCAGGTTTCCCATCGCCAAAAAACTCTGATATGATTTCGGTCTTTCCAGATCGGGCCCCATAAACAGGGCATGAAACGGGGAAGAAAAAGATGTTTTGCTTGAAGTTCTGGCTTGCCGGAAACGAAGCAAATGGTCTTGCCGGCATAGCTCAGTTGGTAGAGCAGCGCATTCGTAATGCGAAGGTCGTAGGTTCGACTCCTATTGCCGGCACCAGAATTCAAAAAAGCAGCCCTCGGGCTGCTTTTTTCATTTCCGCCCCCGGCGCGATCGCGCGCCCCGCCCCGCCGGGAACTCCGGCCGCGCGCCCGGCGTCCAACCCGCTGGACACCTTGGGGGGACGACAATCATGCGCATCCTTCTCGTTGAAGACGACACCATGATCGGCGAAAGCGTGCTGGACTGCCTGCGCGCGGAACACTACGCCGTCGACTGGGTCAGGGACGGCCACGCGGCCGAACTGGCCCTGCGCACCGACCCCTACGACCTCGTGCTGCTGGACCTCGGGCTGCCGCGCCGCGATGGCCTGTCGCTGCTGCGCGACCTGCGCGGCCGCAAGGACCGCACGCCGGTCCTGATCGCCACCGCGCGCGACGCCGTCAGCGACCGCATCGCGGGCCTGGACGCCGGCGCCGACGACTACATCGTCAAGCCCTACGACGTCGATGAACTGCTGGCGCGCATGCGCGCCCTGATCCGCCGCAGCGCGGGCCGCGCCGAACCGGTGTTCGAGCACGACGGCATCGTCATCGACCCGCAGTCGCACGCCGCCACCGTCGACGGCACGCCCGTGCCGCTGACCGCGCGCGAATGGGCGGTGCTGGAACCGCTGATCGCCCGCCCCGGCATGATCTTCTCGCGCGCCCAGCTCGAGGAAAAGCTGTACAGCTGGAAAGACAGCGTCAGCAGCAACGCGGTCGAGGTTTATATTCATGGCCTGCGCAAGAAACTGGGTCAGGACCTGATCCAGAACGTCAGAGGCGTCGGCTATGTCATTCCCAAAACATGAGCATCCCGCTTAGCTATTCGCTGCGGGCCCGGTTGCTGTTCTTCCTGCTGGCCGCGATCGCGGTCGGCGCCCTGGTGCAGGGCGCTATCGCCTATCGCAGCACGCTGCAGCAGGCCGACGACATCTTCGATTCGCTGCTGCAGCGCACCGCGCTGTCGCTCGGCACCGGCGACGGATTGCTGCGGATGGGCCCCTCCCATGCCAAGGGCTCGGCCACGCCGATGGCCGACGACCTCATCATCCAGATCTGGACGCCGGATGGCGTGCGCGTGTTCAACTCGCGTTCGCGCCGGCCCCTGCCCGACCAGATCATCCTGGGTTTCGCCGACGCCGAAGTCGAAGGCAGCACCTATCGCGTCTACTCGCTGGCCACGCCATTCCAGGTGATCCAGGTCGCGCAGGACATGCAGGTGCGCAAGCGCATGGCAGGCGCGCTGGCCTGGCGCACGGTCGCGCCGATCGCGGCGGCGGCGCCGCTGCTGATGCTGATCGTCTGGTGCGTGGTGAGCTGGTCGCTGCGGCCCGTCAAGCGCGCCCGGGCGCAGGTGGCCGACCGCCGGCCCGAGGACCTGTCGCCCATCAACGTGCCCGACCTGCCCGATGAGATCCGGCCGCTGATGCAGGAACTGAACCTGCTGCTGGAACGGATGCGCGGCGCCTTCGCGCAGCAGAAGCAATTCGTCGGCGATGCCGCGCACGAGCTGCGCTCGCCGCTGGCGGCGCTGAACCTGCAACTGCAATCGCTGCGCCGCGCCAGCGACGACGACAGCCGCCGCGTGGCCGAACAACGGCTGGCGGCGGGCATCGAGCGCGCCACGCGGCTGGTGGAGCAATTGCTGTCGATGGCGCGGCACGAGAACAACGCCGAGCAGCCGCCCGCTGAAGCCGTGGACCTGGCCGACGTGGTGCGCCTGGCGCTGTCCGAGACGCTGCCCGCGGCCAACGCCAAGGACATCGGCGTCGAACTGCGGGGCGCGCCGCAAGCCACGGTGCGCGGACGCCGCGACGACCTGGTGCTGCTGGCGCGCAATCTGCTCGACAACGCCATCAAATACGCCCCCGCCGGCGGCCACATCGAGATCCGGCTGGAAACGCCCCCGGAAGGCGCCCGGCTGCTGATCGACGACGACGGCCCCGGCATCCCGCCGGCCGAGCGCGCCCGCGTGTTCGACCGCTTCTACCGGCTGGAAGGCAACGCCCAGCCCGGCAGCGGCCTGGGGCTGGCGATCGCCCGCGCCATCGCCCAGCGCCATGGCGCGGCCATCACGCTCGAGGACGTTCCCGGCGGCACGGGCCTGCGGGCCCTGGTGGCGTTTCCGCCCGCGCAGGCGCCGACTTAAGATTCACCTAAGTGTCAGGCCCGAAGATAGCGCCATGTCCCCACACATGACGCAGGAGCCGACATGAAGACCTCGCAAATGAACCCCTCGCGCCTGGTGCTGGCGCTGCTGGCCGCCGGCGCGATTGGCGGCGCGGGCGCCACCGCCGCGTTCGGCGGCATTTCGATGGCGGCCAGCGCGCCGTCCGCCGTGGCAAGCGCCGCCGCAATTCCGACTGCCCCTACGCCGGGTGCCCCTATGCCGGGCGCCCCTACGCCGGGCGCCCCTACGCCGGGTGCCCCCAATTTCGTGCAGATCACGCATGACTACGGCCCCGCCGTGGTCAACATCAGCATCAGCGGCACGCGCAAGGTGTCCGATGACGACGACGATCCCTTCGCCCAGTTCTTTGGCCAGATCCCCGGCGCGCGCGGCGGCATGCCATCGCGCGAGGTGCCGATCCGCGGCGAGGGCTCGGGCTTCATCGTCAGCAGCGACGGCGTCATCCTGACCAACGCCCACGTCGTGCAAGGCGCCAAGGAAGTGACCGTCAAGCTGACCGACCGCCGCGAATTCCGCGCCAAGGTGCTGGGCGCCGATCCGCAGACCGACGTGGCCGTCATCAAGATCGACGCCAAGAACCTGCCGGTGGTGAAGGTCGGCGACGTCAACCAGCTGCAGGTGGGCGAATGGGTGCTGGCCATCGGCTCGCCCTACGGCCTGGAGAACACCGCCACCGCCGGCATCGTCAGCGCCAAGGGCCGCTCGCTGCCGGACGACACGTCGGTGCCGTTCATCCAGACCGACGTTGCGGTGAACCCCGGCAACTCCGGCGGCCCGCTGTTCAACGACCGCGGCGAAGTCGTCGGCATCAATTCGCAGATCTACAGCCGCACCGGCGGCTTCCAGGGCCTGTCGTTCTCGATCCCCATCGACGTGGCGTACAAGATCAAGGACCAGATCCTCGAACACGGCAAGGTGCAGCATGCGCGACTGGGCGTGACGGTGCAGGAGGTCAACCAGGACCTGGCCAACTCGTTCAAGCTCGATACGCCGTCCGGCGCGCTGGTCTCCAGCGTCGAGAAAGGCAGCGCGGCCGAGAAGGCCGGCCTGCAGCCCGGCGACGTGGTACGCAAGATCAACGGCCGCACCATCGTGTCGTCCGGCGACCTGGCGTCGCTGATCACGCTGGCCACGCCGGGCGAGAAGATCACGCTGGACCTGTGGCGCAACGGCGCCCCCAAGGAAGTCGTGGCGACGCTGGGCGGCGTGCCGAAGGACCGCACGCAGACCGCCGGCGACAGCCGCGACGTGCAGAAGGGTCAGCTCGGCCTGGCCTTGCGCCCGCTCTCGCCGCAGGAGCAGGAAGCGGCGGGCACGCAGGGCCTGTTGATCGAGCAATCGGCGGGTCCGGCCGCCAAGGCCGGCATCCAGCCGGGTGACGTGCTGCTGTCGCTCAATGGCGTGCCGGTGCACAACGTCGGCCAGGTCAAGGAAGCGCTGTCCAAGGCCGGCAAGACGGTGGCGCTGCTGGTGCAGCGCGGCGAAGACAAGATCTTCGTGCCGGTGCAGTTGGGCTGAGCCCGATCGACGGGCAGGCGACGGGCAGGCCGGGAAGAGATCCCGGCCGGCCCGCGCCTCATTCGGCGTCGGGCTGCTTGCCCGGCGCGGCGGCGTCGAAGGCCGGCAAGGCGCGGCAGGCGGCGTCGATGCGCACGACCGTCGGCATTGCGCTCAGGTCGCATTCGAAGCGGCGGGCATTGGCCACCTGCGGCACCAGGCACAGGTCGGCGATGGTCGGCGTGTCGCCATGGCAGAACGCGCCGGTGGCGGCCGAGCCGGCCAGTTGCGCTTCCAGGGCTTCCAGCCCCTGGCGCACCCAATGCTGGTACCAGGCCGTCTTGGCGGCCTCGTCCACGCCCAGCGTGTGCTTCAGGTACTTCAACACCCGCAGGTTATTCAAAGGATGGGTATCGCAGGCGATGCCCAGCGCCAGGTCGCGCACGCGCGCGCGGCCAATCGGGTCTGCCGGCAGCAGCGGCGCCTGCGGATGCGTTTCCTCGAGATACTCGATGATCGCGAGCGACTGGCCGATGACCGCGTCGCCATCGACCAGCGTGGGCACCAGCGCGGTCGGATTGACCTTGCGGTAGTCGGCCGACAACTGCTGGCCGCCGTCCTTGAGCAGGTGCACCGCCAGGTATTCGTACGGCAGGCCCTTCAGGTTCAGCGCGATGCGCACGCGATACGCGGCCGAGCTGCGGAAATAGCTGTACAACTGCATGAGGTCTCCTCGATTCTTGTTCTGGACGACGCCCGCGGGGGGCGTCGCGCCTATTCCAGCGATTCGGTCTGCGCGGCCTTGCGCGACAGCCCCTTGGGCAACGGGAACGCCACGTTCTCTTCCAGGCCCGGCATGGTGCGCACCGACACGGCGCCCAGTTCCTTGACCCGCGCGATCACCTGCTGCACCAGGATCTCGGGCGCGGACGCGCCGGCGGTCACGCCGATGCGCTTGCGACCCTCGAGCCAGGCCGGGTCGATGGAATGCGCGCCGTCGATCAGGTACGACGCCACACCCTTGCGGTCCGCCACTTCGCGCAGGCGGTTGGAGTTTGAGCTGTTGGGGCTGCCCACCACCAGCACCAGGTCGCATTCGGGCGCCAGCACCTTGACCGCGTCCTGGCGGTTCTGGGTGGCGTAGCAGATGTCGCTTTTCTTGGGCTCGACGATGCTGGGGAAACGCGCTTTCAGCGCCTTGGACACGGCCGCGGCGTCGTCCACCGACAGCGTCGTCTGCGTGACGTAAGCCAGGTTGTCGGGGTCGGTGACCTGCAGGCCCGCCACGTCCTCGACGGTCTCGACCAGGTACATGCCGCCCTGGGCCTGGCCCAGCGTGCCCTCGACTTCCGGATGGCCCTTGTGGCCGATCATGATGATCTCGCGGCCGGCCGCGCGCATGCGGGCCACCTCGATGTGCACCTTGGTCACCAGCGGGCAGGTGGCGTCGAACACCTGCTGCCCGCGCGCCTCGGCCTCGGCCCGCACCGCCTTGGACACGCCGTGGGCCGAGAACACCACGATGGCGCCGGCGGGCGCATCGTCCAGTTCGTCGATGAAGATGGCGCCCTTGGCGCGCAGGTCTTCGACCACGTAGCGGTTGTGGACGATCTCGTGGCGCACGTAGATCGGCGCGCCGTGCAGCTCGAGCGCGCGCTCGACGATGTCGATGGCGCGATCGACGCCGGCACAGAAGCCGCGCGGCTGCGCCAGCAGGACTTCGGCGCCGGCGGCGGTGACAGCCTGGCTCATCAGAGGACTCCCAGCAGCGCCACGTCGACCCGCAAGCTGATGCCCGCGAGCGGGTGGTTGAAATCGAACAACGCCGATTCCTCGTTGATTTCCTTCAGGACGCCCGAATAGCGGCCGCCGTTGGGCGCCGCGAACTCGACCAGATCGCCCGGCTCGAACGTGGCGTCGGCGCCGGCGTGCTCGGCGAGCATCTTGCGCGTGACGCGCTGGATCAGCTCGGGGTTGCGGTCGCCATAGGCGTCGGCCGGCTCCAGCGTGACGCTGAAGCGGTCGCCCTCGGCCTTGCCCAGCAAGGCGGTTTCCAGGCCCGGCGCCCATTGGCCGCTGCCCATCTGCAACGTGGCCGGACGGCCGTCGAAGGTATCGGTGAACACCGAATCCTTGCCGGGGCCCGAAGCCAGGGTGATGCGGTAATGCAGCGTCAGGTAGGAGTCCGGACGGACCAAAACATTCATTTCGTTAGAGGCGATGCTCAAGATCTGCCACCGTAGTCAGACAGTAAGTGAACCCTGATTTTAGAGCCTCTTATGAAATTGTCTGTCCGGGTGTCCAAACACGAGCGTCCCCGCGAGCGCCTGCTGCGCCTGGGCGCCTCGTCGTTACAAAATACCGAGCTGCTCGCCATCGCCCTGCGCACCGGGGTGCCCGGGCTGAATGTGCTGGACCTTTCCAGCCAGCTGCTGGACCGGTTCCGCGGCCTGCGCGGGCTGCTGGGAGCCTCCCCGGAAGAGCTGCTGGCCGTGCCTGGCCTGGGCACGGCCAAGGCCTGCGCCCTGGCGGCGATCCTGGAACTGGCCAAGCGCGCCATCGAGGAAGAACTGACGCTCGCCAGCACCCTCGACCATCCCTCCCGGGTGAAACAATATTGCAAGGTCACGCTGGCCCACCGCCGGGTCGAACACTGCATCGCGCTCTACCTGGACAGCCAGCTGCGGCTGATCGCCAGCGGCGAACTGGCCCGCGGCACGCTGTCGCAAGCCTCGGTCTATCCGCGCGAGGTGGTGCGCGAGGCCCTGCGCCATCATGCGGCGGCGCTCATCATCGCCCACAACCACCCGTCCGGCCTGGCCCAGCCCAGCGCGGCCGACCTGGCGTTCACCCGCCACCTGAAGCAGGCGCTGGCGCTGGTCGACATCGCCCTGGTCGACCACCTGATCGTCGCCGGCGACGACGTCTCCTCGATGGCGGAACATGGCCGCCTCTGACGGGCTGCGCACGCGGCGGGAATTCGTTAGACTACGGCCCGATATTGTTTTAGGCTTAACCTAATTTCCGCTTTCGCGACCCCGCGCCTTCCATGAAACGCCTGTGGGATATCTCCCCTCCCGTCTCCACGGCCTCGCCCGTGTTTCCTGGCGATACGCCGTATCGCCAGCAATGGAAGTGGTCGCTCGCGCCCGGCTGTCCCGTCAACGTCAGCGAAATCACCCTGTCGCCGCACGTGGGCGCGCACGCCGATGCGCCGTTGCACTACCAGAACGGCGCCGCGGCCATCGGCGCGGTCTCGCTCGAACCCTTCCTGGGCCCCTGTCGCGTCATCCACGCCATTGACTGCGGTCCGCTGATCACCCCGGAGCACCTGCTCCACGCCGCCAACAACCTGCCGCCGCGCATCCTGGTGCGTACCGCCAAGCATGCCGCGCAGGAATGGTGGACGGACGACTTCTCGGCCTACGCGCCCCAGACCATCGAATGGCTGGCCGAACGCGGCGTCATGCTGATCGGGTTGGACACCCCCAGCATCGACCCCGCGTCCAGCAAGACCCTGGACAGCC
This sequence comes from Achromobacter deleyi, assembly GCF_016127315.1. Classification (NCBI taxonomy): domain Bacteria; kingdom Pseudomonadati; phylum Pseudomonadota; class Betaproteobacteria; order Burkholderiales; family Alcaligenaceae; genus Achromobacter; species Achromobacter deleyi. The sequence goes on from NZ_CP065997.1 coordinate 6,742,607, forward strand.
ATCACACCATCCTGCGGCACGACATGCGAGTACTGGAGAACCTGGTGCTCGACGACGTGCCGGAGGGCGATTACGAACTGATCGCACTGCCGCTGGCTTTGATCCAGGCTGACGCCAGCCCGGTGCGCGCCGTCTTGCGCGAACTGGGCTGATACCGGCCACCGGGCAGGCTGCGCGCGAGACGCGGCGCGATGAACGCGCCGTCTCATCGCGCGCGTCCCGCCCCTTCGAAGAAGCACGACCATGAAGACTCCTTCCGATCCGCGCATGGCGCTCGCCTGCGCCCGCCTGCCGCATTCCGGCTGGCGCAGCCTGCCCGCCTCCGCCCGCCGCGCCGCCCCGCCCTGCCAGGGAGGCCGCGCATGAGCCAGAACCAACGCCCCGAAGACATCGTCCGCGAGGAAAAGGCGCAGCTGGATTTCACGCGCGACATGACCTACGGCGATTACCTGCACCTGGACGAGCTGCTGGGCGCGCAGCACCCGCTGTCGCCCGAGCACAACGAGATGCTGTTCATCATCCAGCACCAGACCAGCGAACTCTGGATGAAGCTGATGCTGCACGAATTGCGCGGCGCCATCGCCAACCTGGCGGCGGACCGCCTACAACCGGCCTTCAAGATGCTGGCCCGGGTCAGCAAGATCATGGAACAGCTGGTCCACGCCTGGGACGTGCTGGCGACCATGACGCCGCCCGAGTACTCCGCCCTGCGCCCCTACCTGGCGCGCTCCAGCGGCTTCCAGAGCTACCAGTACCGCCAGATCGAGTTCCTGCTGGGCAACAAGAACGCCGCCATGCTCAAGCCGCACGCGCATCGCGCGGACCTGCTGGCGCAGGTGCAGCAGGCCTACGAGACGCCCTCGCTGTACGACGAATCGCTGCGCCTGCTGGCGCGGCACGGCGTGGCGGTCCCCGCCGATCGCCTGGAACGCGACTGGACCCAGCCCTACCAAGCCTCGGAAGGGGTCGAACAGGCCTGGCTGACGGTCTACCGCGATACCGACCGCTACTGGGACCTGTACCAGCTGGGCGAAAAGCTGACCGACCTGGAAGACGCCTTCCGCCTGTGGCGTTTCCGCCACGTCACCACGGTCGAGCGCGTCATCGGCTTCAAGCGCGGCACCGGTGGCACCTCGGGCGTGGATTACCTGCGGCGCATGCTTGAAGTGGTGCTGTTCCCGGAAATCTGGAAACTGCGCACCGATCTGTGATCGGCGCGACCATCCGTCCCCGGATGAAAAATCCGGGCGCTCCCCAGCAGAGCGCCCCGGATTGCCTGCCCCTGCCGGCGATTCCCATGCTAGAATGCACAGTTACTTTTCGGATACGTGGCAAGAACGCCTGAAAAAAGCGATTCGTGCTGGCGACCCTAACTTTTGACGTGACTCCCTTGAGGGAGTCCTAGGAAAGCACCATGAAAGAAGGCATTCACCCCGAATACCGCGAAGTCGTCTTCGCCGACCTGCAAACGGGCAGCAAGTTCATCACCCGCTCGACCGTTCACACGCGCGAAACCGTCGAACTCGATGGCAAGACGTACCCGCTCTTCAAGTGCGACGTGACCTCCGAATCGCACCCGTTCTACACGGGCGCCCAGACGCGTATCGTCGAAACCGGCCGTGTGGAAAAGTTCCGCGCCCGTTTCGCCCGTACCGCCGGCACGGTCAAGTCCGCTTCCTGATCCTGTCGCTCCTACGGGAGTCACAGCAAAAAGGCAGCCTCCGGGCTGCTTTTTTTTCCCCTGACCCTGCTCCTACGCAAACCGGGGGCTGGCGCTTCCCGATCACTCGGTTACATTAACGCCCGTGTCCCCACTTTCCATTTCCACTCCGGCCCGGCTGACGTCCGTGGCCACCGCGAAACTGCCCAGGCTGATTCTGCTTGGGCTGGCGCTGGCGTACATCATCGCCGGCCTGTTCATGCGCGACCCGTGGAAAACGGACGATGCGGTCGGCCTGGCGACCATGATCACCGCCATCCGTGAAGGCGGGATCACCTGGCTGCTGCCGCAAGTGGGGCACCTGGCCCACGCCGAGGAAGGCCCGCTGATCACCTGGGTCGGCGCGATCAGCATCTGGCTGTTCGGCCCCTTCATCGGCGACATCACCGCCGGCCGCCTGCCCAACCTGTTGTGGTTCGGCGTGACGGCCATGAGCGTCTGGTACGGCACCTACCTGCTCGGCCGCCGCGCCGAAGCCCAGCCGCTGGCGCTGCCCTTCGGCGGCGAACCGGAGCCGCGCGACTACGGCCGCATGCTGGCCGACGCCGCGCTGCTACTGCTCCTGGCCACGGTCGGCATCCTGCAGCGCACCCATGAGACCACCGTGGTGCCCGCCATCATGGCCTGCCAGGCGCTGGCCTTCTATTCGCTGGCGCGCACCGTGGACCGCCCCGTCACCGGCTCGACCACGCTGGGCATTGCGCTGGCCGCCAGCTTCCTCACGCGCGGCTGGATCGGCGCCCTGCCGATCATGGTCGCCGCTTTGCTCGCGTTCTATCCGCGCGGCCCGCTCTGGAAATGCAAGCGCTGGCTGCCCTGGGCCGCGCTGGTCGCCGCCGTCCTGATCCTGGCCTGGTGGATTCCGGCGACCCAGAGCAGCGAATACTGGATCCGCAACTGGAAGACCTGGAACCTGGCGTCCTTCGCCGTGCCCAGCTGGCACGATGTGGGCCGCACCCTGCGTGACCTGCCCTGGTACCTGTGGCCGACCTGGCCGCTGGCGCTGCTGGCCATCTGGCGCTGGCGCGCCTGGATCTACGCCCCGCACATCTGGCTGCCGCTGATGCTGCTGGTCTGCTCGGCCCTGGTGCTGTTCGGGCTGGACGAGGCCAGCGACTCCGAATACGTGCTGCTGGCCGTGCCCTGCGCGGTGCTGGGCGCGTTCTCGCTGCCAACCCTGCGGCGCGGCGTGGTCAACACGCTGGACTGGTTCGCCGTGATGTGTTTTTCGCTGACCGCCGCCACCGCGTGGCTCGGCTGGATCGCCCTGCACTTCCAATGGCCCGCGCAGATTTCGCGCAACATCGGCCGCCAGACGACCGGCTATGAGCCCGTCATCTCGTGGGTGGCGTTCGCGCTGGCGGTGATCTTCACCATCGGCTGGATTGCGTTGGTGGTCTGGCGCCTGCGGGTCAAGCCGCAAGCCCTGTGGCGCGGCACCGTGCTGTCCGCCGGCGGCTTGACCGTCACCTGGATCCTGCTGGTGCTGTTGTGGCAGCCCGCGGTCGACTATGCCCGCAGCTATCGCACCGTGTCCGGCGAACTGGCCCAGGCCCTGGAGCAGAACATCCGGCCGGGCGAATGCGTGCGCGGCCTGAGCCTGGGCAGCGGCCAGCGCGCCTCGTTCCTGATCTTCAACAACCTGACGTTCACGTTCGACTCGAAGTGCACGCTGGTGCTGCAGCAGACCACCAACCAGAGCCTGCGCGACAACACCGCCGCCTACAGCGACAGCGCCGACGTGCTGTGGCAGGGCGGCCGCCGCGCCGATCGCCAGGAAGTCTTCCGCCTGCTGCGCGTCGGCCCCACGCGATGACTCCCGCCCCCGCGGCGCCGGCCAGTTTCGGCGCCACCCTGCGCGGCATCGCCAAGCAGGCCTGGCCGGTCCTGATCAGCCAATGGGCCGGCATCTCGTTCGGCGTCCTCGACACCGCCATGACCGGCCACGCCAGCGCCAATGACCTGGCGGCGATGGCCCTGTCGGCCTCCATCTACATCACCGTCTTCGTCGGCCTGATGGGCGTGGTCCACGCCCTCATCCCGATCCTGGCGCAGCATTTCGGCGCCGGCAACAACCGCGAGGTCGGCCGCAGCTGGGGTCAGGGCGTGTGGCTGGCGCTGGGACTGTCGGTGGTGGGCGGCATCCTGATGCTGTTCCCGGATTTCTGGCTGTCGATGTCGGGCAACGTCGATCCCGGCGTGCGCGAGCGCATCGCCTCGTACCTGCGGGCGCTGAGCCTGGCCCTGCCGGCCGCGCTGGTGTTCCGCACCATCTACGCGCTCGGCACCTCGGTCTCGCGGCCCAAGCTGGTGATGGCGATCAACCTCACCGCCATCGGCTTCAAGGCCTTCTTCAACTGGCTGTTCATCTACGGCAGCCTGGGCCTGCCCGCCATGGGCGCCACCGGCGCCGGCCTGGCCACGGCGGTGGTGTCGTGGATGAGCCTGGGGCTGGGCCTGTGGGTCATCACCCACGACCGCTATTACCGCCGCTTCCACCTGCACGTCGGCCGCCCTGACTGGAAGACGCTCAAGGAGCTGCTGCGCCTGGGCATCCCCATGGGCGGCTCCTATCTGGTGGAAGTCTCGGCCTTCACCTTCATGGCGCTGCTGGTGGCGCGCGAAGGCACCTTCGTGACCGGCGGCCACCAGATCATGTCGAACCTGGCCGCGCTGTGCTACATGATGCCGATGGCGTTGGGCGTGGCCACCGCCGCCCTGACGGCGCAGGCAATCGGCGCCGGCAACCTGGCGCATGCCCACCGCACCGGCATGGCCGGGCTGGTGCTGGGACTGATGGGTGCCCTGCTGACCGCGGTGGCGCTGCTGGCCGGCCGTCCGCTGATCCTGGCGGCCTATACCGACAATCCCCAGGTGGCCGCCGTGGCCACCACGCTGCTGGCGGTGCTGCCGCTGTTCCACCTGTTCGACTCCATGCAGTGCATCAACTCGTATCTGCTGCGCGCCTACAAGGTGGCGGTGGTGCCGCTGCTGCTGCAGACCGTGGCGCTGGCCGGCGTCGGCCTGGTCGGCGGCTGGTGGTTCGGTTTCGGGCCGGGCCGCGGCGGCCTGGACGGGCTGCGCGAGATCCTGGTGCCCGGCTCGCCCCAGGGCGCGGGCAGCATGTGGCTGATGGCCATGGTCGGCCTGGCGCTGTCGGCCACCCTGCTGCACTTCTGGTACCGACACATCGTGCGCGCCGTGGCGCGCTAGGCAGGTGCCGGTCCAATAAAAAAGCAGCCCATGGCTGCTTTTTTTGTTTCCGCGCGCCGCGTGGCGATGGCCACGCGGCGTGGCCATGCTCAGCCCTTCGGGCGCTTGTCGATCACGCGGCGGGCCTTGCCCGTCAATGTGCGCTCGACGTGGCCGGCATCCGACACCTGGATGCGGGCGCTGACGCCGATGTGCGTCTTGACCGCGTGCTGCAGCTGCTTGCCCAGCGCGGCGCGCTCGGCGTCCGACAGGCTCGAGAACTCGGCCCGGACTTCCGTCAGGATCTCGAGCTCGTCCATATTGCCGGTGCGCGACAGCACCAGTTGGTAGTGCGGCGCCAGCTGCGCGATCTTGAGCACCAGTTCCTCGACCTGGGTCGGGAACATGTTCACGCCGCGCACGATCAGCATGTCGTCGCTGCGGCCGGTGATCTTGCCGATGCGGCGCATGCTGCGCGCGGTGGGCGGCAGCAGGCGGGTCAGGTCGCGGGTGCGGTAGCGGATGATGGGCATCGCTTCCTTGGTGAGCGAGGTGAACACCAGTTCGCCCGGCTCGCCGTCCGCCACGGGCTCGCCCGTGTCCGGATTGATGATCTCGGCGTAGAAGTGGTCTTCCCACACCACCGGACCGTCCTTGGTCTCGACGCACTCGCTGGCCACGCCCGGGCCCATCACTTCGGACAGGCCATAGATATCGACCGCGTCGATGCCGGCCTCGGCCTCGATGTCGGCGCGCATCTGGCCAGTCCAGGGCTCGGCGCCGAAGATGCCGATGCGCAGCGAAGTTTGACGCGGATCAATCCCCTGGCGACGCTGCTCCTCCAGAATATTGCAGAAATAGGAGGGCGTGACCATGATGATGTCCGGACGGAAATCGTTGATCAGCTGCACCTGCTTTTCGGTCTGCCCGCCCGACATCGGGATGACCGTGCAACCCAGGCGCTCGGCGCCGTAATGCGCGCCCAGGCCGCCCGTGAACAGGCCGTAGCCGTACGCCACGTGCACCGTATCGCCGGGCTTGCCGCCCGCCGCGCGGATCGAGCGCGCCACCAGGTTGGCCCAGTTGTCCAGGTCGCGCTGGGTGTAGCCCACCACGGTCGGCTTGCCGGTCGTGCCGCTGGAGGCATGGATGCGCGAGATGCGCTCGCGCGGCACCGCGAACATGCCGAACGGATAGTTCTCGCGCAGTTCCTTCTTGGTGGTGAACGGGAACTTCGAAATATCCGACAGCTGCTTCAGGTCGTCGGGATGCACGCCCATCTCGTCGAACGCCTTCTTATAGTGAGGCACGTTCTCGTAGGCGTGCTTGAGCGACCACTTCAGGCGCTCGAGCTGCAACGCGCGCAGCTCATCCTGGCTGGCATGCTCGATGGGGTCCAGCCCCGGCTTGCTCATGGTGTTGGACATGGTTATCTCTCTCCTGGAATGCTCTACCCTCCGTGCCGGGGGACGCGCCGCGCGCCCGCCTCGGCCGGTGGCCTTGTCTCTGATTGGTTGATGCGTTCAAGCCTCGGCTGGCGTGCCGACGATCTGCCCCTTGATGCGGTAGGAACGGCCACGGAACAGGGCGACGTTGCGGCCGTCCTGGTTGGTGATGGTCACGTCGTACACCCCGGTGCGGCCCGCCAGCGAACGCTCTTGCGCCACCGCGGTCAGCAGGTCGCCCTCGAAGCCGGGGGCCAGGTAATCGATGGTGCAGCCCGACGCCACGGTGCTGACGTTGCGCGAATTGCAGGAAAAGGCGAAGGCGCTGTCGGCCAGCGCGAAGATGAACCCGCCATGGCAGGTCTTGTGGCCGTTGAGCATGTCGGGACGCACCCGCATGGTCAGGCGCGCATAGCCCGGCGCCATTTCCTCGACCTTCATGTCCAGGCCCTGCGAGGCCGCGTCGCCGGCGTACATCACCGTGCCCACGGCCTGCGCCAATTCCTGCGGATCCGTCGGCGCCTCGACGGGCGGAACGTGCGTGCTGCTCATCATTGCCCCTTGAACTGCGGTTCGCGTTTGCCCAGGAAGGCCGCCACGCCTTCGGCGTAGTCGGCGCTGCGGCCCAATTCACGCATCATGTCGCGCTCCAGGTCCAGCTGGGTCGCCAGGTCATTGCCCAGGCTGGCCTGCAAGGCGCGCTTGGTGTAGGTCAGGCCCTTGGTCGGCGCGCGCGAGAAATGCTGCGCCAGATTCTCCAGCGTCGCGTCGAACGCGTCGTCCGCCACGCATTGCCAGATCAGGCCCCAGGCCTCGGCCTGGCGCGCGCTGAGCTTGTCGCCCAGCAACGCCAGCCCCATGGCGCGGGCGCGCCCCACCAGGCGCGGCAACACGAAGGTGCCGCCCGTGTCGGGAATCAGGCCCAGCTTGCAGAACGACTGGATGAAGTTGGCCGATTCTTTGGCGATGACGATGTCGCCGGCGAACGCCAGGTTGGCGCCGGCGCCGGCCGCCACGCCATTGACGCCCACCACCACCGGCATCGGCAAGGCGTTCAGGCGGCGCACCAGCGGCGCGTAGAACTTGTCGACGGTCTCGCCCAGGTCGGGCGGCGTACCGTCGGGCGCCGGCTTGCGCTCGCTCAGATCCTGCCCGGCGCAGAAGCCGCGGCCCGCGCCGGTCAGCACCAGCACGCGCGCGCCTTCGGTTTCGACCCGGGTCAGCGCATGCGCCACTTCGCCATGCATGTTGGCGGTGAAGCTGTTGAGCTTGTCGGGGCGGTTCAGCGTCAAGCGGGCAATGCCACCGGCCAATTCGAATTGGATGTCTTGATAGGTCATGTGCGGATCCACCGTTCAGATGTGGCGGCGGGTCTGCACCACGCGGAAGCGGTTGGACACGTAGGCTGAATCGGACAGCGCCGCGTTGGCCGCCGGGTTGGCGCCGGTGCCGTGGAAGTCGCTGAAGGCCGCGGTCTGGTTGACGAACACCGCGCCGGTCAGGTTCAGCGACAGCGACACGCCGGACTCTTCCGCCGCTTCCTGCACCTGCTCGGCCACGTCGTTGCTGGTGGTGTAGGCCGACAGCGACAGCGCGCCGTGCTCGATCACGCTGTCACGCGCGATCTGGATGCTGTGCGCGGTGGAGTCGGTGGCGACCACGAAGGCGATCGGGCCGAACCATTCCTGGCTGATGGCGGCGTTGCCGGCCTCGGCGCGCAGCAGCAGCGGCGTGCGCACGCGGGCGTTCTCGAACTGCGGGTGCGTCAACGTCTTGCTGTCGGCCACCACCGGCAGGCCCAGCGCGCGGGCCTTCTCGATGCGCTCGACGATGCCTTCGTTCTGGATCGCGCCGGTCAGTTCGACGGCCTTGGCGGCGTCGGCGCCGAGCTTGTCGACTGCGGCGCCCAGGGCGGCGGCGACCTCATCGAAGCTGACCCGGCCTTCCGGCGTCTGGATGCCGTCGCGCGGCACGTAGATGTTCTGCGGGGCCGTGCACATCTGGCCCGAATACAGCGCCAGCGAGAACGCCAGGTTGCGCGCCACGCCCTTCAGGTCGGCGGCCGAATCGATGATGACCTGGTTGACGCCGGCCTTCTCGGTGTAGACCAGCGCCTGGCGGGCGTTGTTCTCGAGCCAGTCGCCGTTGGCGGTGCTGCCGGTGAAGTCGATGATCTTGACCGCGGGATCCAGCGCCAGCTGGCGCGCGGTGTCTTCTTCGGCGGTGTGCGCGGCCAGCAGCACCACGTCGGGATCGAAGCCGGCTTCCTGCAGCACTTCGCGCGCGACCTTGACGGTCAGCGCCAGCGGCAGGATCGCGCCCGGGTGCGGCTTGACGATGACGGTGTTGCCGGTCGCCAGGCTGGCGAACAGGCCGGGATAGCCGTTCCAGGTCGGGAAGGTCGAGCAGCCGATCACCAGCGCCACGCCACGCGGCACCACGGTGAAGTGCTTTTCCATGCGGATGGGGTCGTTCTTGCCCTGCGGCTTCTCCCAGATGGCGACGCCGGGGATGCGCGACATTTCCTGCCAGGCATAGGCCACGGCCTCGAAGCCGCGGTCCTGCGCATGCGGGCCGCCGGCCTGGAAGGCCATCATGAAGCCCTGGCCGGTGGTGTGCTGCACGGCGTAGGCCATTTCGAAGCTGAGCTTGTTCAGGCGCGCCAGGATTTCCAGCGACACGCCCACCCAGGCCTGCGGGCCGGCGCGGCGCCAGTCCTGCAACGCGCGCTTGGACGCGGCCACCAGCTTTGCGGCTGGCACGTGCGGATAGGTGATGCCCAGGTCGAAGCCAAAGGGCGACTTCTCGCCGCCGACGGTGCCGTCGGCGGCGTGCAGGTTCAGCGGGAACGGCTTGCCGCGCAGGGCCTCGAAGGCGGCGCGGCCGTCATCATTGGCGGTCTCGCCATAGTTGCGGGGGCTGGGCGACTCGGCAAACGGGCTCCAGTAGCCGCGCAGCGCGGCGGCGGCCAGGGCTTGTTCCAGCAGGGGCTGATGGCGTTCGAAGAATTTCTGGGACACTGCGTCTCTCCAAATGGAATAGGGGTCTGACTGGCGCGCGCCGGGTCAGGTTTCCTGGTCGAAGTCGATCACCAGGCGGTCGCTGACCGGAAAGCTCTGGCAGCTCAGGATAAAGCCTCGCGCCACTTCGTAGTCTTCCAGGGCGAAGTTGGCATCCATGTCCACTTCACCCTCGACCACCTTGCAGCGGCAGGTGGAACACACCCCGCCCTTGCACGAATACGGCAGTTCGATGCCCTGCGCCAGCGCCGAATCCAGCACGCTGTCTTTGTTCTTGTCGATCACGAACTTGCGGCTGTGGCCGTCCTGCACCACCGTCACCTCGCACTGGCCCTTGCCGGGCGCCTGGCGGGCGTCCTGCCCCGTGCGCAACGCGCGCGGCCCCTTCGGGGCGCCGAACAGTTCGAACTTGATGTTCGCCTTCGGGATGCCGCGGGCCTGCAGCCGCTCGACCACGCTCTCGGTCATGGTCTGCGGACCGCAGACAAAAGCGTAGTCGATATCCTCGGGGCTCATCCAGGCCGACATCAGCTGGTCGACCTTGTCGCCGTCCAGGCGGCCGTTGAACAGCTCGATGTCCTGGGTCTCGCGGCTCATGACGTAGACCAGCGAGAAGCGGTCCATGTACAGGTTCTTCAGGTCCTCGATCTCTTCGCGGAACAACACCGCCGAGGAGGCGCGGTTGCCGAAGAACAGCGTGAACTTGCTGTTCGGCTCGGTCGACAGCGCGGTCTTGACCAGCGAGAACACCGGCGTGATGCCGCTGCCAACCGCGAAGGCCACGTAATGGCGCTGGTTCTGCGGCGCGAAGTCGACGGTGAAATTGCCGGCCGGCGCCATCACTTCCAGCGTCTGGCCCGGCTGCAGCTCGTGGTTGGCCCAACTGGAGAAGACGCCTTCATCGACCTTCTTGATCGCCACGCGCAGCAACTTGTCGCGCGGCGCCGAACAGATCGAATAGGAGCGGCGCAGTTCCTCGCCGTTGAGCTGCGTGCGCAGCGTCAGGTATTGGCCCGGCAGGAAAGCGAATTCATCGACCAGTGTGTCGGGCAGGTCGAACGTCACGACCACCGCGTCGCGCGTGTTGCGCGCCACCGAGGCCACTTTCAGGGGGTGGAATTGGTTCAGGCTCATTCTCGAAACCACTCTCAGTGAGTCTTGAAATAATCGAACGGCTCGCGGCAGCTGACGCAGCGGTACAGCGCCTTGCACGAGGTCGATCCGAAGTTGCTGACCAGGCGCGTGTCGCGCGAGCCGCAGCGCGGGCACTCGATGGCGGGCCCGGCGTTGCGCCGGCTGATGCCCGAGATGTCGATGGCCTGCTGCGCCGGCGCGGCGATGCCGTAGCCCTTGAGCGCGGCGCGACCCTTCTCGCTCATCCAGTCGGTGGTCCAGGCGGGCGACAGGCGCGTCTCGACGCGCACCTCGCCGATGCCGTGGCGCGCCAGCACCTGGCGGATGTCCTCGGTGATCTCGCGCATCGCGGGGCAGCCGGAGTAAGTCGGCGTGATGACGACGACGCAGGCGTCGCCATCCCAGGCCACGTCGCGCACCACGCCCAGGTCCACCACCGACAGCACGGGGATCTCCGGATCGGGGACCTCCTGCAGCCAGGCGTAGACCTGCTCGATGGACGCGGACGCCAGCGTGTTCACCACGTCGCTCCCGGATAGGCGCGCGGCAGATGCTGCATTTCCGCCAGCACGTAGCCCAGCTCCTCGGTGTGCCGGCCCTGGCGGCCGCCGCTGTGGGCCGGATGATTCGCGGCCGCGGCGTCGGGCACCGCCAGCGTGGCTTCCTCGAGCACTTCGCGCACGTGCTGTTCCCAGGGCGCGCGCAGCGCGGCCAGTTCACAGCCGATGCCGCGCGCCGCCATGTCCTGGTCGATCGCGTCGTCGGTGAACAGTTCGCCGGTGAAGCGCCAGGCGTCGTCAATCGCCGCCTGCATCCTGGCGTGGCTGGTCTCGGTGCCATCACCCAGGCGCACCACCAGGTCGGACGAGCGCCGCACGTGGTAGGTCACTTCCTTGAGCGACTTGGCGGCGATGCCGGCCACGCGCTCGTCCGACGACTGCGCCAGGCGCTGCAGCAGGAAGTAATGCCAGACGTCGAACAGGAACTGCCGCGCCATGGTGTCGGCGTAGTTGCCGTTGGGCCGTTCGACCAGCAGCGCGTTGTGGAACTGGTGGGCATCGCGCAGGTAGGCCAGCGCGTCCTCGTCGCGGCCCGCGCCCTCGACCTCGCCGGCCAGCGTCAGCCACATGCGGGCCTGGCCCAGCAAATCGAGCGCGGTGTTGGTCAGCGCCAGGTCCTCTTCCAGGATCGGGCCGTGACCGGTCCAGGCGCCCAGACGTTGCGACAGGATCAGCGACGTGTCGCCCAGGCGCAGCAGGTATTCGAAGAAAGTCTTGTCCATGTCTCCCCCGCCGCCTTACATGTGCTTGATTTCTTCAGGCATCGGAAAGAACGTGGGATGCCGGTAGACCTTGCTGTTGGCCGGCTCGAACAAGGGATCCTTGTCGCCCGGGCTGCTGGCGGAGATGTCGGAGGCGCGCACCACCCAGATGCTCAGGCCTTCATTGCGGCGGGTATAGACGTCGCGGGCGTGGTTGATCGCCATTTCGGCGTCGGGCGCGTGCAGGCTGCCGACGTGCTTGTGCGCCAGGCCGTGCTGGCTGCGGATGAACACTTCCCACAGAGGCCAGTCTTTGCTCATGATGGATATCCTCGGATGCCGGGCGCGCATCGCGCCCCGGGTATGGATGAGTAAGGAGTTGGAAGGCCGGGCGCCGCCCGGCCAGGGCTCAGGCCGCCTTGCGCTCGGCCTGCTTGTCGGCGTAGGCGACCAGCGCGTCGCGCACCCAGGCGCCGTCTTCGTGCGCCTTGACGCGCGCCGCCAGGCGCTCGCGGTTGCACGGGCCATTGCCCTTGAGCACGGCGTAGAACTCGCTCCAGTCGATCTCGCCGAAGTCGTAGTGGCCGCGCTCGGCGTTCCACTTCAGTTCGGGATCGGGCACGGTCAGGCCCAGGTACTCGGCCTGCGGCACGGTCTGGTCGACCATCTTCTGGCGCAGTTCGTCGTTGGAGAACAGCTTGATCTTCCAGGCCATGGACTGGGCGCTGTTGGGCGAGTCGGCATCGGACGGGCCGAACATCATGAGGGCCGGCCACCACCAGCGGTTCAGCGAGTCCTGCACCATCGCCTTCTGTTCGGGCGTACCGTGCAGGCACATCTGCATCAGCAGATCGTAGCCCTGGCGCTGGTGGAAGGACTCCTCCTTACAGACCCGCACCATGGCGCGGGCGTAGGGGCCGTAGGAGCAGCGGCACAGCGGAATCTGGTTGATGATGGCCGAGCCGTCGACCAGCCAGCCGATCATGCCGATGTCGGCCCAGCTGAGCGTGGGGTAGTTGAAGATGCTGGAGTACTTGGCGCGGCCGGCGTGCAGGTCGTCGATCAGGTCGTCGCGCGAGACGCCCAGGGTCTCGGCGGCGCTGTACAGGTAGAGGCCGTGGCCGGCTTCGTCCTGCACCTTGGCCAGCAGGATGGCCTTGCGCTTGAGCGACGGGGCGCGGGTGATCCAGTTGCCCTCGGGCAGCATGCCGACGATTTCGGAGTGCGCGTGCTGCGAGATCTGGCGCACCAGGGTCTTGCGGTAGGCCTCGGGCATCCAGTCCTTGGCCTCGATCCGCACGCCATCGTCGATGCGGCGCTGGAACGTCTGTTCGCGGCCTTCGAGCTGGTCCGCGGTCTTGACCTGCTTGACGCCGGTTTCGACGAGTTGAGCGTACATGGTTGTCTCCTTGAGACGGTTTGCGATAGCGCAAAGCAAACGCCGCGCAGTGCCGTCATGTCATAGGCGGATTATTTAATACAAAAAAACCATTGTCAAACTCAAATCTGTATCACATTGGATTTATGTATCATATCGAGGATCCCGATATCGGCCGCTCGCGGCCCCCCTTATGGCAAACCCTCAGTCGCCCCTGGACCGTTACCTGTCACGCCTCATCAAGAGCGATCCGCCGCGCGCCAAATCGCTCTGCGTCAGCCTGCTGGGCGACGCCCTGGCCCCCCATGGCGGCGCCATCTGGCTGGGCGACCTGATCGAGCTGCTGGCGCCCCTGGGCATCAACGAACGCCTGCTGCGCACCAGCGTGTTCCGGCTGGTGGCACAGAACTGGCTGCAGTCCGAACGCCATGGCCGCCGCAGCCTCTACCTGATTTCCGAGCAGGGCCTGCGCCACACGGCGCACGCCTCGCAGCGCATCTACGTGGGCGCGCCTCGCGACTGGAACGGGGAATGGACGCTGGTGGCGTTGCCGCGCACCGGCAACGGGCTGGCCGAACGCGCGGAACTGCGCCGCGAGCTGGTCTGGGAAGGGTTCGGCATGATCGCGCCGGGGCTGTTCGCGCATCCGCACACCGAGGCGCGCGCGGCCCACGACATCCTGGAAAAACTGGGCATTCCGGACAAGGCGCTGGTACTGTCGGCGCGCGACCTGGCCGGCGCCGGCGGCCTGCCGATCGCCAGCCTGGCCTCGCAGTGCTGGAACCTGGACGACGTGGCCGAGCAGTACCGGCAATTCAGCAGGAATTTCGGACCACTGGAAAAGCTGCTGGAAGCGCCCCCGTCACCGCCGGACGCGTTCATCACCCGCGTCATGCTGCTGCACAATTGGCGCCGGATCGTGCTGCACGACCCGCACCTGCCCGGCCCCATGCTGCCGGACAACTGGCCCGGCCATGCGGCGCGCGAGCTCTGCGGCCGCATCTACTGGCAGGTGTTCGACGCCTCGGAGGCGCATCTGAACACCCTGGCTGGCCGCGACAACGAACGCTACGCGCCACTGGCCGCCGACATCGCGACGCGCTTCGGCGGTCGTCCGGCCTGACGGGGCCGCCGCGGGATGGCCATCAGCCCCCGCCGCCCTCTTCCGGCATCACGACGCCCAGCGTATCGATGTGAAGTTCGCCTGCCGCCGGGGCGCGTTCCAGCCCCCTGGCCCGGGCGATGAAGGACAGCGTCCAGCGCGCCAGCACCGGCCGGCCCAGGGCCGCGCCCGTGTCGGCGTCGATGCCGCTGGGCACGTCCAGCGCCAGCACCGGCACCCGCCAGCCATTGACCGTATCCACCAGCGCCTGCCAGTCCGGGCCCAGGGGACGGTTCAATCCGATGCCGAACAGGCCGTCGATGACCAGGTCCGGCACCAGGCCGGGCTCAAGCCCCGGCGATACGGCGCCGCCCGCCGCGATCCAGCCGGCGTAGGCGCGGGCGGCATCGTCGGGCAGCCGCTGCGCGCCGGCGGGCAGCACCACGCGGACATCGTGGCCGCACTGCCGCAGCCGGGTCGCCGCCTCCAGCGCATCGCCGCCATTGTTGCCGGGGCCTGCCAGCGCCAGCAGCGTGGCGCCGGGCGCCACCCGGCGCGCCACGAAACTGGCGGCCGCCGCGCCCGCCAGCGGCATCAGCCGCCGGCCTTCAGCCAGGGCCTGGCGTTCGGCAGCGCGGATCCGGGCGACGGAATGGGAAGTCGGCATGGCGGCTCGCGGACGGCTGCCGCCGGATCGGCGGCTTACACCTTCAGGAAGTGTTCGCGGTAATACTTCAGTTCGTCGATCGATTCATAGATGTCGGCCAGCGCTTCGTGACGGCTCTTCTTCTCGAAACCCTTGTACACGGCCGGCGCCCAGCGGCGCGCCAGTTCCTTGAGCGTGCTGACATCCAGGTTGCGGTAGTGGAAGAACTGTTCCAGGCGCGGCATGTAAGCAAACATGAAACGACGGTCCTGGCTGATGGTGTTGCCGCACAGCGGCGACTTGCCGGCCGGCACGTGCTGCGCGAGAAACGCCAACAGCGTATCCTCTGCCTGCGCTTCGGAAATCGTCGAGGCGCGGACCTTGTCGATCAGGCCGCTCTTGCCGTGGGTGGACTTGTTCCAGCTGTCCATGGCGTCGAGCAGGCTGTCCGACTGGTGCACGACCAGCACGGGGCCTTCGGCGACGACGGTCAGGTCGGCCTCGGTCACCACCACGGCGACCTCGATGATGCGCTCTTTCTCAGGGTCCAGGCCGGTCATTTCCATGTCGAGCCAGACCAGGCGGTTTTCGTTCACAGCCATATAATTTGCCTATAAAAGACGCGATTTTCAAACCCGCGATTTTCGCACATACCCATTTGAGCCGGCCGCATTGCCCATGTTCACATTGCTGTTCGTTGCCTTCCTGCTGACCGATATCGCCGTGCGCATGTGGCTGGCCAGTCGCCAGATCCGCCACGTGGCGCGCCATCGCGACCAGGTGCCGCCGGAATTTTCCCACCGGATCGGCCTGGCGAGCCATCAGCGCGCCGCCGATTACACGGTCGCCCGGGTCAGGCTGGGCATGTTCGAACGCACCTATGACGCCATCCTGCTGATCTGCCTGACGCTGATGGGCGGCCTGCAGGCCATCGACCTGCTGGTAGGCCAGCTTACCAGCAACGACTTCCTGCGCCAGATGCTGTTGCTGGTGGCGGTGGCGCTGCTGCTGGGGTTGCTGGGCCTGCCCTTCACGCTGTGGCGACAGTTCAAGCTGGAAGCCCGCTTCGGTTTCAACCGCATGACGCCCGAGCTGTTCATCTCGGACGCGGCCAAGGGCCTGCTGGTGGCGGCGGTGCTGGGGCTGCCGCTGGCGGCCGCCGTGCTGTGGCTGATGGGCAGCGCGGGGCAATACTGGTGGATCTGGGCCTGGGCGCTCTGGACCGTGTTCAACCTGGCGCTGCTGATCGTCTACCCGATGTTCATCGCCCCGCTGTTCAACAAGTTCACCCCGCTGTCCGACCCCGAGCTGGCCGGCCGCATCCAGCGCCTGGCGCAGCGCTGCGGCTTCGCGCTCAGCGGCCTGTTCGTGATGGACGGCTCGCGCCGCTCGGCCCACGGCAACGCCTATTTCACCGGTTTCGGCCGCTCGCGCCGCATCGTGTTCTTCGACACGCTGCTGGCGCGCCTGAACGCCGACGAGATCGAGGCGGTGCTGGCACACGAGCTGGGCCATTTCGCCAAGCGCCACATCATCAAGCGCATCCTCTTCAGCTTCGCGGCCGCGCTGGGCTTTTTCGCCATCCTGGGCTGGGTCGCGCAGCAACCGTGGTTCTACGTGGGCCTGGGCGTGCTGCCGCAGCTGGGCGGCCGCAACGACGCCATGGCGCTGCTGTTGTTCTTCCTGGCCATTCCCGTTTTCACCTTCGTCTTCACGCCGCTGGCCAGCTGGTACTCGCGCCGCGACGAGTTCGAGGCCGACCGCTACGCGGCCGAGCAGAGCTCGCCCGACCGCCTGGTGTCCGCCCTGGTCAAGCTCTACGACGACAACGCCGCCACCCTGACTCCCGATCCCGTGCACTCCGCCTTCTACGACAGCCATCCCCCCGCCGCCGTGCGCATCCGCCACCTGACGGCGCCCGCGGCATGAGCATGAACGACCGGAACAAGGCCGCCTTCCAGGACGCGCCCCAAGGCAGCGCGCCCGCCAACGCCGCCAACGAAGGCCGCATCATCGCGGCGCACGGCCGCCACTACACCGTCGAGCTGGCCGATGGCAGCCTGCGCAAGTGCTTTCCGCGCGGCAAGAAGGCCGGCGCCGCCGTCGGCGACCGCGTCCGCATCACGCCCCAAGGCCAGGACGAAGGCGCCATCGACGCGATCCTGCCGCGGCGCAACCTGCTGTACCGCTCCGATGAAATGCGGTCCAAGCAATTCGCGTCAAACGTGGACCAGTTGCTGATCGTCGTGGCGGTGCAGCCGACCTTCTCCGACGATCTCACCGGCCGCGCGCTGGCCGGCGCCTGGAGCGCCGGCATCGAGCCGCTGATCATCCTGAACAAGACCGACATCGCCGACGCGCTGACCGCAGCCCGCGCCCGCCTGGCGCCGATCGCCGCACTGGGCGTGGACATCATCGAACTGAGCGCGCTGGAACCCGAAAAGGTCCACACGCTGCTGGCGCCGCGCCTGGCCGGCCGCACCAACCTGCTGCTGGGGCAGAGCGGCATGGGCAAGTCGACGCTGCTGAACGCGCTGGTGCCGGACGCCGCCGCGCCCACCCGCGAGCATTCGACGGCGCTGGACATGGGCAAGCACACCACCACCAGCACCCGTCTCTATCACCTGCCCGCGCCGGGCGGCGACCTGATCGACTCGCCGGGCTTCCAGGCCTTCGGCCTGCAGCACCTGAGCCGCGAGGACATCATCCGCGGTTTTCCGGAGTTCACCCAGCCGATCGAGTCGTGCCGTTTCTACAACTGCACCCATCGCCACGAGCCGGGCTGCGGCGTGGTCGCGGCGCTGGACGCGGGCGCGATCGATCCGGCGCGCTATGCGCTGTACCTGCGCATCCTGGACGAGAACCTGGCGGGACAGCAACGGTATTGAGGGGCCCGCCTGGCGGCGGCTGGCCGGCGCGGCGATCCGCGCGCCAGCCGTATCAACGCGGCTGGAAGCCGTTGCGCAACAGGTGATAGAGGTTGCGCAGCATGCCGGCCGTGGCGCCCCAGATGAAGTGCCTGCCATACGGCATACCGTAATAGTGGCGCACCCGGCCATCCTCGAGCCGCGCCTCGTACAGGCGGTGATTGGCCGGATCCATCAGGAACGACAGCGGCACCTCGAACACCTCGGCCACCTCGAACGCGTCCGGCGCCAGCTGGAAGCCGGGGGTCACCAGCGACACCACGGGAATGATCGAGAAACCCGTGGCGGTCAGGTACGGCGGCATGCTGCCCAGCACCTCGACGTGGTTGGCCGGCAGCCCGGTTTCCTCGTGCGCCTCGCGCAGGGCGGCGTCGATCGGGGTGGCGTCGCTGGTCTCGATGCGGCCGCCCGGAAAACTGATCTGGCCGGCGTGGTCGTGCAGGTGGGCCGCGCGCTGGGTCAGCATGATGTGCACGCCGTTCTCGCGGGTCACCAGCGGAATCAGCACGGCCGCCGGCACCGGCGCGCCTTCGCGGCCGGGATAGCGCAGGTCGTTGTCGCGCGACAGCTCGAGCGTCCAGGTGGCAGGCTGGCTGAGCGTGCCGCGCAGCTGGTCGGGCGTGAGCAGGCCGGACGGCACCGCCAGCAGGGAATCGTTGGCGACGACCCAGGGTTGCGACGCCGGATCGAATCCGGGACGCGCCAATGGCCGTCGTGGCCGAGCGGAAGACGAGGAATCAGACATTCGGCTTTTCAAAAAGAAAAAGGCACCCTCGCAGGTGCCTTTTTAACCCGGAAACCCGTGCCGAACGAAAACGCTGGATGGCGTGTGCGTCCGACACTGGTAGGGCCGTGTGCCGATAAGCGATCAAGCCGCCGAGGCTTGCTTGCTGACCAGCTTTTCCTTGATACGCGCCGACTTGCCCGAGCGGTTGCGCAGGTAGTACAGCTTGGCGCGGCGCACGTCGCCGCGGCGCTTGACTTCGATGCCGGCGATTTGCGGCGAGTACAGCTGGAACGTACGTTCCACGGCTTCACCCGACGAAATCTTGCGCACGGTGAACGCGGAGTTCAGGCCGCGGTTGCGCTTGGCGATCACGACGCCTTCGAAAGCCTGCACGCGCTTGCGGGTGCCTTCAACGACGTTCACGCTCACGATGACGGTGTCACCGGGAGCAAATTCAGGCTTGGCTTGGCCGCCGGTCAGGCGGGCAATCTCTTCCTGTTCCAGGATAGCGATAAGGTTCATTGAGAACTCCTAGATCATCATGCCTTTGCGGACTAAAAACTTTGCCGTTCGATGTTGTTCACGCCTGCCAAAAAAGGCCAGGCCATGTACCGCAAGCAGAGGATGAGATTTGGCAAACCAATGATTCTACACCAAAAATTGGCCGACGCCTCAGGTAACATGGCGCCCTGCCCGCGGGTTTGCGGTACCCTAGCGGTTTCTGTAACAAACACGTCATCAGACGCTGTTCCCTCATGTCGTATTCGTCCCTGTTATTGGTCGTCCTGGCGGCGATGGCCCACGCAACGTGGAATCTGCTCGCCAAGCGCGCGGCCATGGTGGGCGCTCCCTTCGTCTTCGCCTATGGGCTGTGCGCCTCGGTGCTGTACGCGCCGTGGGTCGTGTGGGTGCTGCTGCATGACGGCATGACCTGGACCTGGCCGGTGGTCGGGGCGATCCTGACTTCCAGCCTGTTGCATCTGGGCTACAGCCTGTGCCTGCAACGCGGCTATCAGGTCGCGGACCTGTCGGTGGTGTATCCGATCGCCCGCGGCACGGGCCCCCTGCTCTCGACCACCGGCGCTTTCCTGCTGCTGCGCGAACCGGCCACCACTACCGGCATCGCCGGCATGCTGTGCGTCGTGATCGGCGTGCTGCTGATCGCCACCCAGGGACGGCTGTCGATCTTCCGCAACGCCCAGGCCTGGGTGGGCGTGCGCTGGGGCATGGTGATCGGCCTGTTCATCGCCGCTTACACCGTGGTGGACGCCTATGGCGTGAAAGTGCTGCTGATCAGCCCGGTGCTGTTCGACTGGTTCACCTGTGTCACCCGCACCGCCATGATGACGCCACACATGGTGAAGCGCCGCGCCCAGGCGTGGGAGCTGATGCGCGGCCACTGGCACCTGGCCCTGGCGGTGGGCCTGCTGTCGCCGCTGGGCTACATCCTGGTGCTGTATGCGCTGCGCAACGGCGCGCCGCTGAGCCTGGTGGCGCCGGCGCGGGAAATGTCGATGATGCTGGGCACGCTGGCAGGCATGTTCCTGCTGCGTGAGAAAGTCGGCCCCGGCCGCCTGGCGGGCTGCCTGTCGATCCTGGCGGGCGTGGTGCTGCTGGGTTCGACCTGACGCCCTGCCCTCAAAAGCCGCCGGCCACGCCCAGCCACATCAGAGCGGGAATCATCGCGCCCCACGCCAGCACCAGCACCACGTCCAGCACCATGCTTTTCACGCTGACCTGATCCGACACGGGTTCGACCGTGGCATTGCCCAGGCTGCGCTCGCGCGGCGCCTGGACGGCATTGCCAACCGGCACGGCGTCGGCCGCGGCCGGCGGAAACGGCCACCGGCCCGGCAGCGTCCCCGACCGCTTGCGCGGCTCGACTTGCGCGGACGTCGCCACGCCGCCGGCGGCGGGAACCGAAAGATCGATGGACGCGGCGCCATTCGCATGGCCGACCGCCGGCGCGGCCGACCAGGGCATGGCCAGCCCCGTGAAACGGGCATAGACGGCACGGGCGCGCTGCGCCGCGCGGCGCAGCGGGGTCAGGGAAACGGCGGCGAGATCATCCGGCAGGACGGAGAGTTGAGCGGTGTTCATGAGGAACTCCTAGTAACGCGGTCAAGAACCGCGGCAACGCGCCGCGGCGGCAACCCACGGCCGGGCCGTGGGTCAATCGAACAACGACAATTGCCCGGCGACCATGGCGCGCAATTGGCGCGCGCCGCGCCCGTAGGCGCCGGCAACCGGCAAGGCACTGGCAAAAGGGACCCCTGAAGACGCTTTCGCGCCAGCCGGGGATGGGAAAACGGGGGCACCGGCGGCGGCCGGCGAGAACAAGGCGGCGGAACCACCGGCGGGCGCCGGCGGCTGGAAACGGTCGCAGTCGAGCGCCAGCCGATGGCGGTTCAGGCCGAGCTTGCGGGTGGCCACGGCGAAGCGCTGGCGCAGCAGGTCGGCCCAGATGCCGGTGCCGCGCATGCGCGAACCGAAGTTGGGGTCATTGCGGCGGCCGTTGCGCAGGTCTTCGATGCGATGGAGCACGCGCTGGGCGCGATCCGGGTAGTGGGCGTTGAGCCAGTCCTCGAACAGGGTTTTGACTTCCCACGGCAGGCGGATGACGGTGTAACTGGCGTAGTGCGCGCCCGCCGCCTTGGATTCCTGCAGGATGTGTTCCATGGCGTCATCGTTGATGAACGGGATCACGGGCGCCACCAGCACCCCGACCGGCACCCCGGCGGCGGTCAGGTTGCGCACGGCTTCCAGGCGGCGCCAGGGGGCGGCCGCGCGCGGTTCGAGCGTGCGGGCCATATCGGCGTCCAGCGTGGTGATGCTCATGTAGACCACCACCAGCTTGTGCTCGGCCAGCGCGGCCAGCAGGTCGAGGTCGCGGGCGACCAGGGCGTTCTTGGTGACGATGGTGACCGGATGGCGGGTTTCGAGCATCAGCTCAAGCATGCCGCGCGTCAGGCGCCAGTCGCGCTCGATGGGCTGGTAGGCATCCGTGGCCGAGCCGATGTTGATGGGCGACGGCTTGTAGCCGGGGCGGCTGATTTCCGCCCGCAGTGCCTCGACCGCGTTGGCCTTGGCCACCAGCCGGGTCTCGAAATCGAGGCCGGGGGAATAGCCCAGGTAGGAGTGGGTCGGGCGGGCGTAGCAATAGACGCAGCCGTGCTCGCAACCGCGGTAGGGATTGACGGCCACGTCGAAGGGGATGTCGGGCGAGTCATTGCGCGACAGGATCTTGCGGGCCTCTTCGGCCGTGACGGTGGTCTTGGGGGCGGCAGGCGCCCGGCGGACGTCGGGCAGGATGGGAATGACGGAAGTATTGGGGACAGCGTCAACGAAATCAGCCGGGAGTCCCGAAGTGGACCAGCCATCGTCGACCTGCACGCGGTCATCTTTCTGGAAGCGATGCCGAACATTAGTAACCGCACCCCGACCGCGCAAGGCGGCGGGGGCGGCAGCCGGGGACCCAGAACCGGCGGGAAAAGAATGATCGGTGCGTGCCATGAAACTACTGTACAAAAACCCAGTGGTTTTGACAAGCACCAAAAGCCTTTTCGTAAGACAGCCCCACTTTACCGCAAGACGAAGACGGCGTCCGGACAATTCGATTTCATGTTGCGATATCGCCCGAAAACCCGCGCCACCATTGGGTTTGGAATAAAAACAACACCCCCGGGACCGGTGCAGGGCGGGCCTTTTCCACCCCGACTGGCGGTTTACCGAAGCATGCCCGCCGCCGCGGTCTGATGGGTGGCTTCGTCGATCAGGATGAAGGCGCCGGTGGCGGGCACATCCGCGTATCGATCGACCGCCAACGACTCGCGCGTCGTGAACGCGACGCGACCTATGTCGTTCATGCGCAGCGTGCCTTCGGTGTTCTCCACTTCCTGCAGTTCGTGGATGTCGCGATGCGAGAGCACCGCGCGAATCTTCGCCGACGTCAGTCGCGTGCCATGCTTGAGCAGATACTTGCGCGCGGGGTTGAGCGCCTGCGCATCGAGCCAGCACAGCTCCGCCTCGAACTCGCGCGCGACCTGCGCCGGCGCCGCCGCGTGCACGATCACGTCGCCGCGCGACACGTCGACATCGCGGTCCAGCACCAGCGTGACCGAGTCGCCCGCCACCGCTTCATCGAGCGCGCGATCGAACAGCCGCACTTCCTGCACGCGCGCCGTCACGCCCGACGGCTGCACGGTGATCTCGTCGCCGGGACGCAGCACGCCGCTGGCGATGCGGCCGGCGTAACCGCGGAAGTCATCCTTGCGGCTGCCGTCGTGACGCGCCACCCACTGCACCGGAAAGCGCAGCGGACCCGCGCCGTTGTCGCCGCTCAGTTCCAGCGATTCCAGCAGCGTCAGCAATGGCTGGCCCGAATACCACGGCGTCTTGTCCGACCGCGTCACCACGTTGTCGCCGTTCAGCGCCGACAACGGCAGCGCGTCGAAGTGCGCAATGCCGAGCTTGCCCGCCAAATCGGCGTAGGCGTCGCGGATGCGCTCGAACACGGCCGGGTCCCAATCGACCAGGTCCATCTTGTTGACCGCCACCACGATGTGGCGGATGCCCAGCAGCCGCGCGATGGTGCTGTGGCGCTTGGTCTGCGGCAGCAGCTTGCCGTCGGCGGCGCGGGTGGCGTCGATCAGGATCACGGCCACGTCGGCGGTGGACGCGCCGGTGACCATGTTGCGGGTGTACTGCTCGTGGCCGGGCGCGTCGGCGATGATGAACTTGCGCGCCGGGGTCGAGAAATAGCGGTAGGCCACGTCGATGGTAATGCCCTGCTCGCGCTCGGCCTCCAGGCCGTCGGTCAGCAGCGAGAAGTCGATGCCGCCCTCGGCCACGCGCTTGTACTTGGCGCGCGAGATGGCGTCGAGCTGGTCGGCGAACACGCCCTTGCTGTCATACAGCAGGCGGCCGATCAGCGTCGATTTGCCGTCGTCGACCGAACCCGCGGTGATCAGGCGCAGCACGCCCGTGCCGGCGCCCGAAAGAAAAGAATCGTTTACTGCGTTCATATGCGTCCCCTGTCGGCCGGCCTGGCGCCGGCCACTCGTGCGATCAGAAATAGCCTTCCTTCTTGCGGCGCTCCATCGAGGCCTCGGAAGTCTGGTCGTCCATGCGCGTGGCGCCGCGCTCGGTGATGTCGGTCACCGCGGTCTCGGCGATGATGGCGGCCGTATCGGTGGCGTCGGAGGCCACCGGGCAGGTGCAGGAAATGTCACCCACGGTACGGAAGCGCACCGACAGGCGCTCGACCGTGTCGCCGTCCTGCGGCGGCGTCAGGCGCGTGACCGGCACCAGCAGGCCCTTGCGCCGCACCACCTCGCGCTCGTGGCTGAAGTAGATCGACGGCAGCGCCAGCTGCTCGCGCTGGATGTACTGCCAGACGTCCAGCTCGGTCCAGTTGGAGATCGGAAACACCCGCATGTTCTCGCCGCGGTGCACCTTGGTGTTGAACAGGTTCCACAGTTCGGGACGCTGGGCCTTGGGGTCCCACTGGCCGAACTCGTCGCGGAACGAGAAGATGCGCTCCTTGGCGCGCGCCTTTTCCTCGTCACGGCGGGCGCCGCCGATGCAGGCGTCGAAGCCGAATTCCTCGATCGCCTCCAGCAGCGTCACGGCCTGCGCCGCGTTGCGCGAGTCGGTCTCGCGCCGCAGCACCACGCTGCCGCGCTTGATCGAGTCTTCGACGCTGCGCACGATCAGCGTCTCGCCCAGCTCGGCCGCGCGGGCGTCGCGGAAGGCGATCACCTCGTCGAAGTTGTGGCCGGTGTCGATGTGCATCAGCGGGAACGGAAAGCGCCCCGGACGGAAGGCCTTTTCGGCCAGGCGCAGCAGCACCACCGAATCCTTGCCGCCCGAGAACAGCAGCACGGGCTTCTCGCTTTCGGCCGCCACCTCGCGCATGATGAAAATGGCTTCCGATTCCAGCCAGTCCAGGTGGCTGCGTTGGATCACTGCGGACATAGGTATTCCCCTAAAACGAATTCTTGAGACGTGACGGGAGTCAGGCGCGCGTGGTTTCCGCGACGATGCCGATGACCCGGTTGCCTGCATGCAGGCCGCATTCCTTGGAGTCCGACGACTCCCACCACCAGCGCCCGGCCCGCAGGTCTTCGCCCGGGCGGATGGCGCGGGTACAGGGCTCGCAGCCAATCGACGGATAGCCCTGGTCGTGCAGCGGGTTGTAGGGAATGCCGAGGGCGCGGATCACGCCCCAGACATCCGCCTCGCTCCACTCGGCCAGCGGGTTGAACTTGTACAGGCCGAAGGTCGGATCGTGCTCTTCCAGGTGCAGCTCGCCGCGCGTGGTCGATTGCGCCCGCCGCTGGCCGGTGATCCAGGCGCCGCGTCCGGCCAGCGCGCGCTTGAGCGGCTCGACCTTGCGGATCTGGCAACAGGCCTTGCGCAGCTCGACGCTTTCGTAGAAGGCATAGGCGCCGTGCTCGGCCACGTGGCGCTCGACCGCGCCGGCCTCGGGCCGGTACACGGTGACTGCGCGTCCGTAGCGCTCGCGCACCGCGTCCAGCACGCCCAGGGTTTCAGCGTGCAGCCGGCCGGTGTCGAGCGTGAAGACCTCCAGGTCCAGGCCGGTGCCGTAGATGGCATGCGTCAGCACCATGTCCTCGGCCGCCAGGGACGAGGCCAGCGCGGCGTCGGGATGGCGCTGGCGCGCGTCCGCCAGGCGCGCGACCAGTTCGTGCCAGCGCGCCGCGAGGACCGGCTCCAGGCCGGCGGCGAGATCGGCGGCCGTCATGCCTGCACCGCGAAGACACGCGCCCGGCGCGGGCGGGCCAGCAGGATGTCGCCATCGCGCAACGCCAGTTCGCGATACAGGTGCTCGGGCACCTCGGCTTCGATCACGGCGTCGGAATCCTCGCTGGCCAGTTCCAGGTACGCGCTGGGTCCGGCCAGATAGGCATGGGACAGGCGCACCGGGATGCCCGCGCCGCCCTCCCGATAGCGCTCGATGTCGAATTCGTGCGGCCGCACATAGGCGGTGGCGCGCTGCGACTCGGCCTGCGCCAGCTCGGGTGCAGGCAACGACAGGCCCGCCCCTTCCCAGACGCCGCGGGTGGCCACGCCTTGCAACTGGTTGACGTCGCCCAGGAAGCCATAGACGAACGGCGTGGCCGGCCCTTCCCAGACCTCGCGCGGGGTGCCGACCTGCTCGATCCTGCCGGCATTCATCAGCACCACGCGGTCGGCCACTTCCAGCGCCTCTTCCTGGTCGTGGGTGACGAACACGCTGGCCACGTTCAGCTCGTCATGCAGGCGGCGCAGCCAGCGCCGCAGTTCCTTGCGCACCTTGGCGTCGAGCGCGCCGAACGGCTCGTCCAGCAGCAGCACCCGCGGCTCCACCGCCAGCGCGCGCGCCAGGGCGATGCGCTGGCGCTGGCCGCCCGACAGCTGCGCCGGATAGCGATCCGCCAGCCAGTCCAGCTGCACCAGGTTCAGCAGGTCGTGCACCTTGCGCCGGATCAGGTCTTCGGACGGCCGCTGCGAGCGATGCTTGACGCGCAGCCCGAAGGCGACGTTCTCGAACACCGTCATGTGCTTGAACAGCGCGTAGTGCTGGAACACGAAACCGACCTGGCGCTGGCGCACGTCGACCGCGGTGGCGTCCTCGCCGGCGAACAGCACGCTGCCCGTATCGGCCGACTCCAGCCCCGCGATGATGCGCAGCAATGTGGTCTTGCCACAGCCCGAAGGCCCCAGCAGCGCCACCAGCTCGCCCGTCTCGATGTGCAGCGATACGTCGTTGAGCGCGCGGAACTGGCCGAAGCGCTTGGATAGATTGCGAACCTCGATACTCATGCTTGTCTCCGTCTGGCCGGCCGCGTCAGGCGACGGCCGGCTTGATGGCCACCGCGGGCCCGGGATACTCGACCGGCAATTCCGCCGCCTTCAGATAACGCGCGTTGCGCCACTCGACCACGTTCTTGGCCACCAGCGTCACCAACGCCAGCAGCGCCAGCAGCGAAGCCACCGCGAACGCCGCCGAATACTGGTATTCGTTGTAGAGAATCTCCACATGCAGGGTCATGGTGTTGGTCAGGCCGCGGATCTGGCCCGACACCACCGAGACCGCGCCGAACTCGCCCATGGCGCGCGCATTGCAGAGGATGGCGCCGTACAGCAGACCCCACTTGATGTTGGGCAGCGTCACGCGCCAGAAGATCTGCCAGCCGCTCGCGCCCAGCGTCAGCGCGGCCTGCTCTTCCTCGCTGCCCTGCGCCTGCATCAGGGGGATCAGCTCGCGCGCCACGAACGGAAAGGTCACGAACAGCGAGGCCAGGATGATGCCGGGCACGGCGTAGACGATCTTGAAGTCATGGTCCTGCAACCAGCCGCCGAACCAGCCCTGCGTGCCGAACAGCAGCACGAACACCAGGCCGGCCACCACCGGCGACACCGAGAACGGCAGGTCGATCAGCGTGATAAGGAACTGCTTGCCGCGGAACTGGAACTTGGTGATGGCCCAGGCCGCGGCCACGCCGAACACCAGGTTCACCGGCAGCGCGATCGCGGCCACCAGCAGCGTCAGGCGGATCGCGGCCAGCGCGTCGGGCTCGACGATCGCTTCCAGGTAGAGCGCCCAGCCCTTGCGGAAGGCCTCGTAGAACACGGCGGCCAGCGGCACCAGCAGGAACAGCGCCAGGAAGCCCAGCGCCAGGAACAACAGGATGCCGCGCACCCAGCGCGGCTCGGTCAGGTGGGCCGGACGGTCAGCAAAGCTCATGCCTGTCTCCCGAGGCCGCGACGGGCCTGCCAGCCCTGCAGCAGATTGATGATGAGGAGCAGCACGAACGACAGCACCAGCATCACGGTGGCGATGGCGGCGGCGCCGGCATAGTCGAACTGCTCCAGCTTGGCGATGATGAGCAGCGGCGTGATCTCGGACACCATCGGCATGTTGCCGGCGATGAACACCACCGAACCGTATTCACCCACGGCGCGGGCGAAGGCCAGCGCGAAGCCGGTCATCAGCGCCGGCAGGATGGTCGGCAGCAGCACGCGGCGGATGGTCTGCCAGCGGTCGGCGCCGAGACTGGCCGCGGCTTCCTCGATCTCGCGCTCGACGTCCTCCAGCACCGGCTGCACCGTGCGCACCACGAACGGCACGCCGATGAAGATCAGCGCGATCACGATGCCCAGCGGCGTGAACGCCACCTTCAGGCCGAACCAGTTGGCCAGCGGCGCGCCCAGCCAGCCCTTTTCCGCGTACAGCGCGGTCAGCGCGATGCCGGCCACGGCGGTGGGCAGCGCGAACGGCAGGTCCACCAGCGCGTCCAGGATTTTCTTGCCGGGAAAGCGGTAGCGCACCAGCACCCAGGCCACGATGGTGCCGAACACCAGGTTCACCAGCGCCGCCAGCAGCGAGGCGCCAAAGGTGAGTTGATACGACGCCAGCACCCGTGGCGCCGTCACCGCATCCCAGAAGCCCTGCCAGCCCAGCGACGCGCTCTTGATCGGCAGCGCCGCCAGGGGAATCAACACGAGCACGCTCAGGTACAGCACCGCGTAGCCCATGGAAATGCCGAAACCGGGCAGCACGCCCGGGCTGTTGCGCCGAACGGCAAAAGGCGCCTGCGCGCCCTTTGCCGTCGGAATCGAGGCTGAAGTCATGGCCGTCGTCCGCTGGTTGTCCGCTTACTTCTTCTGCGGCTGGTAGATCTGGTCGAAGGTGCCGCCGTCGCTGAAGTGGTCCTTCTGCGCCTTGCGCCAGCCGCCGAAGATCTTGTCGTCGATGGTCACGAGCTTGACCTTGGGGAATTTGCTTTCGTACTTGGCGGCCACTGTCTTGTCGATCGGCCGGTAGTAGTTCTTGGCGATGATTTCCTGGGCCGTCGGGGTGTAGAGGAATTCCAGGTAGGCCTGGGCCGCGGCGCGGGTGCCCTTCTTGTCGACGATCTTGTCGACGATGGCCACGGGCGGCTCGGCCAGGATCGACAGCGACGGCACCACGATGTCGAACTTGTCCGGACCCAGTTCCTCGAGCGCCAGGAAGGCTTCGTTTTCCCAGGCCAGCAGCACATCGCCCACGCCGCGCTCGACGAAGGTGGTGGTGGCGCCGCGGGCGCCGGTATCCAGCACCGGCACGTGCTTGAGCAGCTCGCCGACGTAGGCGCGCGCCTTGTCTTCGCTGCCGCCGTTCTTCTCCAGCGCATAGGCCCACGCCGCCAGGTAGTTCCAGCGCGCGCCGCCCGAGGTCTTCGGGTTGGGCGTGATCACCTGCACGCCATCCTTGACCAGGTCATCCCAGTCCTTGATGTGCTTGGGATTGCCCTTGCGCACCAGGAACACGATGGTCGAGGTGTAGGGCGAGCTGTTCTGCGGCAGACGCGCCTGCCAGTTCTCGGGCAAGAGGCCGCGGTCGGCGATGGCGTCGATGTCATAGGCCAGCGCCAGCGTCACCACGTCGGCTTCCAGGCCGTCGATGACCGAGCGCGCCTGGCGGCCGGAACCGCCGTGCGACTGGCGGATGGTGAGGTCCACCCCGGCCTTTTCCTTGTACTGCTTGATGAAGGCGTCATCGATGGCGCGGTACAGCTCGCGCGTCGGGTCGTAGGACACGTTCAACAGCGTCTGCTTCTGCTGCGCCTGCGCCGGCGCGATCGCGGCGAGAGACATCGTTACCGCGGCCAAGGCGGCCAACCATCCGGCTTTCCTGAAAGACATTCCTTGCTCCCTTCCCGTGTTTGGCAATGTGGAAGCAAGTGTGCCGGCGGCCTGTTCTGAACGGAACGAATCATTCTTTGATTGCTCATCGCTCCCAGGCATATAGCGCGGTGACCGCGCGATGTGAAAAAGCCGCGCATTCCCAGGGAATGCGCGGCTTTGCGGGCGGTTTCGCGGCACCATCCGGCAAGGCGGCGCGGGCCGCCTTGTGCACGGATTTCTTATTTACTTATTCGGCTGGGGCGTAATGCGCAGGTACGGGCGCACCGCCTTGTAACCCTTGGGGAACTTCTGCTTGATCACGGCTTCGTCCTGCAGCGACGGCACGATGATGACATCGTCGCCGTCTTCCCAGTTGACCGGCGTGGCCACGCTGTGGCTGTCGGTCAGCTGCAGCGAATCGATGACGCGCAGGATCTCGTTGAAGTTACGGCCGGTGCTGGCCGGATACGTGATGATCAGGCGCACCTTCTTGTTCGGGTCGATGATGAAGACCGAGCGCACCGTCAGCGTGGCGTTGGCGTTCGGATGGATCATGTCGTACAGCTCGGACACCTTGCGGTCCTTGTCGGCCAGGATCGGGAAGTTGACCTTGGTCGACTGGGTGTCGTTGATGTCCTCGATCCACTTGCTGTGCGAATCGGTGCCATCCACCGACAGCGCCAGCACCTTCACATTGCGCTTGGCGAACTCGTCGGCCAGCTTGGCGGTGTAGCCCAGCTCGGTGGTGCAGACAGGGGTGAAATCGGCAGGATGCGAGAACAGCACTCCCCAGCTATTGCCCAGATACTCGTGGAAACGAATCGGGCCGGCCGAGGATTCCTGTTCGAAATCGGGCGCGGTGTCGCCCAGGCGTAGATGACTCATGGTGTCTCCTGCTTGCGGATTCAGGTTACGGAATCGACCGGCCGCCACGTCCGGCGGCCGGCTGGAAAAACGTCTCGGTGGCGGCCTGTGCCGCCCCTCGAAACGATTCTTCCATCAAACCTGTTGCAGGGGAAATACGCAAGACATATAACCTTATGCAATATTCGCGGCGGCGCCGCAGGCGTCGGCCACCACCCCGGCGCGCACCGCCACCGACAGCGCCAGGGCGCGCGGCAGGATATGGGCGGCGTAGAACAATCCGGTCGCCAGCTTCTCGCGGTGGAACGGATCGGTCGACCCCGCGGCCAGTCGCCGGCGGCACACCAGCACCGCGCGCGCCATCTGCCAGCCGCCATGCACCACGCCGGCCAGCATCAGGTACGGCACGCTGCTGGAATAGACCGCGCGGATGTTCGCCGCCGATTGCTCCAGGATGAACTCCACCCCGGCCTCATAGGCCTGGATCGCGCTGTCGAGGTTGTCGCGCAGCAGGCGCAGGCCGTCGCGCTCGGACGCGGCGGCGCGCGAGGACTCGGCCTCGACTGCGCGCAGCGTCTCGCGCATGGCGGCGATGGCGGCGTAGGCGGTGGCGCCGGCGTCTCGCTGGGTCTTGCGGCTGACCAGGTCGTTGGCCTGGATCGCGGTGGTGCCCTCGTAGATCGGCAGGATGCGGGCGTCGCGGTAGTACTGCGCCGCCCCGGTTTCCTCGATGTAGCCCATGCCGCCGTGCACCTGCACGCCGAGCGAGGCCACTTCCACGGCGGATTCGGTCGAGAAGCCCTTCACGACCGGCACCATGTATTCATAGAAGGCGCGGTTGCGGGCGCGCTGTTCGGGGTCGGGATGATGCGTGCCCTTGTCGTGCGCGGCGGCCGTCACATAGGACACGGCGCGCGCGGCCTCGGTCAGCGCCTTCATGGTCAGCAGCATGCGCTGCACGTCCGGATGGCGTGCGATCGCGACCGCCGCGGCGGAACCTTCCACCGCCCGTCCCTGCACCCGTTCGCGCGCATACGCCAGCGCGTGCTGGTAGGCGCGCTCGGACACGCCGATGCCCTGCTGCCCGACCGAATAGCGGGCCGCGTTCATCATGATGAACATGTACTCCAGGCCGCGATTGAGCTCGCCGACCAGGTGGCCGACCGCGCCCTCGCCCGCCTCGCCCTTGCCCGAACCGTACAGCAGCACCGCGGTCGGGCTGCCATGGATGCCCAGCTTGTGTTCCAGCGAGGCGCACCAGACGTCGTTGCGCGGCCCCAGCGTGCCGTCGGCGCCGACCAGGAACTTGGGCACGATGAACAGCGAGATGCCCTTGACCCCGGGCGGCGCGTCCGGCGTGCGCGCCAGCACCAGGTGGATGATGTTCTCGGCCAGGTCGTGCTCGCCGTAGGTAATGAAGATCTTCTGGCCCGACAGGCGATAGCTGCCGTCTTCCTGGCGCACCGCGCGCGTGGCCACCTGCGCCAGGTCCGAGCCGGCCTGCGGCTCGGTCAGGTTCATCGTGCCGGTCCATTTGCCGCCGATGAGGTTGGGCACGAATTTCTTGCGCTGTTCCTCCGAACCCACCGTGAGGATGGCTTCGATCACGCCGTCGGTCAGCATCGGGCACAGCGAGAACGCCAGGCTGGCGGCCTGGATGTTCTCGCCGGGCGCGGCCGCCACCAACTTGGGCAGGCCCTGCCCGCCCCAGGCCTGCGGATGCTGCAAGCCCTGCCAGCCGCCGGCCGCGTAGTCCTTGAAGCCCTGCGCGTAACCCGGCGTGGCGGTCACCTGGCCATCGTTCCAGACCGGCGGCCGCGTATCGCCGGGCACGTTCAGCGGCGCGATCGCCTGCTCGACGAAACGGCCGTTTTCTTCCAGGATGGCGTCCACCAGATCGGGCGTCACCTCTTCGAAGCCGGGCAGTTTGAGCACGTCGTCCAGGCCGGCCAGTTCGTTCAGCGCGAAGCGGAAATCCTTCAGCGGGGTAAGGTAGGGCATCTTGTCTCCATGAGCCTGCTCCCGTGACGGCGGGGGCGGCGGGGTGCGATGGGATGCCGCCTTGGGCGACGCGCGTGGCGCGGTCGATGGCGGTCTCGGTAGTTTCCCTAGCCTATGTTAAACCCTGGCTCCACGTCATGGGGCGAAGCACCCTGCCGGCGTCATCCGCCCAGGTGATGGGCCAGCGACACGATGATCGGCCCCAGCACCGGCAACAGGACGTTGGCGATGGCGTAGGTCACCGTGTAGCCCAGCAGTGGCACGGCGCTGCCGCTGGCGCCCAGGATGGCGCTGATGGCCGGCGTGCTGACGTGCTGGCCGGCGATGGCGCCCACCAGCAGCGGCCCTTCGATCTTGAGCAGCTTGTGGCCGACCCACAGCGACAGGCAGGCCGGTCCCAGCGACACCAGCAGCCCGATCAGCGGCAGCACGGCGCCATGCTCGCGGATCAGCGACACCGCCTCCGGCCCGGCCGACAGGCCGACGCAGGCGACGAACACCGCCAGCCCCAGATCCTTGAGCAGCTGCACCGCATTGGCCGGCATATGGCCCAGCGATGGCCGCTTGGCGTTGACCCAGCCGCACACCAGCCCGCTGACCAGCGCGCCGCCGCCGCTGCCGAGCGACACCGGAATGCCCCAGAGACGCGCGCTCAGCGCGCCGATCAGCAGGCCGACCAGGATGCCGAACGCCAGGAACACCAGGTCGGTGACGCCACTGCGCCGCAACTCGTTGCCCAGCGCCGCGCCCGCCTCCGACAGCTCGGGCTCGGCCCCCACCAGGGTCACCAGGTCGCCGTACTGCACCACCGTGGCCGGCGTGACCGGCAGCATGTGGCCGGAACGCTGGATCGATTGCAGGAACACGCCACGCGCGCGCTGGGCGCCGGGTCGCTTGGCCAGCTCGCCCACGGTATGGCCGTTGACCGCCTTCTTGCTGACGATGACCGACAGCTCGACCAGTTGCAGGTCGTCGGCGTGCGCCTCGGGCAGCTGGATCTCCGGCCCGATCACCGAGCCGGCCCGCAGCGCGAAGCGGCGCAGGCCCAGCACCACCACCACGTCGCCGGTGGCCAGCACGTCGTCGGGCGTCGGCTCGACCGCCTCGCCATTGCGCAGGATGCGGCTGATCGCGGTGCGGCCGCCCAGTTCCGCCTCGACCGCCGCCACCGTCTTGCCAGCGGCATCCTTGACCACGTGCGAGCGGCCCACCAGCCGCGGCAGGGTCGGCATGTTGATGTCGTCGGCTTCGCCCGAGGTCGCGCCGAGTTTTTCCTCCAGCGCCTTGGAGGCCTCGCGCAGGTTGATGCGCAGTAGCGCCGGCGCCACCTGGCTGGTGAAGAACACGATGCTGATCAGCCCCACCAGGTAGGTCAGCGTATAGGCCGTGGCGATATTGGCCTCCATCCGCTGCACGTCGGCATCGGCCAGGCCCAGGTGCTTGAGCGCCTCGGCGGCGGTGCCCACCACCGCGGACTCGGTCGCCGCACCCGCCGCCAGCCCGGCCGCGGTGCCCGCGTCCAGGCCGAACAGCGGCACGGCCGCCAGCACCACGGTCAGCACCAGCACCGCCTCGATCAGCGGCAGCAGGATGTAGCGCAGGCTGGACCGGTTCAGGTTGGCGAAGAACTGCGGCCCACCCGAATAGCCCATGGCGAAGATGAACAGGGCGAACGCGACCTCCTTCAGGTCGCCGCGCATCTGGCAACCCGTCTGGCCGATCAGCAGGGCGACGATGAGCGTGCCGCACACGCCCCCCAGCTGGATCGGCCCGACCTTGAGCTTGCCGATCAGGTATCCCAACCCCACCGTCAGGAACAGCACCGCGATGGGAACGTTATTGAAAAACCCGATGGAGCACGTCATGAGGTCATGTCACCCTGGATGTGGTGGCGGCAGGCTACGACTTGATCCCTTTCTTGGCGGAACGCTCGGCCTTGGCGGCCTGTTTGACGGCCTGTTTCACCGCCTTCTTGGCCGCCTGCTTGCCTCCCGCCTTGCGCTTGGCGGCCGCGGCCTTGACCTTCTGGCCCTTGCCCGCGGTGGGGCCCGAACGCACCAGCTGGCCGGCCTTCCAGGCTTCGACGTATTCGGTGGCGGCGTCGACCATGTGCTTGCCGATCTTGGAATAGTCGCCGTCATCCAGGTTGGCCAGCGAAATGCGGATCGACCACGGCGGGCCGCCGAAGCCGCCGCCGTCCATCAGCACCACGCCTGACTTCTCGGCCAGGCGGAACAGGAAGTCGACCGGCTCGTAGTTCGACGTCATGTACTTGCAGAAGGCGTCGCCGTAGGTGTTCCTGGCCCACACCATGAAGTCCAGTTCGACGTAGTACCAGCCGCGCATCGGGTCTTCCGGCGGCAGCGGCGCCCCCAGCCCGCGCCACAGCGCGTCGCGCCGGGCGCGCACGATCTGCATGGTCAGGTGCTTGTAGGCGTCCTTCAGGTCCAGCAGGTGCGACAGCGCGAAGAAGCCCATCTGCACCTGCTGCGGCAGCGACAGGCCGGCCGTGTGGTTCAGCGCCACGTTGCGGCTGTCGGCCACCAGCCGGTCGATGAACTTGAGCTTCTCCGGCTCCATGGTCATGGCGCCGTAGCGCTTGTTCAGGCGGTTCTTCCACGACGCCGGCAGCTCGGCGATGCGGCGGTCCATGGTGTTCTTCTCGTGGGTCGCGATCACGCCCAGGCGCCAGCCGGTGCAACCGAAGTTCTTCGAGAACGAATACACGCAGATGGTGTTGTGCGGCACCTCGGCCATCAGCGAACGGAAGTTGGGCACGAAGGTGCCGTACACATCGTCCGTCACCAGCACCAGGTCCGGATTCTTGCGGATCAGGCCCACGATCTGCTTCATCTCGACCGGGCTGAACGCGACCGACGGCGGATTGCTGGGATTGACCGTCACCGCCAGCTTGATCTTCGGGTTCTCGAGCTTGGCGATCTCCGAGGCCGGATAGTGCCAGTCATGGGTGCCGTCGGCGCGCACGCTGCTGGCGTTGATGGCCACGATCTTGAACTGGAAGCGCTCCAGGTGCGCGATCTCGATGTAGGGCGTGAAGGTCGGCAGGAACAGCGCGATGGTGTCGCCCTGCTTGAGCAGGCCGTTCTGCATCAGCGAATCGAAGATGTAGCACATGGCCGCGGTGCCGCCCTCGACCGGGAACAGGTCGAACTTGCCCTTGGGCGGACGGCCGTCGCACATTTCCTTGATCAGGTAGTCGTGCACCACCTGCTCCAGGTGCACCAGCGCGCGCGGCGGCACCGGATAGTTGTCGCCGATGACGCTGTCGGTCAGCTCATGGATCCACTCGTCGGGCACGAAGTTCTTGATCTTCACGCCGTACTCCAGCACCCCCGCCAGGAAGTCCGCGCCCGCCGCCCCCTTGTTCTTGGACAGGAACTTGCGCAGGCGGTCGGCGCAGCCCTTCTTGGGCGGCATGCCCGCCAGGATCACGTCGTCGCGCACCCGGCGCGCTTCCTTCATGGCGAACTGGCCCAGCAGGAAAAAGGCGTCGCGCGGCTCGGTGGCGATCCAGTTGGGATTGCCGCGGCCGGCGTTCAACATGGTCAAGACGGCGGTCTGCTGGCTGTCCTTGGCCAGCGTGATCAGGTAGTCCTTCAGTTCGAAGGGCGACAGTTGCTCCAGGTCGCGCTGGCGCGAACGGGTGGTTTTCAGGGCCGAGGCCAGGCTGACGGTGAGAGGCGCGGTGGAAGCCATTGTTCAGTACTCCTGGTTTGCGATTGACAGGCGCGGCGGAAGATCCCGCTAGGTCATGAGCATGACGATGACAATGCCCCAGATGATGAGCAGGGTATTGCCGATGGCGTACGGCACCGTGTAGCCCAGAGCGGGCACCTGGCTCTTGGCGGTCTCGGTGATCTGGCCGATGGCGGCCGTGGTGGTGCGGGCCCCGGCGCAGACGCCCAGCACGATGGCCGGATGGAACTTGAACACGTAGCGGGCGATGTACACCCCCAGGATCATCGGGATGCTGGTGGCGATGATGCCGGCGATGAAGAGCTTGGCCCCCAGCTGCTGGAAGCCCTGCACGAAGCCCGGCCCGGAACTGATGCCAACCACCGCCACGAACGCGGTCAGGCCGACCGATGTCAGGAACCAGTGCACCGGTTCCGGCACGCGGCCGAAGGTCGGATGCACCGACCGCAGGTAGCCGAAGATCAGGCCGGCGATGAGCGAGCCGCCCGAGGTCGACAGCGTGATCGGGATGCCCCCTACGGTCAGCACCAGCGTGCCGAACAGGCCGCCCAGCAGGATGCCGAAGCCCACGAACACCATGTCGGTCTGCTCGGTGGCGCGGTCCACGTAGCCGACCTTGCCGACCACCCGTTCGACGTCGCGCTTGGCGCCCAGGATGAAGAGGCGGTCGCCGCGGTCGAGCTTCAGGCCCCAGTTGACCGGCATCTCGTGGCCGCCGCGCACCACTTTGCGCAGGAACACGCCGCGCCCCAACTGGCGCACCGACTCCATTTCGGAGATTTCCTTGACCGTCTTGCCGGCCAGGTTCTTGTTGGTCAGCACCACCTCGATGATCTCGGCCGGCAGGTTGAGCAGGTCGCGATCCTCGACCTCGACGCCGATGATGCCGGCCGCCTGCAGCACCAGCGCGTCATGCCGTCCGGTCACGCCCAGCACGTCGCCGGCCTGCAGCACCGTGGTGGAGTCGTTGTCGATGATCTGGTCGCCGCGGCGGATCCGCTCGACGAACACGCGTGCCTCGACGAACCGCGACTCCAGATCACCCACGGTCTTGCCGACGAATTCCGGGTGGTCGAGCTTGTAGGCGCGGGCCGTGAACTTGCGGTAACCCGACAGTTCCATCGAGTCGGCGCCGCCGGACATCTTGGCCTCGTACTCCTTGCACTCCTTGACGATGTCCACGCGCATCAGCTTCGGCCCCAGCGAGGCCAGCAGCCAGGCGCTGCCGACCGTGCCGAAGATGTAGCAGACCGCGTACGCCACCGGGATGCTGTCGATCCATTTCTTCTTGGTGGCCGCGTCGATGCCCAGGCCGTTGATGGTATCGGTCGCCACCCCCATCACCGCGGAAATGGTCTGCGCGCCGGACAGCAGGCCCGCGCCCGTGCCGGCATCGAAGCCGAAGCCGACGGCGGTGCCCCAGGTGACCAGCAGGCAGATGACGCAGATGACGACGGCGAAGATGACCTGCGGCAGGCCATCGCTTTTCATGCCGCGGAAGAATTGCGGCCCGACGCCATAGCCCAGGCCGAACAGGAACAACAGGAAGAAGACTTGCTTGACGATGGGCGCGATCGTGATGTCGAGCTGGCCGACCAGCACGCCGACCAGCAAGGTGCCGGTCACCGCCCCCAGGTTGAATCCGAATATCTTTTTGGCCCCGATCCAATATCCCAGACCCAGGGTCAGGAATATCGCCAGTTCCGGATATTTCCGCAGAGTGTCAAAGAACCATTCCATCCCGAATCTCCTTCGTTATGTACAGGCCAAGCACTTGCGCGAATCCTAGCTGCGCGCCGGCTACATTATCAGAATCTTTCCAAAGATCAAAAGATTCGCACCGTAAATATCAAATGGTTGCGATTGTCAGCCGGAAATGAAGATCGTCGACGATGAATGAAAAAAGCCCGCGGACAAAATAATGTCCGCGGGCTTTTGGGCGTGCGCCCGAAACGCGTTGGCTTACAGCGCGCTGGTCAGTTCGGGAACGACCTGGAACAGATCACCCACCAGGCCATAATCGGCCACGCCGAAAATCGGCGCTTCGGCATCCTTGTTGATGGCGACGATGACCTTGGAGTCCTTCATGCCGGCCAGATGCTGGATGGCGCCGGAAATACCGACGGCCACGTACAGCTGCGGCGCAACAATCTTGCCGGTCTGGCCGACCTGCCAATCGTTCGGCGCGTAGCCGGCGTCGACCGCGGCGCGCGAGGCGCCCAGGGCGGCGCCGAGCTTATCGGCCAGCGGATCCAGGATCTTGAAGTTCTCGGCGCTGCCCAGGCCACGGCCGCCGGAAACGACGACGCGGGCGCCGGCCAGTTCCGGACGGTCGCTCTTGGCGACTTCGCGGCCGACGAAGCTCGACAGGCCGGAATCGGCCACGGCGGCAACGTCTTCCACGGCGGCCGAGCCGCCCTGCGCGGCCACGGCGTCAAAGCCGGTGGTGCGCACGGTGATGACCTTGACCGGGTCGGCCGATTGCACGGTGGCGATGGCATTGCCGGCGTAGATCGGGCGCTGGAAGGTGTCGGCGGATTCGACACCGATGATGTCGGAGATCTGGGCCACGTCGAGCTTGGCGGCGACGCGCGGGGCGACGTTCTTGCCCGAGGCGGTGGCCGGGAACAGGATGTGGCTGTAGCCGGAGGCCACGGCCAGCACCTGGGCGGCGACGTTCTCGGCCAGGCCGTCGGCCAGTTGCGGCGCGTCGGCCAGCAGCACCTTGGACACGCCGGCCGCCTGCGCGGCCTGGTCGGCCACGGCGCGGGCATTGGCGCCGGCGACCAGCACATGGACGTCGCCTCCGATCTTGGCGGCGGCGGCGACGGCGTTCAGGGTTGCGCCCTTGAGCTGGGCGTTATCGTGTTCGGCAATAACCAGCGTCGTCATTTCAAACCACCTTCGCTTCGTTCTTGAGTTTGTCCACCAGGGCCGCGACATCGGCCACCTTGATGCCGGCCTTGCGGGCGGGCGGCTCGCTGACCTTGAGCGTCTTCAGGCGGGGCGCCGGATCCACGCCCAGGTCTTGCGGGCTGACGGTGTCCAGCTGCTTCTTCTTGGCCTTCATGATGTTGGGCAGCGTGACGTAGCGCGGCTCGTTCAGGCGCAGGTCGGTGGTGATGATGGCCGGCAGCTTGAGCGACAGCGTTTCCAGGCCGCCGTCCACTTCGCGCGTGACGGTGACCTTGCCATCGGCCAGCTCGACCTTGCTGGCGAACGTGGCTTGCGGCCAGTCCAGCAGCGCGGCCAGCATCTGGCCGGTCTGGTTGGCGTCGTCATCGATGGCCTGCTTGCCCAGGATCACCAGTTGCGGTTGTTCCTTGTCGACCAAAGCCTTGAGCAGCTTGGCCACGGCCAGCGGCTGCAGTTCGGCATCGGTCTGGACCAGCACGCCGCGGTCGGCGCCGATGGCCATGGCGGTGCGCAGCGTTTCCTGGCATTGCGCAACGCCGCAAGAAACCGCCACGACTTCGGCCACGGAGCCCTTTTCCTTCAGGCGGGTGGCTTCCTCGACGGCGATTTCGTCAAAGGGGTTCATGGACATCTTCACATTGGCGATATCCACGCCGGTCTGATCAGACTTGACGCGCACCTTGACGTTGTAGTCAACGACGCGCTTGACAGGTACCAACACCTTCATCCCGCTGCCTCCAAATGGAAATAATTACCCGGCATGCGCCGGGATCGCATTGCACAATTTTTTCCTGATTCTACAGCTTCGCCAGCGCCCGTATATGGGCCACGACGCTGCGTCCCAGGGCGGACAGGTTGTAACCGCCCTCGAGCGTGCTGACGATCCGGCCCTGGCAATGGCGTTCGGCCACGTCCACGAGCTGCTCGGTGATCCATGCATAGTCGGCCTCCACCAGCCCCATTTGACCCATGTCGTCCTCGCGATGGGCATCGAAGCCGGCTGAAATCAGAATGAGTTCCGGGCGGTGCGCCTCGAGCCGCGGCAGCCAGGTGTCGGTGACGATGGTGCGCACGGCGGCGCCCGCCGTATAGGCCGCCACCGGCACGTTGACCATGTTGGCCGCCGGGTGCTCGGTGCCGCTGTTGGGAAAGAACGGGTGCTGGAAAATGCTGCACATCAGCACCCGCTCGTCGCCGGCGAAGACGTCCTCGGTGCCATTGCCGTGGTGCACGTCGAAGTCGACGATGGCCACCCGCGACAGGCCGTGGAACTCCATGGCGTGGCGGGCCGCGATGGCCACGTTGTTCAGGAAGCAGAAGCCCATCGCCTGCGAGCGGCAGGCGTGGTGCCCGGGCGGACGCACCGCGCAAAATGCGGTGCGGGCCTCGCCGCCGATCACCGCGTCGACCGCCGCCACCCCCGCGCCGGCGGCGTACAGCGCGGCCTCGTAGGTGTGCGGATTCATGAGGGTGTCGGGATCTATCGGGTAATACCCTTGCTCGGGCGTATGTTCGCGCAAACTGTCCAGGTACTGGACAGTGTGCACCCGCAGCACGTCATGGCGGGACGCCTGGGGCGCCTGCCGGTCATCCAGATAGGGCATCAGGCCGCTGGCGAGCAATTGGTCGGAAATGGCGTCCAGCCTCTGCGGGCTTTCCGGATGCCAACTGCCCATTTCATGCAAGCGGCATGCCGGGTGGGTAAGATACATGGTCTCCATAAGGAAGATTATGTTCATCTGTCGGCGATTACTGCAACTCGGCACTTTGTCGGCCCTCCTGGCCGGCTGCTCCACCACCGCTCCCACCGCCTCGAATCCGTCCGCCGTCCAGCCCCCCGCGGTCACCGCCGGCAACCCTGCTTCCATCCGCATCGGGCCCGCGGCGCCGACCCCCGGTCCCGAATTGGCGGACGACGGCCCGGCCGCCCTCACCCCCAGCGGCGTCCTGCGCCCCGAGGTGCGCAGCTTCGTCGAAAGCCTGGCCGCCGAACGCAATCTGCCGCTCAAGCCGATGGTCTCCGCGCTCGAAAGCACGCGCTACAACGCCACGGTGGCGCGCCTGATCGCGCCGTCGCCGCCGGGCAAGAAGGTCTGGCGCAGCTGGCTGACCTACCGCTCGCGCTTCGTCGAGCCCAAGCGCATCGGCTGGGGCGTAGAGTTCTACAACGAGCATCGCGACCAGCTCAACCAGGCCGCGCAGCGCTTCGGCGTGCCGGCGCCGATCATCGCCTCGATCATCGGCGTTGAAACGCTGTATGGCCGCAACATGGGCAATTTCCGCGTGCTGGACGCGCTGACGACGCTGGCCTTCGATTATCCGGACCCGGCCAAGCCCGAGCGCGCCACCATGTTCCGCGGCCAGTTGGCCGACTTCCTGACGCTGGCCATGAGCGGCAAGCTGGACCTCGAAACCCGCGGCTCCTACGCCGGCGCCATCGGCATGCCGCAGTTCATGCCCACCAGCATCAAGCACTACGCGGTGGACGGCGACGGCAGCGGCCATATCGACCTGACCAACAACACCCGCGACGCCATCATGTCGGTCGGCAGCTTCCTGTCGCAGCACGGCTGGCAACGCGGCCTGCCGGTGTTCGCGCCGGTGGCGCTGCCGGCCGATCCCACGGCGCTGGTGGACGGCGGCCTGGAGCCCAAGCAGACCTGGGGCACGCTGACCGCCGCCGGCGCGCGGCTGCAGCCTGGCGCCTCGGCCAATGGCTGGGGCGCGCAGCCCATGGGCATCGTCGATCTGGTGGAAGAAGCCCGCGGCACCGCGCAATACCGCGTCGGCACGCCCAACTTCTTCGCGCTGACGAAGTACAACCGCAGCTATTTCTACGCCACCGCGGTGGCCGACCTGGCCAGCGAAATCGAGGCGCGCGTCGGCCGCTGAGGCGCCGGTGCCCGCTGCGCCCGCGCCGCGCCGTTACGCCTCAGACCGTGGCCACCGGCGTGGCGGGCGAGCCCACCGCGCCCGGCAGGTTCAGCGGCGGCGCGGTCAGGAGAAAGCGGCTGCGGCCGTTGGCGGTCAGCCAGCGGGCCAGCGCGCCCAGGTACCACATCTCGCCGATCGGCAGGCCGAGCTTGAAGATGCAATGGTGGTGCAGCGGCAGCGCCGCGCAGCAGGCGTTGGGCTTCTGCGTCGGGTAGATTTCCAGCGCATGGTTGTCCGACGCCATCGCCGCCACCTTGGAATCGGTGATCCACTGCAGCAGCTTCTCATCGCTGCCGTCCAGCCCGGCGCAGATCTCGTGCAGGGTGTGGTGATCCGGCTGACGCGCCTTTTCCAGCAACGCGTCGCCGAACTCGGTGTGGAACAGCACGATGTCGCCCTGCTCGATCTCGATGCGGTCGGCCTCGATGATGCGCATCAGGTCGTCATAGCCCACCGACTTCTGCTCGCGGCCGAAATGCCGGGCCAGATCGACCATCACGCCGCGGCTCTGCAGGCAGGATTCGGCCAGCTGGGTGATGTCCAGCTTCTTGGCATGGGAGGCGCCGCCCTGGCCCAGGTCGGTCTTGGCGAAGCCGTTGTCGACGTCGTAATCGACCGGGCCGACCACGTGTTCGTTGGGACGGTAGCCGTTGTAGTAGACGCGTTCGGGCAGGCCGTCGCCATTGGCGTCGAACAAGGCGCCCACGTGCGCCAGCGAGTCCCACTGGGTCGAGTACTGCAGGCTCATCTCGACGATGTCGTCGCTCAGCACGTCGACGCATCCCGGACGCAGGCGGCCCAGCGGGAAGTTCAGGTACTGGTCGCCGTCGCGCTCGGTCGGGCGCAGCTTGGGCGGATGGCGGCGCACGTTGACGCCATTACCACCCGGATAATCCAGCGGCAGCGACAGACAGAAGCTCAAGCCCTCGCGGACTTCCTGGATTCCCTTCATCACGTTTGCGGGAGTGATGTAATTCAGGCAACCCCGTTGGTCATCAGGGCCGAAGTCTCCCCAGTTGGATCCCTCGGGACGGTTCTTCCATCTCATGTGGCGCGGCTCCTTAGCCATGAATTAAGAATTTGACACAAATTTATCACATATAGGATAATAACATCATGGATGTGAAAACAGCCGCGCGAGTCCTGGATGTTCTGAACCTCTTCGCCGAGGCGCAGAAGCCGTTGCTGTACAGCGAGATCGCCGCGCAAATGGAGATCCCGCTGTCCAGCTGCCATGGTTTGCTCAAGACCATGGTGGCGCGCGGCTATCTGTACGAGATCGGCAAGAAGCACGGCTATTACCCGACGCAGAAGCTGATCCACGTCGCCACCC
Source organism: Achromobacter deleyi (assembly GCF_016127315.1). Lineage (NCBI taxonomy): Bacteria > Pseudomonadati > Pseudomonadota > Betaproteobacteria > Burkholderiales > Alcaligenaceae > Achromobacter > Achromobacter deleyi. Next base: position 6,785,598 of record NZ_CP065997.1, read on the forward strand.
TGATCTGCCGCAGCGACCCGCTGAACGCCGTGATCGAACCGGTGCTGGCGCGAGTGCGCGACATCACCGGCGAGACCGCCCTGCTGGCCAAGCTGGCCGACGACAAGGTCGTGTACCTGATCGTCGCCGAGTCCAAGCAGACCATCCGCTTCTCGCACCAGCCTGGCGGATTCAAGGCGGTGCACGCCACCAGCTCGGGCAAGGCCCTGCTCTCGGTGCTGTCCGAGGACGAGCGCCAGAAATGGTTCAAGACCTACCCCGGGTTCGCCTCGTACACCGAGACCACCCTCACCAGCCAGGCCGCGTTCGACCGCGACCTGCAGGCCGGCATCCAGCGCGGCTGGCAACGCTCCCTCGGCGAAAACGTCGAGGACGTGATGTCCATCTCGCTCGGTTTCCGCGCCTATGAACAACCCTTCGCCATCGTGGTGGCCGGCCCCCTGGGGCGCATGCAGAAGAACGAAGCCACCACTGGCCAGCAACTGAAAGAGGTCAAGGCGCTGCTGTACGCGGCCCTGCCCTCGGCCAACCTTACCTTTGTAGGAGAAGACAGCAGATGAACAAGCGCACTTTGCTCGCCGCGGCATGCTCGGCGATCACCATCGGGGCCCTGCCGCTGGCTGGCGCGCAGGCGCAGGACGCCTATCCGGACAAGCCGATCCGCGTGATCATGCCGTGGGCCGCGGGTGGCCCGACCGACGTGGTGGGCCGCGTGATCGCCGTGCGCATGGGTGAGATCCTCGGCCACCCGCTGGTGATCGAAAGCCGTCCCGGCGCCAGCGGCACCATCGGCGCCGCCCAGGTCGCGCGCGCGCCGGCCGATGGCTACACCGTGCTGATGAACCCGTCGGTGCAGGGCATCTATCCGGCCCAGTTCAAGAGCCTGACGTTCGATCCGATCAAGGACTTCCGCATGGTCGGCGTGCTGGGCACGGTGCCGATGGTGGCGGTGGTGCCGCCCGATTCCAAGTTCAAGACCTTCGGCGAACTGATCGCGCAGGCCAAGGCCCAGCCGGGTTCGCTCAGCTTCGCCTCGCCCGGCGTGGCCACGCTGCCGCACCTGGCCGGCGAGCTGATCAACACCACCACCAAGGCGTCCATCTCGCACGTCGGCTACCGCGGCAGCAGCCCGGCCCTGACCGACGTCGCTGGCGGTCACGTCGACCTGATGTACGCGCCGCTGGCGCCCGCCCTGCCCCTGATCCAGAGCGGCAAGGTGCGCCCGATCGCCGTCACCACCAAGACCCGCCTGGCCGAGCTGCCCGACGTGCCGACCATCGCCGAGAGCGGCCTGCCCGGTTTCGACATCGTCACCTGGTACGGCATGTGGGTGCCCAAGGACACGCCCGAACCCATCATCGCCAAGCTCAACAAGGCCATGATCGAGGCGTCGCAATCGCCCAAGGTGGTCGAGGCGCTGAAGTCGCAAGGCACCCTGCCCAGCACCATGAGCTACCAGGAAGCCGAAGCCTTCAACCTGGCCGAAAGCGCGCGCTGGATCAAGGTCATGAAGGACGCCAACATCCAGCCCGAATAAGGACTGGACTCGCCCGGCTGATCGCGGCCGGGCGCGCAATGCAAACGCCCCACGTCCCGGACGGTCTCCGGAACGTGGGGCGTTTTTTTCCTGGACGCGCGGACAAACCCGCGCGCGGCGCGTCAGGTATTGAAGACGCCTGTGGACAGGTAGCGGTCGCCGCGGTCGCAGACGATGAAGACGATGGTCGCGTCATTGACGCGCTCGGCCACGCGCAGGGCGGCGACCAGCGCGCCGGCCGACGAGATGCCGCCGAAGATGCCTTCTTCGGCCGCCAGGCGGCGCGCCATGACTTCGGCCTCGGCCTGCTGGATGGACTCGTAGGCGTCCACGCGGCTGCGGTCGAAGATCTTGGGCAGATAGGCTTCCGGCCATTTGCGGATGCCGGGAATCGACGAGCCCTCGGCCGGCTGCGCGCCGACCACCTGCACCGCCGGATTGCGCGACTTCAGGTAGGTGGACACGCCCATGATGGTGCCGGTGGTGCCCATGGCGCTGACGAAGTGCGTGACGCGGCCTTCGGTCTGGGTCCAGATTTCCGGGCCGGTGGTCTCGATGTGGGCGCGCGGGTTGTCCGGATTGGCGAACTGGTCCAGCACCACGCCGCGGCCATCGGCCTGCATTTCCGTGGCCAGGTCGCGGGCGTATTCCATGCCGCCCTTGTCGGCCGGCGTCAGGATCAGCTCGGCGCCATAGGCCGTCATGGCGGCGCGGCGTTCCACCGACAGGTTGTCGGGCATGATCAGGATCATGCGATAGCCGCGCATGGCGGCGGCCATGGCCAGCGCGATGCCGGTATTGCCGCTGGTCGCCTCGATCAGCGTGTCGCCCGGCTTGATGTCGCCGCGCTCTTCGGCATGCTTGATCATGGAGAGCGCCGGGCGGTCCTTCACCGAGCCGGCCGGATTATTGCCTTCCAGCTTGGCCAGGATGACGTTGCCGCGCGCCGCGCCGGCGGCGCCGGGAATGCGCTGCAGGCGCACCAGCGGCGTGTTGCCGACGGTCTGCTCGATAGTGGGATAGGTAGTAGTCATGGAGCCGATGATAACCCCGCCCGGCGCGGCGCGTCGCCAAAAGCCGCGCTCGCGCCAGGGGTTCCGCGCGGCGGCGGGCGTCGCGGCCCGCCGCCGGCCGGATGGGCGCGGCGCCCGTCCCGGCCACGGTGGCCGTGGCGGCGCACCAGCCCCATGCTGGCGCCGATCAGGGTCGGGAGACGGCCGCCGCCTTGCCCGCCTTGCCCGCCTTGCCCGCCTGGACCGTGTCCGCCTGGACCTTGCCCGGCTTGGCGGCCGCGCCGCCCGCCGCCGCGGCCTTGGCGGCGCCCGCCCCTGCCGCGGATCTGGCCCCGGCCGGCGCCGCGACCGCCGGCTTCACGCCCGCGGCCTTCGGCCCGTCGCCGGCCGCGCCCACCGTCAGGCCGGCGGCCCCCAGCGCCTCGGCCTTTTTCGGGCTGATGCCGCGCACCCGATCGGCCAGGTCCTGCAGCGACTCGAACTTGCCGGCGCGGTCGCGTTCACTGACGATGGTCTGCGCCGTGCGCGGCCCGATGCCACGGATGGCCTCGAGCTGCTGCGCGGTGGCGTCGTTCAGGTCCAGCGCCTGCGCGGGCGCGTGCGCCACGCCGGCGGCCAGCAAGGCCACGCCCAGCGCCTGGCGCAATACCGGCGCGCCACGGCGCGCGGCGGCGCGCTGCGGGCGACGCCAAGGCAATGCCGGCAGGCGGCGGGCGACGGCGGAATGGAGGAAGGGATTCATTGGACAGGTCTCCGGAAAAGACGCGGCGCGACGGTTGCCGTGCCACCTCCGGATCATGGCCCGCCCGCCGTGCCGGGCGGGTGCGCGGTGAATGGATTGATCCACCTCGGCAACTGCGTAGGCGAAAAAAAGCCGCCCGGGTGGGCGGCTCTTTTTTCCTGTCGGCACGGCCACCAGCGGGCGGCGGCCGTTGGCGGCCTACGTGCGCGCGCGCCAGTAGCGCACATACTCGGCCACGCCGGTCTGCACGTCGCGCATGGGGGCGACAAAGCCCGCCGCGCGCAGGCGGCTGACGTCGGCCTGGGTGTAGCTCTGGTAACGGCCCTTCAGGTCGTCCGGGAACGGGATGTAGCGGATCAGGTCCAGCTCGACCAGCTGGGCCAGCGTCAGCTGCGCCTCGCCGCGTTCGGCGCGCAGCGTGTTCACCACCGCCGCGGCGACGTCGTTGAACGGCTGGGCCCGGCCTGTGCCGCAATTGAACACGCCCGACTGCTCCGGGTGGTCCAGGAAGTGCAGATTGACCGCCACCACGTCCTCGACCGAGATGAAGTCGCGGCTCTGGCCGCCGTCCACATAGCCGTCCCAGCCGGCGAACAGGCGCACGTGGCCGTGCTCCAGGAACTGGTTCATGTTGTGGAAGGCCACCGACGCCATGCGGCCCTTGTGCTGCTCGTGCGGACCGTAGACGTTGAAGTAGCGCAGGCCGACGACCTGGGCGGTCAGGGAGTCCATGCGCTTGCGCAGCACCTGGTCGAACAGCAGCTTGGAATAGCCGTAGACGTTCAGCGGGCCTTCGTTGGCCGGGTCTTCCACGTAGATCGACGAGCCGCCGTAGACCGCGGCCGACGAGGCATACAGGAACGGAATGCGACGCGCCTGGCAGAACTCGAACAGCTCCAGCGTGACGCGGTAGTTGTTGTCCAGCATGTAGCGGCCGTTGCGCTCGGTGGTGTCCGAGCAGGCGCCCTGGTGCAGCACGGCGCGGATCTCCGGCAGGCTGCCGTCGGCGACGCGGCGACGGAAGTCGTCCTTGTCCATGTAGTCGGCGATCTTGCAGTCGACCAGGTTGACGAACTTGTCGCCCTCGGTCAGGTCATCGACCGCGATGATGTCCTCGATCCCGCGGCGGTTCAGGCCACGCACCAGGTTGCTGCCAATGAAGCCCGCGGCTCCGGTAACGACGATCATGAGAGTTCTCCTGCCAGTTCGGCGGCGGTGACGACGGACGTGCCCAGCTTGCCCACGGCGATGCCCCCGGCCCGGTTGGCCCAGCCCATGGCATCCGCCCACGGCAGGCCGATGGCGCGCGAGACGGCCAGCGTCGCCAGCACGGTATCGCCCGCGCCGGACACGTCGAACACCTCGTGCGCCTGCGCGTCGACGTGCTCGCGGCCCATGTCGGTAAACAAAGTCATGCCCTGCTCGGAACGCGTCACGAGCAAGGCTTCCAGGTCCAGATCGGCGCGCAGGCGCTGCGCGCGATCGGTCAGTTCGGATTCGGAATTCCAGCGGCCCACGGCCTGCTGCATTTCGGAACGGTTGGGCGTGACCAGCGTAGCGCCGCGATAGCGCGAATAGTCGTCGCCCTTGGGATCGACCAGCACCGGAATGCCGGCGCTGCGCGCCAGCGCGATCAGCGACTCGACCCGGGTCAGCACGCCCTTGGCGTAATCGGACAGCACCACGATGTCGTGGTTGGCCAGGTGGCGCGCCAGCGCGGCGTCGATGCTGTCGAGCGCCTCCTGGGCAGGATGCTGCTCGAAGTCGACGCGCAGCAGCTGCTGCTGGCGGCCCAGCACGCGCATCTTCAGCGTGGTGTGCAGGCTCTGGTCGGCGATCAGGTCGGCCTGGATGCCGGCCTCGGTGGCCAGGCGCCGCACGCTGTCGCCGGCCTCGTCCTCGCCCAGCACGCCCACCAGCGTGACATGGCCGCCGAGCGCGGCGACGTTGCGCGCCACGTTGGCCGCGCCACCCAGGCGGTCCTCGCGGCGCGCGACACGCACCACCGGCACTGGCGCCTCGGGGGAAATACGCTCCACCTCGCCGAACCAGTAGCGGTCCAGCATGACATCGCCCACCACGAGCACGCGGCTATGCGAAATGGATTCGGCGGGAAATTGGCTCATTCAAGTTCTTCCAGACGACGCGGCGCGTAGGTTTCCCAGGCGTTGCAGCCAGGACATTGCCAATAGAAGCGGCGCGCTTGAAAACCGCAGCTCCGGCACGCGTAGCGGTCCAGTCGTTGCGTATGCTTGTGGATCAGGCTGCGCAGCAGCGTCAGGTCGGCCCCGGGCACGGGGCCCTGTTCGGTGGCGCCTTCCGAATTGGCCAGTTCGGCTTCCAGCAGGCGATCCAGGCCGAGCAGCGACGGATGACTGCGCAGGGCGCCGCGGGCGAACGCCCAGGCCGGCGCCGAGCCCTGCTGCACTCGCAGCTCGCGGAACACGACGTTGAACAGGTCGAGCGAAGCGTGGCGGGCATACTGCCGCTGCAGCAGTTCCAGCCCGGCTTCGGCCTGGCCGGCGGCGCGGTAGTTGGCCAGCAACTGCTCGGCCACCAGCCCGGCGTACTCGGCCGCGTCGGTCATGACCGACTCCAGGTACAGGCGCTCGCGCTTGGGGTCCTGCTCGATCAGCGCCAGGCGCGCGCGCAGCATGGCGGTGCGCACCACGGCGCCCTTGCTCGACATGCCGGCGTCGGCGGTCGACAAGGCGTGGTCGGCGGCGTCCAGGGCGGCGTGCGCGGCATCGACGTTGGGCGGCTTGGCCGCCAGCGCCGTCGAGGCCTGCTCGCAGTAGTAATGCACGATCTGCGGCACCGGCTCGTCCACCAGGCCGTGCAGCGTCTTGACGGCCTCGATGGCGCGCGGCCAGTCGTGTTCGGATTCGTAGATGCGGATCAGCGACCGCAGCGCGGGCAAGGCGTAGCGGGTGTCCTTGAGCTGCTCGAAGCCGCTTTCGGCACGGTCGAGCATGCCGGCCTTGAGGAAGTCCTGCGCCAGTTCGTGCTGCGCGTGCTCGCGCTCGGCCGCTGGCAGGTCGGAACGGTTCAGCAGGCTCTGGTGCACCCGGATGGCGCGTTCCATTTCGCCGCGGCGACGGAACAGGCTGCCCAGCGCGAAGTGCAGTTCGGTGGTCTCTGGATCGAGCTTGGCCACCTCGACGAACGCGTCGATGGCGCGGTCGGGCTGCTCATTGAGCAGGAAGTTCAGGCCCCGAAAATACGAATCGGGCAGGCTGCGGGTCTCCCGCAGCATCTGCCGGATGTCGAAGCGCGCGGCCAGCCAGCCGAGCGCGAACAACACCGGCACGAATATCAACCACCAAGGTTCAAAATCCACTATGCGGGCTCTTGCGTAGATTCATGCGGAAAAGAAAGGCTTGCGGACGGCGCGGCGCCGTCACAGCGGCGACATCGGCGCGACGGCTTCCGGCGGCACGGCCGGGGTCGTGCCATTCACGGCGGCCTGCACACGGTCGAGCTCGCGGCGCAGGCGGATGGCCTCGCGGCGGCGGCGCATGGCGGCCGGCACGGTCAGCAGCAGGCCGAACAGGGCGCCGACCACGAACACCACCAGCATGACGACGATCAGCGGCACATCCTGCACCACGTAATCGGCGTAGAACTTCACGGCGACGGGGTCGGTGTTCTTCAACGCGAACATCAATACCGCCACGAACACGAGCAATCGCAGGGCCCAGACAAGGTAGCGCATGACGCATGCTCCTAAGAATTCGAGAGGGTCAATTGTAAGCGACCTCTGCAAAAACAAAGCCCCTTGATTGCTCAAGGGGCGTTGCTCGCGGTCCGATCTGCCCGAAGGCAGCTTGCTGGCCGTGCCGTCAATGCATGGCGTGCATGCTCGCCATGGACGGCATCGGTTCACTCGATCCAGAGGATTGAGCGTCCTCGTCATTGCCGCCGACCAAATCCACCCGCTCGCGCAATTCCTTGCCCGCCTTGAAGTGCGGCACCTGTTTGCCAGGCACCAGCACTTGTTCGCCGGATTTCGGATTGCGGCCGATACGGGGAGACCGCTGCGACAGCGAGAAGCTGCCAAAACCGCGGATCTCGATGCGCTGGCCCGAGGCCAGGGCCTGGGTCATTGCATCGAGCACGGTCTTGACCGCGTAATCGGTGTCGCGGGCGGCCAGCTGAGGATAGCGGGCCGCCAAGGCGGCGATCAGCTCCGACTTGGTCACGAATTAACCGTCGTTGCGCTGTTGGTCCAGCTTGGCCTTCAGCAGCGCGCCGAGGTTGGTGGTGCCGGACGAAGCGCTGGCGTCGGACATGCGCTGGATCGTTTCGGCGGTTTCGGCGTTGTCACGGGCCTTGATCGACAGCTGGATCGAACGCGTCTTGCGGTCGATGTTGACGATCATGGCTTCGATGTTCTCGCCGGCGTTCAGCACGGTGGTGGCATCTTCGACGCGGCCCGAGGAAATCTCGGAAGCGCGCAGGTAGCCTTCGACGTCCACGGACAGCGTCACGACGGCGCCCTTGGCTTCGACCGACTTGATGGTGCCCGGAACCACGGCGCCCTTGTCGAACGTGGCAACGAAGTTGTTGAAGGGGTCGCCTTCCAGCTGCTTGATGCCCAGCGAGATGCGTTCCTTGTCGGTATCGATGCCCAGAACCACGGCTTCGATCTCGTCGCCCTTCTTGAAGTTGCGCACGGCTTCTTCGCCGGTTTCCGTCCACGACAGGTCGGACAGGTGAACCAGGCCATCGATGCCGCCGGGCAGGCCGACGAACACGCCGAAGTCGGTGATCGACTTGATGGCGCCGCGGACCTTGTCACCACGCTTGAAGTTGGTGGCGAACTCTTCCCACGGGTTCTGGCGGCACTGCTTCATGCCCAGCGAGATGCGACGACGGTCTTCGTCGATTTCCAGGACCATGACTTCGACTTCTTCGCCCAGGGTCACGACCTTGCGCGGATCGACGTTCTTGTTGGTCCAGTCCATTTCGGAGACGTGCACCAGGCCTTCGATGCCGGCTTCGACTTCAACGAACGCGCCGTAGTCGGTCAGGTTGGTGACCTTGCCGAACAGGCGGGTGCCTTGCGGGTAGCGGCGAGCCAGGCCCACCCACGGATCTTCGCCCAGCTGCTTGACGCCCAGCGAGACGCGGCTCTTTTCCTGGTCGAACTTGAGGACCTTGGCTTCGACTTCCTGACCCACTTGCAGGACTTCGGAGGGGTGACGCACACGGCGCCAGGCCATGTCGGTGATGTGCAGCAGGCCGTCGATGCCGCCCAGGTCCACGAACGCGCCGTAGTCGGTGATGTTCTTGACCACGCCCTTGACCACGGCACCTTCGTGCAGGGTTTCGAGCAGCTTCTGACGCTCTTCGCCCATGCTGGCTTCCAGCACCTGGCGACGCGACAGCACGACGTTGTTGCGCTTGCGGTCGAGCTTGATGACCTTGAATTCGAGGGTCTTGCCTTCGTACGGGGTCGTGTCCTTGACCGGACGCAGATCCACCAGCGAACCCGGCAGGAACGCGCGGATGCCGTTGGTCATGACGGTCAGGCCGCCCTTCACCTTGCCGGTGATGGTGCCGGTGACCAGCTCGCCGTTTTCCAGGGCCTTTTCCAGTTGCAGCCAGGCCGACAGGCGCTTGGCGCGGTCACGCGACAGGATGGTGTCGCCGTAGCCGTTTTCCAGGGAATCGATGGCCACCGAGACGAAATCGCCGGGTTGCACTTCGAGCTCGCCCTGGTCGTTCAGGAACTCTTCCAGGGGGATCAGCGCTTCGGACTTCAGGCCGGCGTTGACGACGACGAAGTTGTGGTCGACGCGCACGACTTCAGCGCTGATGACCTCGCCGGACTTCATGTCCTGGCTCTTGAGGCTCTGGGCGAAAAGGTCGGCGAAACTTTCGCCGCCGGTGGCGGTAGTGGAAACGGAAGACATGGGGTTGAAATCCATTGGGCCAAAATGGCCGTTAAAAACACACCGCAGCGGATTGCCCGCCACAGTGGAGTCAAAATGCCTGCCTGCCGGTTTGCCCTTGCGGGGTGTCCCGTGGGGGGTTCGCCTGGCGAAGACAGGGCCGATAAAAAAAACGACTGGCGGATACCCGCCATTCAAACGATTGGCGGGGATACCCGCCATTCATACATTCAGCGAATGCCTGCCCTGCTGCTTACTTAGCGGGGCTGGCCTGCCAGAGATCCAGTATTGCCTGCACGGTCTCCGCAATCGTCAGGTTCGACGAATCCAGCACGTGTGCATCCGCTGCGGGAGCAAGCGGCGCCGTGGCGCGCTGCGTGTCGCGGGCATCCCGCTCGCGCATATCCCGCAAAAGGTCGTCTAGATTAGCAGAAATTCCCTTTTCGATCAACTGCTTACGCCGCCGCTCGGCTCGTGCGACCACATCGGCCACCAGGAACACCTTCAGGGACGCATCAGGGAACACCACCGTGCCCATGTCGCGGCCATCGGCCACCAGACCGGGAAGCAGGCGGAACGCGCGCTGGCGCTCGAGCAGAGCCTGCCGCACGCCGGGGAACGCAGCCACGCGCGACGCGAAATTGCCGACGGCCTCGCGGCGGATTTCATGGCCGACGTCGGCGCCTTCCAGATAGACGTGGGGGCCGTCGAAACGCACATCCAGCGTCTCGGCCACCCGCGCCACGGCGGGCTCGTCGGCCGCGTCGACGCCGCGGTTGATCGCCGCCAGGGCGGTCAGCCGGTATAGCGCGCCGCTGTCCAGCACCGCCCAGCCCAGCGCCTTGGCGACGCGGTGGGCGACGGTGCCCTTGCCCGAGGCGGTGGGGCCGTCGATGGTGATGACGGGAGCGGCGGAAGTCACGGTCGGATCAGTCGAAGTCATGTAAGGGAAATGGGCCGAAGCCCGTGGTCGCTACGCCGACACCAGGCCGGCGTAGACATCAAAGTAACCCGGGAACGTCTTGCTGACGCAACCCGGATCCAGAATCCGCACCGCCGCCGGGCCGAACGCGGCCAGCGAAAAGCACATCGCCATGCGGTGGTCGTCCCAGGTGCCGATGTGGGCATCGCGCCAGGCGCCGTCGGCCGGCGGGGTCACGCGCAGCCAATCCGGCCCCGATTCCACCTGCGCGCCCAGCTTTTCCAGTTCGGTCTGCATGGCGTGGATGCGGTCGGTTTCCTTGACGCGCCAGCTGCCGATGTTGCGCAGATGGCAGGGGCCGTCGGCGTACAGCGCCAGCGCGGCGGCCGTCATGGCGGCATCGGGGATCAAGTTGAAATCGGTGTCGAAGGCCTTCAGGCGTCCGCCCTCGGCCACGCGCACGCCGCTGATCTCGATCCAGCCGTCGCCATACGTCACGGTCGCGCCCATGGCGGCCAGGGTGTCGGCGAACTTGACGTCGCCCTGGATGCTGTCGGCGCCCACGCCGGTCACCCGCAGCGGACCGCCGCCAATGGCGCCGAGCGCCAGGAAGTACGAGGCGGTCGAGGCATCGCCTTCGACCGCGATCTGCCCCGGGCTGCGATAGCGCGCGCCGCCGGCGATGGTGAAACGGCTCCAGCCGTCGCGCTGCACGGTCACGCCGAAACGCGCCATCAGGTTCAACGTGATCTCGATGTACGGCTTGGAAATCAGCTCGCCCGCCACCTCGATCACCACCGGCAGGCCGCTCTGCGCGGCTTGCAACGGCGCCGCCAGCAGCAAGGCGGTCAGGAACTGGCTGGAGACCGAGCCCTGCACCTGCGTCACGGCCGGCGTGGCGATCTCGCCGCGGCCGATATGCAGCGGCGGATAGCCGGGCTGCCCCAGGTAGTCGATGCGGGCGCCAAGCGCCTTGAGCGCATCGACCAGGTCGCCGATGGGACGCTCGTGCATGCGCGGCACGCCCGACAGGCGGTAATCGCCGCCCATCAGCGCCAGCGCCGCCGTCAGCGGCCGGATGGCGGTGCCGGCGTTGCCCATGAACAGGTCGGCGCTGTCGGCCGGGAAGCGGCTCACGCCGCGCACGGTGACACGGCCCTCGGCCAGATCGGACACCGCCACGCCCAGCTGGCGCAAGGCGGCCAGCATGACGCGGGTGTCATCGGAATCCAGCAGTCCGGTGATGGCGGTCTCGCCGTCGGCGATGGCCGCAAGCAACAGCACGCGGTTGGAAATGCTCTTGGAACCGGGCAAGGCCATCACGCCCTGCGCGCGCCGCGCGCGCGGCAGATCCAGGAAAGGCAAAGCGCCCATGTCGATTACTCCTTGCGCCAGTTGCGGCGCGCCTGCGCCGCCGTGTCCAGCAGCGCCAGCAAGGCCGCGCCGTCGCCGCCGTCGATCGCGCGCTCGGCCCGATCCAGCACGGCGCGCACGGCCGCCAGCTCGGCCAGCATGGCGTCGCGGTTGGATAGAAAGATATCGCGCCACATCTCGGGCGAACCCGCCGCGATGCGGGTGAAGTCACGGAAGCCGCTGCCGGCCAGCGCCAGCCGCGTGGCGGCGTCGTCGGCGGTGGCGACCTGCTCCATGTAGACCGACGACAGCAGGTGCGGCAGGTGGCTGACCGAGGCCAGCACCCGGTCGTGCGCGCCGGCGTCCATGTCGATGACCTGGGCGCCACAGGCCCGCCACGCATCGCGCACCACGGCAATGGCGGCGGCGCTGTTCTCGGCCAGCGGCGTCAGGATGACGCAACGGCCCTGGTACAGGCCGGCTTCGGCGGCCTCGGGGCCGGTCCGCTCGGCGCCGGCGATGGGATGGCCCGGCACGAACTGGCCGATGCGCGCGCCCAGCGCCAGGCGGGCGGCATCGACCACCTCGGCCTTGGTGCTGCCGCCGTCCGTCAGCAGCGTGGCATCGCGCAGATGCGGCAGCATGCGCGCCAGCATGTCCTTCAGCCCGCCCACCGGCGTGGCCAGGAACACCAGGTCGGCGCGGGCGGCGGCGTCTTCGGCGCTGACGGCTTCGTCGATCAGGCCGAGTTCCACCGCGCGCGCCAGCGAGGCGGCATTGCGCCCCACGCCCAGCACCCGTCCCACCTGCCCCGCCTGGCGCAGCGCCGCGGCGAAGGAACCGCCGATCAGGCCCACGCCAACGACGGCCAGCACAGGAATCAGGGGGCCAGCGGCCCCCTGATTCGGCTTGGAGGAAGCGCCGTTCATTCGGACAGGATGGCGGTCAGCGCGTCGATGAAGCGGGCGTTTTCCTGCGGCAGGCCGATGGACACGCGCAGCCACTCGGGCAGGCCGTCGCCGGCCACGGGGCGCACGATCACGCCGCGCTTGAGCAACGCCAGGTTGATGCGCGGCGCATCGCCCACGTGCACCAGCACGAAGTTGCCGTAGCTCGGCACGTAGCGCAGCTTGAGGCGGTCGAAGGCTTCGCACAGCTGCGCCTTGCCGGTCTTGTTGGAGGCATAGGCCTGTTCCAGGTAGGCGGCATCGCCCAGCGCGGCCACGGCGGCGGCCTGCGCCAGCGTGTTGACGTTGAACGGCTGGCGCACGCGGTTGAGCAGGTCGGTCAGGGCCGGCTGCGCCACCGCGAAACCCACGCGCAGGCCCGCCAGGCCATAGGCCTTGGAGAAGGTGCGCGAGACGATCAGGTTGGGATAGCGGCGCACCAGCGCGGTGCTGTCGAAGCGGAATTGCGGTTCGAGGTATTCGTTGTAGGCCTCGTCCAGCACCACCGTGACACGGTCGCCGTGCGCGGCATGAACGCGCTCCAGGAACGCGGCCACCTGGTCGCCCGGCACGAAGGTGCCGGTGGGATTATTGGGATTGGCGATGAACAAGAGACGCGTGTCGTCGGCGATGGCGTCGAACATGGCGTCCAGGTCATGGCCGTAGTCCTTGGCCGGCACCACGATGTGGCGCGCGCCGCGGGCCTGCGTGGCCAGGCGGTAGACCGCGAACGAGTGCTGCGCGTAGACCGCCGACGCACCCGGCTCCAGCAGCGCCAGCGCGGCGATTTCCAGGATGTCGTTGGAGCCGTTGCCCAGCGTGATCCAGTTCATCGGCACTTCGTAGCGCGCGGCCAGCGCGGCCTTCAGGTCGAAGCCATTGGGATCCGGATAGCGCGCCAGCGATTCGGCGGCGGCCAGCATGGCGGCGCGCGCCGACTGCGGCATGCCCAGCGGGTTCTCGTTGGAGGCCAGCTTGACGATCCCGGCCGGATCCAGCCCGAATTCGCGGGCCAGTTCCTCGATGGGCTTGCCTGCCTGGTAAGGGGCGATGGCGCTGACGTGCGCGGGAGCGGCGAGAGGCTTGGAAGTGTTGGTCATGGAGGACTCACGGCGCCGGGTAGGAACCCAGCACTTTCAGGTAGGCAACCTGCGCCCGCAGGGTATCCAGGGCGAGCGCGACATTCGGATCGTTGCGATGCCCGAGGACATCGACGTAGAAATAGTATTCCCACTCGCCGGTGCGGGCCGGCCGCGACTCGAAGCGCGTCATCGACACGCCATTGGCCGCCAGCGGCGCCAGCATTTCATAGACCGCGCCGGCGCGGTTCGGCACCGCCAGGATCAGGCTGGTCTTGTCCTTGCCGCTGACCAGCGGCTCGATGTTGCCGATGGCCAGGAAACGCGTGCGGTTGTGCGGATCGTCCTGGATGCCGGCGCTGACGACCTGCAGGTTCCAGGCCGGCGCGGCCACTTCGCCGGCGATCGCGGCGATGGCCGGATCGGACGCGGCCAGGCGCGCGGCCTCGGAGTTGCTGGCCGCGGCCACGCGCTCCAGGTCGGGGTAGTTGCGCGTCAGCCAGCCCTGGCACTGGGCCAGCGCCTGCGGATGCGCGGAAATGGTCTTGATGCCGTCCATCTTGCCGGACTGCGACATCAGACAATGGCGGATCACCAGCGAACGCTCGCCCAGGATGCGCAGCGGCGTGTTCAGCAGCAGGTCCAGGCTGCGGTTGACCGCGCCTTCGGTGGAGTTCTCGACCGGCACCATGCCGACGTCGGCCTGCCCCGCCTCGACGGCGCGGAAGACTTCGTCGAACGACACGCACGGCAGCTTCTGCACCGCGTGGCCGAAATGCTCCAGCGCGGCCTGCTCGGAAAAGGAGCCCTGCGGGCCCAGGTAGGCGACGGTCATGCCGCGCTCCAGGCCACGGCAGGCCGAGATGATCTCGGTCCAGACCGAGGCCACGCCGGCCGCCGGAAACGGACCGGGATTGAGCTGCTGCAGGCGGCGGATGACCTCGGCTTCGCGCTCGGGGCGTAGCACCGGGCCGTCGGCGTGGGCCGCGTGCTTGGCCTCGCCCACTTCCTGCGCGGCGCGGGCGCGCTGCGACAGCAGATCGAGGATTTGGGCATCGAGCGCGTCGATGCGGTCGCGCAAGGGGCGCAGCTTGCGCTGCAGATCGTCATCCATAGCGGCGCTCGAATTCCTTCAGGTACTCGACCAGCGCGGCCACGCCGGCCAGCGGCACCGCGTTGTAGATCGAGGCGCGCATGCCGCCCACGCTCTTGTGGCCCTTGAGCTGCGTCAGGCCGGCGGCATCGGCGCCTTGCAGGAAGGCGTCGTTGAGCGACTCGTCGCGCAGCACGAACGGCACGTTCATGCGCGAACGCACGGGCGCGTGGATCGGATTGCGGTAGAAACTGGTGCTGTCGAGGTAGCCGTACAGCAGGTCGGCCTTGGCCTTGTTGGCCGCTTCCATGCCAGCCACGCCGCCATTGGCCTTGACCCACTTGAACACCAGGCCGGCGATGTAGATCGCGAAGGTCGGCGGCGTGTTGTAGCGCGAATGCTCGGCGGCCACGTTGGCGTAGTCGAACGCCGACGGGCAGATCGGCAGCGCGTGGCCGATCAGGTCGCGGCGGGTGATGGCCATGGTCACGCCGGCCGGGCCGGCGTTCTTCTGGGCCCCGGCGTACATCATGCCGCAGCGGCTCACGTCCATCGGACGCGACAGGAAATGCGACGAGGCGTCGATCACCAGCGGCACGTCGGGCGCGCCGAGCGCGGCCGTGTCGGGCCAGTCCATGAACTCGACGCCGCCGATGGTCTCGTTGCTGCACAGGTGCAGGTAGGCCGATTCCTTGCGCACCTTCCAGGTGTCGACCGGCGGCACCCAGGTGAACGGCGCCTGTTCGCGGCCGTCCAGCTGCGTCGCCTGGCCGCTGGTGGCCGCGACCTGCGCGTCACCGTAGCGGCCGGCTTCCTTGTAGGAACGCGAAGACCAGTGGCCGGTCACGACGAAATCGGCCGCCGGCGTGCCGCGACGCCCCATGAGATTCATGGGAACGATGGCGTTCTCCCCGGAACCTCCGCCTTGCATGAACATCACCGCGTAGTCAGGAGACAGGCCGAGCAGATCGCGCAGGTCGCTTTCCGCTTCGTCGCAGATCTGCACGAAGTGCTTGCCGCGATGGCTCATTTCCATCACGGACATGCCACTGCCGTGCCAGTCCAGCATTTCCGCAGCGGCTTGCTGCAGCACCACCTCGGGCAGGGCCGAGGGGCCAGCCGAGAAGTTCCAGGGGCGGGCCATTATTGCTCCGTAGGTTCCGTCGAATCCGTTGCACCGGCGTCGCCGTTGCCCTCTTCCTGGCCGTCGTCCAGGTCTTCGCTGTCATCGTCGGCATCGCTTTCGACCACGCGGCGCACGCCGGACAGCGAGCTGCCGTCATCGACGTTGATGAGGGTGACGCCTTGCGTGGCGCGGCCCATTTCGCGGATTTCCGCGACCCGGGTGCGCACCAGCACGCCGCCGGTGGTGATCAGCATGATTTCATCCGAAGGCATCACCAGCACGGCGCCGACCACCTTGCCGTTGCGCGAGCTGGTCTGGATGGCGATCATGCCCTTGGTGCCGCGGCCATGGCGCGTGTACTCGGTGATCGGGGTGCGCTTGCCGTAGCCATTTTCGGTGGCCGTCAGCACGCTCTGCGTTTCATCCCCGGCCACCAGCAGCGCGATCACGTTCTGGGTGTCCTCGAGCATCATGCCGCGCACGCCGCGGGCATTGCGGCCCATCGGACGCACGTCGTTCTCGTCGAAGCGCACGGCCTTGCCGGCGTCCGAGAACAGCATGACGTCGTGCTTGCCGTCGGTGAGGTCGGCGCCGATCAGGTAGTCGCCATCGTCCAGGTCGACCGCGATGATGCCGGCCTTGCGCGGGTTGGAGAAGTCGGACAGCGGGGTCTTCTTGACCGTGCCGCGCGAGGTCGCCATGAAGACGTAGTGGTCTTCGCTGAATTCCTTGACCGGCAGCACCACCGTGATCTTCTCGCCTTCGGCCAGCGGGAACATGTTGACGATGGGCTTGCCGCGCGAGTTGCGCGTGCCTTGCGGCACTTCCCAGACCTTGAGCCAGTAGACCCGGCCGCGGTTCGAGAAGCACAGCAGGAAGTCATGCGTGTTGGCGATGAACAGCTGATCGATCCAGTCGTTTTCCTTCATCGCCGTGGCCTGCTTGCCGCGGCCGCCGCGCTTCTGCGAACGGTACTCGGACAGCGGCTGGCTCTTGATGTAGCCGCCGTGCGACAGGGTCACGACCATGTCGGTGGGCGTGATCAGGTCTTCGGTGTCGAGTTCGGTCGCGTTCAGCTCGATGTCCGAGCGGCGCGTGTCCTTGGCGCCGGTCGAGAACTCGGCCTTGATGGCCTGCAGCTCTTCGCCGATGATGGTCGTGATGCGCTCGGGACGGGCCAGGATGTCCAGCAGGTCGGCGATGGCGGACATGACGTCCTTGTATTCGCCGACGATCTTGTCCTGCTCCAGGCCGGTCAGGCGCTGCAGGCGCATGTTCAGGATTTCCTGGGCCTGGGTATCGCTCAGGCGGTACATGCCGTCGCCCTGCAGGCCGAATTCGGCGCCCAGGTCGTCGGGACGGAAGGCCGCGCGGCCTCCCGGCGTGTCGCCGTCGGCGCGCGACAGCATCTCGCGCACCAGCGAGGAATCCCACGACTTGGCCATCAGTTCCTGGCGCGCGACGGGAGGCGTCGGCGCGGCCTTGATGATGGCGATGAAGTCGTCGATGTTGGCCAGCGCCACGGCCAGGCCTTCCAGCACGTGGCCGCGTTCGCGGGCCTTGCGCAGCTGGAACACCGTGCGGCGCGTCACCACTTCGCGGCGATGCTGCAGGAAGTAGTCGATCATCTGCTTCAGGTTGAGCAGGCGGGGCTGGCCGTCGACCAGCGCCACCAGGTTCATCCCGAAGGTGTCCTGCAGCTGCGTGTTCTTGTAGAGGTTGTTCAGCACCACCTCGGGCACTTCGCCGCGCTTGAGCTCGATCACCAGGCGCATGCCGTCCTTGTCGGACTCGTCGCGGATGTCGGAGATGCCTTCGATCTTCTTGTCGTTGACCAGCTCGGCGATGCGTTCCTGCAGCGTCTTCTTGTTGACCTGGTAGGGGATCGCGTCGACCACGATGGCCTGGCGGTTGCCCTTTTCCATGTCCTCGAAGTGGGTCTTGGCGCGCATGATGACGCGGCCGCGACCGGTGCGATAGCCTTCGCGCACGCCGGACATGCCGTAGATGATGCCGCCCGTGGGGAAGTCCGGCGCCGGGATGATCTCCATGAGTTCATCGACCGTGCACGCGGGATTGCGCAGGCAGTACAGGCAGCCGTCGACCACTTCCTGGAGGTTGTGGGGCGGAATGTTGGTGGCCATGCCGACCGCGATGCCCGAGCTGCCGTTGACCAGCAGGTTCGGCAGGCGCGAGGGCAGCAGCAGCGGTTCTTGCTCGCTGCCGTCGTAGTTGGGGCCGAAGTCGACCGTTTCCTGGTCGATGTCCGCGAGCAGCTCGTGGGCGATCTTGGCCAGGCGGATTTCGGTGTAACGCATCGCCGCGGCGTTGTCGCCGTCGATCGAGCCGAAGTTGCCCTGGCCGTCGACCAGCATGTAGCGCATGGAGAAATCCTGCGCCATGCGGACGATGGTGTCGTAGACGGACTGGTCGCCGTGGGGGTGGTACTTACCGATGACGTCCCCGACGATACGCGCGGACTTCTTATAGGCGCGGTTCCAGTCGTTGTTGAGCTCGTGCATCGCGTAGAGCACGCGCCGGTGGACGGGCTTGAGCCCGTCCCGCACATCCGGTAGCGCCCGCCCGACGATCACGCTCATCGCGTAATCGAGGTAACTGCGGCGCATCTCTTCTTCCAGCGATACCGGAAGCGTCTCCTTGGCAAAGGAATCCATATATATAACGACAGAATCGTGTAAGGAGGAACCCGGGCCGGGTAAACAGGAAATTCTATCATTCGATTGGGATCACGGCCCCAAGGGCCCCGCCCCGCCATTGGCGCGGGCCTTCAAGCGGATGTCGGCGGCAAGCGGCACCGGCGCGTCCACCATCGTCCGGGGAGCCTGTTGCCAAAAACCAACATGGCAAACGGATGGAGCGCGGAAAACGTCATATCCAGCACCAATGCGCCTCTCCAGGGAAGCCAAAGCCCCCCAAATGCCTTAAGATTGTTTCCAGCACGCAGGAAACCCAGTAGCTATTCCTTTGAACCAGCTCTTGGCGTTGCTATACTGGCCCCGTTTTCCTGATATGCGGCGGGGGTTCGCTGCGAGTCACTTATCCAGCTTCAAGCTCAACGAGGAGAAACATGAACAAACCCTCCAAATTCGCTCTGGCGCTCGCCTTCGCCGCCGTCACGGCCTCGGGTGTAGCCTCGGCCCAGACCTATCCCCAGACGGTGGACAACTGGCGCAATCCGTTCGGTAACGTTTGGAAGAACGGTACGAACGAACTGTGCTGGCGCGATGCGTTCTGGACCCCGGCCACCGGCATCCCCGGTTGCGACGGCGTTCCGGTCGCTCAACAGAAGGCGAAGCCGGCCCCGATGGCGGCCAAGGTCGTGTTCAACGCTGACACGTTCTTCGACTTCGACAAGTCGACCCTGAAGCCCGAAGGTCGTCAGCTGCTGGACCAAGTCGCCCAGCAAGCTCGCGGTATCGACCTGGAAACCATCATCGCCGTCGGCCACACCGACTCGATCGGTACGGACGCCTACAACCAGAAGCTGTCCGAGCGCCGCGCCGCTTCGGTCAAGGCCTACCTGGTCAGCAAGGGCATCGATCCGAACCGTATCTACACGGAAGGCAAGGGTAAGAAGAACCCGATCGCTTCCAACAAGACGAAGGAAGGCCGCGCCCAAAACCGTCGCGTTGAAATCGAAATCGTGGGTAGCCGCAAGTAATTGCCGGACTAGCTACAATAAAGGGCCTCGCATAGCGAGGCCCTTTTTTTCGCCCGGCTTGCACCAATCCGGTGCAAACGCTCCGGCGCCCGCGGGCGCCGCCGACCCTCTATATATAGAGCCGTCTTATGCTGGACCGCCCATGAGCACCCAAACCCGAGATTCCGCCCAAGCCACCGTCAACGCCGACCAGGCCGAACTGGACAAGTTCGGCGCGCTGGCCAGCCGCTGGTGGGACCCCGAAAGCGAATTCAAGCCCCTGCACGCCATCAACCCCCTGCGCCTGGAATGGATCCAGGAAAGCGTGGGCAGCCTGGCCGGCAAGAAGGTGCTGGACGTCGGCTGCGGCGGCGGCATCCTGTCGGAAGCCATGGCCCGCGCCGGCGCCGACGTCACCGGCATCGACCTGGCCGACAAGTCGCTCAAGATCGCCAAGCTGCACGGGCTGGAATCGGGCGTGAAGGTCGAATACCGCAAGGTGCCGGTGGAAGAACTGGCGGCCGAGCAACCCGGCGAGTACGACGTGGTGACCTGCATGGAAATGCTGGAACACGTGCCGGATCCCGCCTCCATCGTGCGCGCCTGCGCGGCGCTGACCAAGCCGGGCGGCTGGGTGTTCTTTTCGACCCTGAACCGCAATCCCAAGGCGTTCCTGTTCGCCATCATCGGCGCCGAATACGTGCTGCGCCTGTTGCCGCGCGGCACCCACACCTACGACATGTTCATCAAGCCGAGCGAACTGGCGTCGTCCGCCCGCGGCGCCGGGCTGGAACCGGTCGGCATGCGCGGCATGGAATACAACCCGATCACCCAGATCTATTCGCTGACGTCCGACACCTCGGTCAACTACCTGATGGCTACCCGCAAATGAGCGCCCTGATCCTGTTTGATTTCGACGGCACGCTGGCCGACACCGCCCCCGACCTGGCCGCCGCCGCCAACCAGCAGCGCACCCGTCGCGGGCTGGAACCCCTGCCCTACGAAACGCTGCGCCCGGTCGCCTCGCAGGGCGCGCGCGGCCTGCTGCGCGTGGCGCTCGGCCTGAAGCCGGGCGACGACGACTACGAGCCGACCCGCCTGCAGTTCCTGGAAGACTACGCCGCCAGCTCCACCGTCCACAGCAAGCTGTTCCCGGGCATCGAGGCGCTGCTGGCCGACATCCGCCAGCGCGGCCTGTCGTGGGGCATCGTGACCAACAAGGTCACCTACCTGACGCTGCCGATCGTCGAGCACCTGAACCTGACCCGCGACAGCGCGGTGCTGGTCTGCGGCGACACCACCGCCCACGCCAAGCCGCACCCCCTGCCCCTGCAGCACGCCGCGCGCGAGGCCGGCTTCGCCACCGACCGCTGCGTATACGTTGGCGACGACCTGCGCGACATCCAGGCCGCGCACGCGGCCGGCATGCCCGCGGTCGCGGCCGCCTACGGCTACGTCGGCGAAGAAGACAACATCAGCACCTGGGAAGCCGAGACCTGCGCCAACACGCCGGCCGAGCTGTGGGCGGCGATCGAGCCCCTGCTGCCGCGCGATCTGCGTTGATCGCATTAGTTGACCTGACCGAACAATTTATCCGGCGCGAAAGGGTTTATCCCTAGACGCCGGTGAATTAAAGTACGTTCCATGCAAGGCAATCCGGGCGCCTCCCGATTGCCTTTCCCGGCTCAGGCCGGATGCCGTGTGGCAACGCCCGCACGGCAACGCTCGTTACGCATCGACGGTTTGCCGCCCTCATGCGCCCGCGCGCCGACGTCTCCCCGGCGCGCAACCTTGACCTTTTAGACCACTCATCCGCCCACCGCGCGTTGCCTCCCGGCTTCGCGCGCACCTGGAATTGCCTATGCTTTTGCCCATCCTGCTACTTTCGGCCGCCGGTTTCACCATCCTGACCACCGAATTCCTGATCGTCGGCCTGTTGCCCAGCCTGGCCCGCGACCTCGACGTCACGGTTTCCCAGGCCGGCCTGCTGGTGTCGCTGTTCGCCTTCACCGTGGCCGCCACCGGTCCCCTGCTGACCGCGCTGATGGCCAACATCGAGCGCAAGCGCCTGTTCATCAGCGTGCTGGTGCTGTTCGGCCTGTCCAACGCCCTGGCGGCGGCGGCGCCGAACATCTGGGTCATGGCGGTCGCCCGCTTCGTGCCGGCGCTGGCATTGCCGGTGTTCTGGTCGCTGGCCAGCGCCACCGCGGTGGAACTGGTGGGCCCGGCCCGCGCCGGCCGCGCCATCTCGATGGTGGCGTTCGGCATCGTCGCCGCCACGGTGTTCGGCATCCCCATCGGCGTGCTGATCTCGGACGCCTTCGGCTGGCGCGCGGCCTTCGGCGTGCTGTCGGTGGTGGCGTTCGCCAAGGCCCTGTTGCTGCTGCTGGCCTTCCCCAGCACCCGCATCCGCGCCGAGAGCGTCAAACTGGTGACGCAGCTGCGCATCCTGCGCAACCCCATCGTGGTGGGCCACGTGCTGCTGTCGCTGCTGGTGTTCACCGGCATGTTCACCGCCTACACCTACCTGGCGGACATGCTGGAACGCCTGGCCGGTTTCAATGGCCAGATCGTTGGCTGGACCATGATGGCGTTCGGCGCCGTCGGCCTGATCGGCAACACCCTTGGCGGCCGCATGGTCGACCGCAGCCCGCTGGGCGCCACCGCGCTGTTCTCGTCGATGATGGCGGTCGGCCTGGCGTTCGTCGCGCCGGTGATGCAGTCGCACGGCCTGCTGGCCGTGGCGCTGACGATCTGGGGCGTCGCCCAGGCGGCGCTGTTCATCGTCTGCCACGTGCGCCTGATGAAATCGGCGCCGGAGGCCCCGGCCTTCGCCGCGTCGCTCAACATCTCGGGCGCCAACATCGGCATCGGCCTGGGCGCCGTGGTCGGCGGCCATGTGATCGACCAGTACGGCCTGGCCTCGCTGGGCTGGGCGGCGGCGGTCATCGTGGCGATCTCGGTGGCGCTGGCGTTCGTGCTGATGGCGGCCTCGCGCGCACGCCCCGCCGGCAAGGCGGCCTGCGCCAACGCCTAGGCCACATTGCGGCATCCGCGCCACGCCCGGGCGGGCGGACGCGGAAACGCAGCGGACTATCGCGTTTACCAGTACAATAGGAAGTTCTTGGGGCCGATCCGGATTCGACGTGGGTCGCGAAACAACTCAGGGCATGCCGAGCACCAGTACGCTCGTTAAACCACTGGAACACTACAAACGCCAACGACGAGCGTTTCGCTCTCGCCGCTTAAGCGGTGAGCCGCTGCACTGATCTGTCCTTGGGTCAGGCGGAGGAAGGCAACTTCCTAGGGGGGCAACCCTCGAACCGCAGCAGCGACATTCACAAGGAATCGGTTCGCGCTGGGGTCACACGGCTCGGATTTAAATTACGTGAATCGCTCTGGTCCGGCCTGTCGGTTGGCTAAGTCCAGGGTTAAAACCAAATAGATCGACTACGCATGTAGAACTGGTTGCGGAGGGCTTGCGGACGGGGGTTCAATTCCCCCCGGCTCCACCAAATTTCCGCTGTAGCGCCAAATGGCCGACCTTTACGGGTCGGCCATTTTTTTTTGCCTTGGCCGCTACCCGCTCTTTACGGTCATGGGTGCTTTGCATCCGTCACAGGGCGGGACGGGCACAGGTCTTTGAGCGAGCCGACACCGCGTGGTCCACGGCCCGCCGCTATCACCAACCCGCGCTCAGTGGATATGCTCCTGCTCGGAACGATCCGACCGCTCCACCTGCAGCGTCGTATGATGCAGGTCGAAGCCTTCCTGCAGGCGTCGTTCGATCTCCCGCCGGACGGTCTCGCCGTCGGCGCCCGCGGCCAGCACCACGTGGCCGGTCAGCAGCGGCTGCTTCTGCGTGATCGCCCACAGGTGGATGTCATGCACGCTGGCGACACCCTCGGTGCCGGTGATGGCGTCGCGCACCGCGCTCAGGCTCATGCCGGGCGGCACGCCTTCGAGCAGCAGGTTGATGCATTCGCGCAGCAGCACCCAGGTACGCGGGAACACCATGAAACCGATGGCCACGGCCAATGCCGAATCGACCCAGCGCCAGCCCGTCAGCCAGATGATCACGGCCCCCGCGATGACCGCGACCGAGCCCAACATGTCGGCCCAGACTTCGAGATAGGCGCCTTTCACGTTCAGGCTGTCGTCCTTGGAACCGGCCAGCAGCCGCATCGACACCAGGTTGATCCCCAGCCCGACGATGGCCACGGCCAGCATGCCGGCGGACTGGATATCCGGCGGCGCCTCGAGACGGCGCCAGGCTTCGTACAGGATGTAGAACGCCACGCCCAGCAGCACCAGCGCGTTGACCGCGGCCGCCAGGATCTCGAAGCGCGCGTAGCCGTAAGTGCGCATCAGGTCGGCGGCCTTGCGGCCCGCGCGGATCGCGATCAGCGCCAACAGCAGCGCGATCGCGTCGGTCATCATGTGCATGGCGTCGGAGATCAACGCCAGGCTGCCGGTCCACAGGCCCCCGACGATCTCCACCACCATGAAGGTACTGGTCAGCCCGAACGCAATCCACAGACGGGATTCGGGCAGCGCCCGCACGTCGGCGTGTTCATGGCCGCCGCTCATGCCCGCTCCCGCGAAACGACCGCGACGCGGGCGCGGATGGGGTGGCTTTCCAGCAGTCTCTTCGGCGAATCCATGGCGCGACGCTCCGGGTGATGTGGCGCGGCACCGTGGCGTCAGGTGCCATGGGCGTATGAGAAAGCCTGAAGTTACTACAAGGTCAAGCGATAGAAGACCCGCGGCGGCCCGGCCGCCGGCAGGCGGCGGCGGGCGAGGGATTGAAGCCGCGGGCGCGTCAGGGGGGAGACCCCTTGGCCGGATTCAGCCGCGGTTGCCGAACAGGCCCGACAGCGAGGCCAGCAGATCAGTGGGATTGAGCGACTGGCCGGGTTGCACCGCGCCTTCGGGGGTGGCCTTGTCGATCAGCTGCGGCAGCAGCGAAGACAGCGAGCCCAGCACCGAACCGGTGTCCTGGCCGGTCTTGGCGGCCAGCTCGTTGACCACGCCCGGGTCCAGCACCTGGCCGAGCTGGTCGGCGCTAACCGGCAGGTTCTGGCCCTTGCCGATCCACGACGCGACGATCTCGCCCAGGCCGCCCTGCTGGAAGCTGGCGATCAGGCCGGACAGGCCGCCGGGGTATTTGCTCAGTTGTTCAATCAGGGCGGGCAGCAGCGAGGCGGAGCCTCCTTGCTGGCCGCCGCCGGCCATCGAGGCCAAGGTATCCAATAGACTCATCGCCGTACTCCAGGAAAATCGGAAATCCAGTATAGGCCCGTGGCGGCGCCGATGTGGTCATCCAAAGGTTGGCAACCGGCGATCTTTGCAAAGCTTGTCTTTCCGGCCCTCAGCCCGCGCCGTGCAGGGCTGGCGAGGCCTGGGGAGCCTGGGAGGCCTTGAGGGCTTTCAGCGCCTTCTGGCCGGCGCGGCCATCGGCGGGCAGGCCGAGTTCACGCTGCGCCGCGCGCAGGGCTTCGCGGGTGCGCTCGCCGATCGTGCCATCGGGTTCGCCCAATTCATAGCCGCGGGCAATCAGCAGCCGCTGCAATTCGCGCCGCTCGGCGCGCGACAGCCCCGGATCGTCGGTCGGCCAGGCCTGCGCCAGCGGGCCGCCGCCGCGCAGGCGGTCGGCCAGGTGCGCAATCGCCAGCGCATAGCTTTCGGCGGCGTTGTAGGAATACAGCGCATCGAAATTACGCGTCACCAGGAACGCCGGCCCCTTGGGACCGGCCGGCAGCAGCAGGCCGACAGGCGTATCGCCCGCGGGCAACGGCTTGCCGTCGGCGCGGGTCAACCCCTGGCCGCGCCAGAAGGACAGCGGACGCTTGTTCTTGCGTCCCGCGCCGGCGGTGTTCGCGCCCGCCGGCAGGATCACCTCGTAGCCCCAGTCCAGGCCGCTGTTCCAGCCGGCGCGCTTGAGGAAGTTGGCGGTCGAGGCGAGCGCGTCGGGCACGCTGTCGATGAGGTCGCGGCGGCCGTCGCCGTCGAAATCGACCGCCAACCGCAGATAGGTCGACGGCATGAACTGGGTCTGGCCGAACGCCCCCGCCCAGGAACCCTTGAGCTTGTCGGGGTCGATGCGCTCGTCCTGCACGATCTTGAGCGCGGCGAAGAACTCGCCGCGGAAATACGCCTGGCGGCGCCCGAAGCAGGACAGCGTCGACAGCGAGGTCAGCAGCGGCCGCCCGCCCAGCGTGCGGCCATAATTGCTCTCCACGCCCCACACGGCCGCGATGGTGGCCGGGTCCACACCGTAGCGCGCGGCGGCGCGGTCCAGTTCGGCGCGCCAGCGCTCGATGCCGGCCTTGCCGTCGGCGACGCGCTCGTCGTCGACCAGCGCCGCCATGTAGTCCCAGATCGGCGTCTTGAATTCGGGCTGCGCATCCAGCAGGCCGATCACCGCCATGTCGGGCGACAGGCTGGCGGTATGCCGGTCGAACGTGGCGCCCGACACGCCCGCCTTGGCGGCGGGGGCGCGCAATCCGGCCAGGCAAGCGGCGAAGGCGTCGGCGGCGTGCGCGGCGGGCGCGGACAACGCCAGCATGGCGGCCAGGGGAACGGCGTGGCGAAAGGTCATCGAGAAAGCGCTCCTGCGGATGCGTTGGCCGCGCCGCCATCGGGGCGGCGCTGGCTGTCTTCGGCTTCGCCCGTGACGGCGCGTTTGTCGAGCAAGGCGGCCAGTTCGGCCTCGTCGAAACCCGCCGCGCGGCGCGCTTCCAGGTTGAAGGGGCCGCGCAGCCGCGGCGCGTTGTAGCGACTGGCCAGCTCGGCATAGCAGGCGACCGGCTCCCTGCCCTGCTCGGCGCACAGCCGCTTGTACCAATAGTTGCCGATGGCCACGTGGCCGATCTCGTCGCGCAGGATGATGTCGACGATGGCCGCGCTCTGCGCGTCGCCGGCGCCGGCCAGCTTGTTGCGGATCAGCGGTGACGCATCCAGGCCGCGCGCTTCCAGCGTGCGCGGCACCAGCGCCAGGCGCGCCAGCAGGTCGTCGCAAGTGCGTTCGGCCATGTCCCACAGGCCGTTGTGGCCGGGAAAATCGCCATACGCATGACCCAGGTCGGCAAGCCGCCGATTGAGCAGATCGAAATGCGCGGCCTCTTCGCGCGCCACGCGCAGCCAGTCGCGGTAGAACGCATCCGGCATGCCGGCGAAGCGCCACAGGATGTCCAGCGCCAGATTCACCGCGTTGAATTCGATGTGCGCCAGCGCGTGCAGCAGCGCCGCGCGGCCCTCCAGGGTCGCCATGGAACGCTGCGGCACCTCGGACGGCGCCACCAGCACCGGCGCGGCGGGCCGCCCCGGCAATCCCTCCGGCGTCGCGTAATGCCGCGCGCCCTCCAGCGGGGCGTCGTCGCCAATGGCGCGCACCCGCGCCAGCTTGTCGGCCCAGCCGGTGGCGGCCAGCGCCTGCAGGGCCTGGGCACGCAGACAGGGCGTGCCGGATTCGTCCGGATCGCTCCCGTCCGCGGGAAGGATCGAATTGCTGTCCATGAGGATTTCCGGTGCGGGGCGAAACGACGCCACCCGCAAGACAATAACCATGCGCGGTCATCCCGCGCCGCGCGCCATGCGCCAGCGAAGACTTTATCATTCGTCCATGGATTCACCGCTTCGCCTGACCATCGAGACCGACCTGTCGCGCATCGACGCCCGCCAATGGGATGCATTGGCCGGAAACCAGCCGTTCCTGCGGCATGCATTCCTGCATGCGCTGCACGACACCGGCTGTGCCGCGCCGCGCACCGGCTGGTCGCCGCACTACCTGATGCTGTGGCGCGGCGACGCGCTGGCGGGCGCGGTGCCGCTCTACCTGAAATCGCATTCGCGCGGCGAGTACGTGTTCGACTACGCCTGGGCCGATGCCTTCGAGCGCCACGGCCTGCGCTACTACCCCAAGCTGCTGGCGGCCGTGCCGTTCACCCCGGTGTCGGGGCCGCGCCTGCTGGCCGCCAGCGACGAAGACCGCGACACGCTGGTAAGCGGGCTGGTCGCCTTCGCCGAAGAGATCCAGGTGTCGTCGCTGCACCTGTTGTTTCCCGCCGCCGCCGACCTGCGCGCCTTGCGCGAGGCCGGCTTCATGGTGCGCGAAAGCGTGCAGTTCCACTGGACCAATCCGGGCCATGCCGACTTCGACGCTTTCCTGGCGACAATGAGCCACGACAAGCGCAAGAAGATCCGCCAGGACCGCAAGAAAGTGGCGCAGGCCGGGCTGGCGTTCCGCTGGCTGCGCGGCGCGCAGATCGACGCCGCCGCCCTCGATTTCTTCTATCAGTGCTATTGCCACACCTACTTCAACCACGGCAATCCGCCCTACCTGAGCCGCGCGTTCTTCCTGCGCGCCTACCGCGAGCAGCCCGACGCCTTCGTGCTGATCCTGGCCGAGCGCGATGGCCAGCCGGTGGCGGCGGCCCTGAACCTGGCGGGCGGCGACACGCTGTACGGAAGGTATTGGGGCGCGACGGAATATGTGCCGGGTCTGCATTTCGAGACCTGCTACCTGCAGGCCATCGCCTACTGCATCGCCAACGGCATGGCGCGCTTCGAGGGCGGTGCGCAGGGGGAACACAAGATGGCGCGCGGACTGCTGCCCACGCCCACCTGGTCGGCGCACTGGGTCGCCGACCCGCGCTTCGCGGCCGCGATCCAGCATTTTCTCGATGAGGAAACCGCCGCGGTGGATGACTACCTGGGCGAACTCGAGGCCCACACGCCGTTCAAGCGCGCGGCCCCGGACTGACCGCTCAGAGGAAGCGGTCGAGCAGCTTGCGGCTGTGCTTGTCGAGCGACAGGATGTCGCGCACCAGGTAGAAGATGCCGTGGCTGTCGGCGATCAACAGTGTCTGCGGGCTGAGGCGGCGGATGTCCTCTTCGCCGCGCAGCGTGAAGCGGGTGGCGCCGCGATCGGTCTCGACCTGCCAGACGCTGGGCGTGGCGAAGGTGGACACGCTGGCCAGCTTGCGGATCTCGGGCATGAATTCCCGGCCGGCCAGTTCCTCTTCGATCAGGGCGCGCTCGCCGGCGGGCACGTCGGCCAGCCGTTCGATCCACACCAGTTCCCGGCCGTCGCCGGTCACCAGCGACAGCCCGCGATCAGCCTCGCTGATCGGAAAGGCCCGCACCGGGATCACGCCTTCGTGCGCGACGCCGTCGGCACCCTGGAACACCAAACGCCCGAACGCATTGCGTCGCAGCTGAAAAACGGGAAGCGTCATGACGGTTATCTCGCTCAGGCCACGGCGGCCATGTCTTCGCTGCCGGAGGCCTGCGCGTCCGCTTCGTTCTGGCGCGCCTGCGCCTGGTACAGGCGGTAGTAGGCGCCTTCACGCGCCATCAGTTCCTCATGCGGGCCCTGCTCCACGATCTGGCCACGGTCCAGCACCACCAGCCGGTCGGCCTTGCGCAAGGTGCTCAGGCGGTGGGCGATGGCGATGGTGGTGCGGCCGCGCACCAGGTTGTCGAGCGCCTTCTGGATTTCCTTCTCGGTGGTGGTGTCCACCGACGAAGTCGCTTCGTCCAGGATCAGGATGCGCGGATCGATCAGCAGCGCGCGCGCGATCGAGATGCGCTGGCGTTCGCCGCCGGACAGCGCCTGGCCGCGCTCGCCGACCAGCGAGTCGTAGCCATGCGGCAGCCGCAGGATGAACTCATGCGCGTGGGCGGCGCGAGCCGCGGCCACGATCTCGTCGCGGGTCGCGTCCGGCTTGCCGTAGGCGATGTTCTCGGCGATGGTGCCGAAGAACAGGAAGGGTTCCTGCAGCACCAGCCCGATGTTGCGGCGGTAGTCGGCCACCCGCACCGAGCGGATGTCGGCGCCGTCCACCAGGATCGCGCCTTCCGACACGTCGTAGAAGCGGCAGATCAGGTTGATCAGGGTGCTCTTGCCCGAGCCGCTGTGCCCCACCAGGCCGATCATCTCGCCGGGGGCGATGCTCAGGTCCAGGCCGCGGATGACCTGGCGGTTGCCGTAGCGGAAACCGACGTCGCGCAATTCGATGCGGCCGTTGATCTGTGGCAGCCTGGCCGGGTTCTGCGGTTCCGGCACGCTGGAGACGTGATCCAGGATATCGAAGATGCGCTTGGCGCCGGCAGCCGCCTTCTGCGTCACGGACACGATACGGCTCATCGAATCCAGGCGGGTGTAGAAGCGCCCGATGTACGCCAGGAACGCCGCCAGCACGCCCACCGTGATCTGCTTCTGCGAGACCTGCCAGATGCCGAAGATCCACACCACCAGCAGCCCGACCTCGGTCAGCATCGTGACCGTGGGCGAGAACAGCGACCAGGTGGTGTTGACCCGGTCGTTCACTTCCAGGTTGCGGTTGTTGGCCTCGCGGAAACGCGCCACTTCGCGCTTTTCCTGGGCGAAGGCCTTGACCACGCGGATGCCCGGAATGGTGTCGGCCAGCACGTTGGTGATCTCCGACCAGATACGGTCGACCTTCTCGAAGCCATGGCGCAGGCGATCACGCACCGCATGGATCATCCAGATGATGAACGGCAGCGGCACCAGCGTGACCAGCGCCAGCCACGGATTGATCGACACCAGAATCGCCGCGGTCATGGCGATCATCAGGATGTCGTTGGCGAAATCGAGCAGGTGCAGCGACAGGAACACGCAGATGCGGTCGGTCTCGCTGCCGATGCGGGAAATCAGGTCGCCGGTGCGCTTGCCGCCGAAATACTCCAGCGACAGCTGCTGCAGGTGCTCATAGGTGGTGGTGCGCAGGTCGGCGCCGATGCGCTCGCTGACCCAGGCCAGGATGTAGGTCCGCGCCCAACCCAGCCCCCAGGCCAGGAAGGCCGAGCCGAGCAGCCCGCCCAGGTACAGGCGAACCTTGCTGTAGTCGATGGGCGCGCCGTTCTGGAACGGAATCAGCACGTCGTCCATCAGCGGCATGGTCAGGTACGGCGGCACCAGGGCCGCCGCAGTGCCCATCAGGGTCAGCAGGAAGCCGGCCAGCAACGGCAGGCGGTACGGCCGCGCGAAACGCCACAGGCGCAGCAGCGCCCAGGTGGTGGACGGCGCCGCCTGCTCCTGGTTGCAGGTGGGACATTCGTCCTGGCCCGCGGGGATGGCGTTATTGTAGATGGTGCACTGGCGTTCGCCCGCCTCGGCTTCCGGCTGGCCAGACAGGCGGATCGCCTGCTGCGCCTCGAACTGGCCCAGCAGCCGCAGCGCGGCCGGGTTGCAGGCCAGCGTGAAACGCCAGATGCCCAGGCGCGCGGTGTCGTCGTGCAGTTCCAGCACGGCGGCGCCGGCGTGGTCGGAAAGATTCAGGGACAGTTGGGGACCGTACGCCCAGGATTCCCAGCCGGTATCGGCCGGATTGCGGGCGATCACGCGGCGGTCGGTGACCGCGACCAGGCCGGGCTGGAACTTCAGCCGCTGATCCAGGTCAATTTCAACCCAGGCCAGCAGGGTTTCATCCTGCGCGAGTTCGGCGCGGATTTCATCCCGCCAGCGGGCAGGAAAGGCTTCGGCTAGGCCGGAAAGCAGGTGTGGTTTTTTCATTAGAACGCATACCGGGCCAGGACTCTGCCCTACAAGGCGGCGACGGCATGCCAACCCCGGGCTGGCAACGTGTCCCTTCCTTACAACACAACGAGTTCACGCCTTTGAAGGCGTCGTATAGTATCAGCCGATTTTTCTAATTAGGAATATCTGGGATCCCCCACTCGTTGGCATTATTCTTAAGGCGCAACCCCAATAAATTCGCGGTCTTGCATAGGGGCGTCCGCGCGTGCCAACCTGCTTCTCAAGTAAATTAAAACATGAAAAAGAAAGACATTGAATTTCTCGATGTCGTGGCTTTGCGCGGCCCGAACATTTGGACGTACCGTCCGGTACTTGAGGCGTGGGTGGATATCGGCGAACTGGAGGACTACCCCTCCAACACGATCCCCGGTTTTTACGAGCGCCTGACCGCGTGGCTGCCGACCCTGATCGAGCACCGCTGCAGCCCGGGCGTGCGGGGCGGCTTCCTGTCCCGCGTCAAGGAAGGCACCTGGCCCGGCCACATTCTCGAACATGTCACATTGGAATTGCAGAATCTGGCCGGTTTGCGCGGCGGCTTCGGCAAGGCCCGTGAAACCTCCACCCGCGGCGTCTACAAGGTCGTCGTGCGCGCCTGGCAGGAACAGGTCACCCGCACCGCCCTGAACGAAGGCCGCGACCTGGTCATGGCCGCCATCGAAGACCGTCCGTTCGACGTCGACGCCGCCGTGGCGCGCCTGCGCCGGCTGGTCGACAAGCACTGCCTGGGTCCCAGCACCGCCTGCATCGTCGATGCCGCCGACGACCGCGACATCCCCTACATCCGCCTGTTCGAAGGCAACCTGGTGCAGTTCGGCTACGGCTCGCGCCAGCGCCGCATCTGGACGGCCGAGACCGACCGCACCAGCGCCATCGCCGAAGGCATTTCGCGCGACAAGGACCTGACCAAGGAACTGCTCTCGACCTGCGGCGTGCCGGTGCCCGAAGGCCGCCTGGTCGACAGCGAGGACGACGCCTGGTCGGCCGCCGAGGACATCGGCCTGCCGGTGGTGGTCAAGCCGTATGACGGCAACCACGGCCGCGGCGTGTTCACCAACCTGACCACCCGCGAAGAAGTCATTTCCGCCTACCGCGTCGCCGTCGACGAAGGCAGCGGCGTCATCGTCGAGCGCTTCGTGCTGGGCAACGAGCACCGCCTGCTGGTGGTGGGCAACCGCATGGTGGCAGCCGCCGCCGGCGAGCCGGCCTGGGTCACGGGCGACGGCAAGTCCACCCTCACCGAACTGATCGACCACCAGATCAACACCGACCCGCGCCGCGGCCGCACCGAAAACCATCCGCTCAATCCGGTGCGACTGGATTCGGCCGCGCGCCTCGAGATCGCTCGCCAGGGCCTGACGGAAGAAAGCGTGCCGGCCGACGGCCAGCGGGTGCTGGTGCAACGCAGCGGCAACGTCGCCTTCGACGTCACCGATCGCGTGCACCCCAGCGTCGCCGCCACCGTGACCCTGGCCGCCCGCGTGGTCGGCCTGGATATCGCCGGCGTCGACCTGGTGGCCGAAGACATCTCGCGCCCGCTGGACGAACAGCGCGGCGCCATCGTCGAAGTCAACGCCGGCCCCGGCCTGCTGATGCACCTGAAGCCGGCCGACGGCACCCCGCGCCCGGTCGGCCACGCCATCGTCGATCACCTGTTCCCCGAAGGCGACGCCGGCCGCATTCCCATCGTCGGCGTCACCGGCACCAACGGCAAGACCGTGGTGGCGCGCCTGGTCGCGCGCCTCTTGCACCTGTCGGGCAAGCGCACCGGCCTGGCCTGCAGCGAGGGTCTGTACCTCGACCGCCGCCTGGTGCAGAAGGGCGACCGCGCCGACTTCGCGTCCGGCACCCGCGTGCTGATGAACCGCAACGTCGACGCCGCCGTCATCGAGAACGACAGCGGCGTGATCCTCGGCCAGGGCCTGGCATATGACCGCTGCCAGGTCGGCGTGGTCACCAACATCGACGACGCCGACCATCTCGGCGATTTCGACATCAACGAAACGGAGCGCATGTTCAATGTGTTCCGCACCCAGGTCGACGTGGTGCTGCCGACCGGCGCCGCGGTGCTCAACGCGCGCGATCCGCGCGTGGTGGAAATGGCCGAGCTGTCCGACGGCGCCGTGATCTTCTTCGGCATCGACCCGGCCCTGCCCGCCATCACCGCCCACCTGCAGGAGGATGGCCGCGCCGTGTTCGTGCGCGACGGCGCCATCGTGCTGGCGCAAGGCGCGCGTGAAGAACGCCTGGCCGACGTCGCCGCGATCCCGCTCACGCACGGCGGCCGCGTCGCCTTCCAGGTCGAGAACGTGCTGGCGGCCGTCGGCGCGGCCTGGGCGCTCGACATTCCGGTCGAACTGATCCGCGCCGGCATCGAGACCTTCGACATCGACCAGGCCGACGCGCCCTGGCAGTTCACGCTGTTCGAGCGCAACGGCAGCACTGTGGTGGTGGACGACGTCCACAACGCCTCCGCGCTGCGTCCGCTCATCACCGCCATCGACCAGTTCCCGTCGACCACCCGCGCCGCCGTGTATTCGGCCGGCGCCGACCGCCGCGATGCCGACCTGATCGAACAGGGCAAGCTGCTGGGCGATGCCTTCGACCGCGTGGTGCTGTACGACGACACCACCGTCACCAGCAAGCGCCCCGCCGGCCAGGCGCGCGCGCTGCTGCGCCAGGGCCTGGAGCAAGGCAGCCGCGTCAAGCAGATCCTGGACGAACCCGACCATGGCAAAGCCATCGAGAGCCAGCTCGCCGGCATCGCGGCGGGCGACTTCGTCCTGCTGCAGTCCGACGAGGCCTTCTCCGGCCCCACCATCGATCTCGTCCGCCGCTGGATCCAGCAACACTGACATCATCGTGCGCGCCGCGGCGACCCGCCGCGGCCGCGCGCAAGCTAGACAGGAATACCTGCCATGGAAGTTTCCCGTATCCGAGCACTGCGCGGCCCCAACCTGTGGAGCAAGAACACGGCAATCGAGGCCATCGTGTCATGCGCCGACGCCGAATGCTCGATCGACACCCTGCCCGACTTTGAAGCCCGCCTGCGCGCGCGCCTGCCGCAGACCGGCCTGCTGCGCCCCGAAGGCCACCAGGGCGCGGTCTCGATCGCGCACGTGCTGCAGATCGTCTCGCTGACGCTGCAGGCCTATGCCGGCTGCCCCGTCACGTTCGGCCGCGCCTCGTCCACCATCGAGCCCGGCGTGTTCCAGGTGGTGGTGGAATACAGCGAGGAAGAAGTCGGCCGTCTCGCCATGGACCTGGCCCAGCAGCTGGTGCAGGCCGCGCTGGACGACACCCCGTTCGACCTGGCCGACGCCCTCAAGCGCCTGCGCGAGCTGGACGAGGACGTGCGCCTGGGCCCCAGCACCGGCTCCATCGTCAACGCCGCCACTGTCCGCAACATTCCGTACCGCCGCCTGACGCAAGGCAGCATGGTGCAGTTCGGCTGGGGCAGCAAGCAGCGCCGCATCCAGGCCGCCGAAACCGACCTGACCAGCGCCATCTCCGAATCGATCGCGCAGGACAAGGACCTGACCAAGATGCTGCTGGACGCGGCCGGCGTGCCGGTGCCGCTGGGCCGCTCGGTCACCACCGCCGAAGACGCCTGGGCCGCGGCCCAGGAGCTGGGCGGCCCGGTGGTCGTCAAGCCGCGCGACGGCAGCCAGGGCCGCGGCGTGGCGGTCAACATCGAAACGCGCGAGCGCGTGATCCAGGCCTTCGAAGTGGCCGAGGAGATCAGCTCCGAAGTCATCGTCGAACGCTACATCCCGGGCCACGATTTCCGCCTGCTGGTGGTGGGCGGCACGCTGGTCGCCGCCTCGCGCCGCGATCCGCCGCAAGTCACCGGCGACGGCGTGCAGACCATCCGCCAACTGGTGGACCAGGTCAACGCCGACCCGCTGCGCGGCGACGGCCACGCCACCTCGCTGACCAAGATCCGCTTCGACGACATCGCGCTGGCCACGCTGAAAAAGCAGGGCTTCGACGCCGATTCGGTGCCGCCTCCCGGCACCCTGATCTTCCTGCGCAACAACGCCAACCTCAGCACCGGCGGCTCGGCCACCGACGTCACCGATGAAGTGCACCCCGAGATGGCGGCGCGCGCGGTGTCGGCGGCACGCATGATCGGCCTGGACATCTGCGGCGTCGACGTGGTGGCCGAAAGCGTGCACTACCCGCTCGAGGACCAGAACGGCGGCGTGGTCGAAGTGAACGCCGCGCCCGGCCTGCGCATGCACCTGAACCCCTCGTTCGGCAAAGGCCGCGCGGTGGGCGAAGCCATCATCGCCAACATGTACGCCGACGGCGACGACGGCCGCATCCCGGTCGTCGCGGTGGCCGGCACCAACGGCAAGACCACCACGGTGCGCCTGACCGCCCACATCCTGGGCACGGCCGGCAACCGCGTCGGCATGACCAACTCCGACGGCGTCTACGTCGACAACCTGCGCATCGACACCGGCGACTGCAGCGGCCCGCGCAGCGCCCGCAGCGTGCTGATGCACCCGGACGTCGACGCCGCCGTTTTCGAGACCGCGCGCGGCGGCATCCTGCGCGAAGGCCTGGCCTTCGACCGCTGCAACGTCGCCATCGTCACCAACATCGGCATGGGCGATCACCTCGGGCTGGGCTACATCAGCACCGTCGAGGACCTGGCCGTGGTCAAGCGCGTGATCGTGCAGCACGTGCATCCGAGCGGCACCGCCGTGCTCAATGCCGCCGATCCCATCGTGGCGGAGATGGCCCACAGCTGCCCCGGCTCGATCACCTACTTCGCCGAGGACCGCAACCATCCGGTCATGGCGACGCACCGCGCCCAGGGCCTGCGCGTGGTCTACCGCGACGGCGATGCCATCGTCGCGGCCCAGGGCACCGAGGAAACCCGTTTCCCGCTGGCCGAGATCCCGCTCACGCGCAACGGCACCATCGTGTTCCAGGTCGAAAACACCATGGCCTCGATCGCCGCGGCCTGGGCGCTGAACCTGCACTGGAGCATCGTGCGCCGCGGCCTGGCCACGTTCGTCAACGACGCCCAGACCGCGCCCGGCCGCTTCAACGTGTTCGACTATCGCGGCGCCACCGTGATCGCCGACTACGGTCACAATCCCGATGCGATCCTGGCGCTGGTGCGCGCGGTCGACGCCATGCCCGCCAAGCGCCGCTCGGTGGTCATCAGCGGCGCCGGCGACCGCCGCGACGAAGACATCCGCATGCAGACCGAGATCCTCGGCGGCGCCTTCGACGACGTGCTGCTGTACCAGGACCAATGCCAGCGCGGCCGCGAAGATGGCGAAGTGCTGGCGCTGCTGCAGCAAGGCCTGGTCAACGCCAGCCGCACCCGCCACATCGAGGAGATCCACGGCGAGTTCCTGGCGATCGACACGGCGCTGGCGCGCCTGGGCGCCGGCGACCTGTGCCTGATCCTGGTGGACCAGGTGGAAGAGGCGCTGGCGCACATCGCCCAACGCATCCGCGAAGCCTGATCCCGCGCACGGGATCCCATGCAGACGGGGCGCGCGAGCGCCCCGTTTTTATTCTGGATGACCGGCGGCGATCGCCCTGGCCATGGCTGGCGGCCACGCGCCTGAACGCGGCGCGGCGCCGCAGGCCTTAGCCTTGTGGCGCCACCACGGGCGCGGCGGCCTGATAGCGGTCCGTCACATGGGTGCACCCCAACGCCGCCATCGCGGCCAGCGCCAGCAGGATCGTACCGAGCAATCGTTGCGTCATGACATGCCTCCCTTGCGTGATGTAGCCAGACCGCGCGGGCCATGAACCCGGGCACGGAACCAGCCCCCGACTATACCGGCGCGTCGGCCATGCAACCAGCGCGGGAGGCGCTTGCCCATCGGCGCCACGCAGTGGCTGTTTTTCGCCCAAGCGCCGTGTAGGTCCCGTTACCAGCCCCGCTCAAAACGGCTCAATACGTTGCTCAGATGTAACTCCCGCTCTTGGTACGCCTGCGCTACCCCTCGTCGAAGGAAGCGCGATTTGCCCCGTCCCCGGCAGTTACATTTACCCACAGCGTCCTTTGACAGGGCTCGCGGCAGGCCTGTACCTTGAACTCAAGCTGATCAGTGCCCAACTCAACCGCGAATGCAGAGCTTATCGGCCATAAGCCGCTGCCCTCGCCCCTACGAAGAGAGGTCACCATGAACAACGACATCATCGCTGGCAAGTGGAAGCAACTGTCCGGCAAGGCCAAAGCGGCCTGGGGTGAACTCACCGACGACGAGTTGACCCGTACGGAAGGCAACGCCGAGCGCCTCGCTGGCCTGATCCAGGAGCGCTACGGCAAGACCAAGGAACAGGCTCAGAAGGAAGTGCGGGATTTCTTTGACCGCAATCCCTGATCCCAACGCCACCAGGAGAAGCTGACATGTTGCACTACGCCGTCGTATTTTTCGTCATTGCGATCATTGCGGCTGTCCTGGGCTTCGGCGGCATCGCCGCCGGCGCCGCGGGCATCGCCAAGATCCTGTTCTTCGTCTTCCTGGTTCTGGCGCTGCTGTCCATTCTGGGCGGCGCATTCCGCAAGAAATAGAAGAACATCGCACCCCGAGAATTTTCGCTTAGCCGTTGCGTCCTGAACGCGCTGAACCCCATACATAAGGAGCACAACTATGGAAATCCGCAAGCTGATCGCCGCCGCCGCACTGGGTACGGGCGCCGTCTTCACTTCCATGGCCTTTGCCGCCGATGACGGCAAGCCCAAGCAATCCGTGGGCGAATATGCGTCCGACGCGACCGTGACCACCAAGGTCAAGGCCGCCTTCGTGGCCGACAAGCAACTGAGCGCGCTGGAGATCGCGGTCGAGACCACCGATGGCGTGGCCAAGCTGACCGGTACCGTGGGCACCTCCGCCGAAGCCGATCACGCCGCCACCGTGGCGCGCGGCGTCGAGGGCGTGAAGCAGGTCATGAACAACATCAAGGTCGACCCGGCCAAGAACAAGAAGTAAAACGCGCTGGCCTCGCGGCCATGCAAAGCGGCGCCCGCATCGCGATGCGGGCGCCGCTTTTTTGTGTGCTTGCCGCGGCTCGTGCCACTGCGCCAACGGCGCACAGCGCCCGCTCGGGCAATGAAGACGGCAGCCAATCGCGAATGCGTCGAATGCTCGCCCAGCCCGCCCCATTCAATATCGCATCGGTTAGATGGTCACGGTGCCACGGCCGATCTCGAGCGCGCGGCCGCCCACCTGGATGCGGCCATCGGCATGGACGTCCAGCAACAGGCGGCACGGCCGGCCCATCTGGTCGCCCTGCTCCACCAGGATGCTGACGGGCAGCGCGCGTCCTTGATGGCGCAACCAGCCGCCCAGGTTGGCGCAGGCCGAACCGGTGCCGGCATCTTCCTCGACCCCGCCCCCCGACTTCGAGAAAAAGTAGCGCGCTACCGCCACGTCGCGGTCATCCTGGCGCCGCCCTTCGTCGAACGCGAACACATAGCAGGTCTTGCGGCCCAGGCTGCTGGCCTGCCAGCGGTCCAGCTT
Organism: Achromobacter deleyi; assembly: GCF_016127315.1. NCBI lineage: Bacteria > Pseudomonadati > Pseudomonadota > Betaproteobacteria > Burkholderiales > Alcaligenaceae > Achromobacter > Achromobacter deleyi. Next base: position 6,824,027 of record NZ_CP065997.1, read on the forward strand.
GGACGCGTCCGGGCGCGCGCGCCGCACCGCCTCCACATGCTTGACGGGAATCAGCAATTGGTCGGCGCCGGTATCGACCCAGATCGGTTCGCCCAACAGGTCTTCGGCCTGCAGACCCACCAGGTCGGCGATGTCGGCGGCCGGCAGTTCAGGCCGCGCCGTGCGCACGCCGTCGGGACACGGCGCGGTAAAGGTCCAGGCGTCGCCGCGGGCCGTCACCGGCACCACGCCGGCCTTGAATTCCAGCGTCAGCGCATCGCCGGACTTGAGCAGGTCACGCACCACTTGCGAGGTGCCGATGGTCGGGTGTCCGGCGAACTTCATTTCATAGCCGGGCGTGAAGATACGCACGCGCGCGTCGGCCGCCTCGGAAGGCAGGATGAAGGTGGTTTCGGAAAGATTGAACTGCGCCGCCAGGTTCAGCATGGTGGCGTCGTCCATGCCGCGCGCATCCTCGAATACGCAGAGCTGGTTGCCGCTGAAAGTGCTGGAAGCGAAGACGTTGAGAAGGCGATACGCGTAGGTGGCCATGGTCCGATGCAGTGAGGGTGCCGCCCGCGGCGGCCAAGCCCCCCACTGTATCGCACTGGCTTACCAGATGGCGAAGAACAGCACCCAGGCCCAGCAGAACGGCGCCAGGCCGGCAGCCAGCACCAGCCACGCCGCGCCCTTGCGCGCCAGGCTCACCGGGCGCTGGTTCAAGAGCCGGGCGAACAGGCGCAGGGTCCACAGCACGGCCAGCGTCAGCAGCGTGAAGCGCACCGGCGCCGCCCACGCGGCGCGCACGCCCTCGTGCTTGAGCAGGTTGATGGTGGTGGCGGACAACCCCAGGAACACGCCGATGCCGGCCGACGGAATCAGGCCCTGCGCCAGCTTGTGCAATCCCGGGCGGAACCAGCCGCCCGCGGGTTGCCCGTCCACCGGCGCCGCCGGCGCCAGCCGGTCGGCGATCCACAGCGACAGGAAGCTGGCGCCGCCGATGCAGATCGTGGCGCCCACCACGAACATCATGATGCCGGCGCCGTCGAGCCAGGAAAAGCTGTCGTTCACTTCCGGATAGTGCGTCAGGATGAACCACGGCGCGTTGTCCATCAGCGGCCACAGGATGTCATGCTCGACCAGCCAGGTCGCGGCCCATTGCTTGGCCGCCACGTACCAGGGGCTGGCGCTCCAGAGGAACGCGCCCATGGCGATGCCCATCAGGCCGAAGCACAGCAGCGCGGTCTGCCAGGGTTCGCCGTCGGTGACGCTGACGACTTCTTCCTCGGGCGAACGCGGCGTCAGTTCGATGGCGCCGCGATAGCCGCTGCAGCGGCCGCACACGTGACAGTCGCCGGCGCCCTTCATATGTCGCAAGGGCACCAGCGGCGCACAGTTGATGGGTTCGATCCGGATGACCGGATGACGCCACTTTTCTTCGTTGACCTTGAAGTGCCACGGCGCCAGCTTGGCCAGCAGGTTGAAGACGCCGTTGACCGGACAGAGGTACTTGCACCAGACCCGCTTGCTGCGGCCATAGCGCCAGCCGACGATCATCGCCGCGACGGTGGAGCCGCCCAGCACCGCCAGCACCGCCAGCGGGTATTGGTAGACGCTGACCAGCTGGCCGTAGATGGTGGTGAGCGCGAAGGCCACGAACGGCCAGCCGCCCCAGCGCATCCACTTGGGAATGGCATGCCCCTGGCCGCGTTCGCTGGCCCATTCGGTGAGCATGCCCTCCGGACAGAACCAGCCGCACCAGGCCCGCCCCAGGATCGGCATGGAGATCAGCACGAACGGCCACCACACACCCCAGAAGGCGAACTGGGCGACGATGGTCAGGTTGTTGAAAACCGATGCCGAATTGTCCGGCAGCGGCATGATGGCCGGCACGATCAGGAGGAACGCGTATATCGCAACAATGCCCCACTGCAGCTTGCGCAACAGAGGGGCATGGTCTCGGAGAAAGTCGGCGATACGGGAGGTCGCCCTCCCGAGTGCAGCTGCCATGGTCAAACCTTCATTAATTCAGTCCGATAGATACGTCGGAATCGGCGCTCAGGAAGCAGCGCGGGGGGCCGCGACCGGCGCGGGCTTGCCGCCCACCCAGCGCAGCAGCGCCCACACCACGATCCAGTACGCAACCCACAACAATACCGAAATCAGGGCGGGCAAGGCACGATAACCCGCGAAATCAGCCAGGATCTTGCCAACGCCGGTGCTGTCGCTCAACAGCCACGAGCTGTCCCAGACCGGATCGATGATGGTCGGCAGCACGTCCAGCGAAATCAGGTGATCCAGGCCGCCCACCAGCAACGAACCGGCCAGCAGCAGCAACAGGATTTCGGTCACGCGGAAAAAACGGCGCCAGGTGATCAGCTTGCCACCCAGCTGCAGCAGCCAGAAGGTCAGCAGCGCCACCACGAAACCGGCCACGCCGGCCAGCGCCAGCATCAGCATGTTGCTGCCGCCCTCGCCGGCCGCGACGGTGCCGTACAGGAACACCACGGTTTCGCTGCCTTCGCGGGCCACCGCGATCGCCACCAGGACGAACAGGCCCCACCAGTTGTCGTTGGCCACCGAGGAACGGGCGCCGCTTTCGAGCTCGCCCTTGAGGGTGCGGCCGTGCTTCTTCATCCACACGACCATCTGCACCACCAGCGCGCAGGCCGCCAGCGACATGATCGCCTGGAACCATTCCTGGCCTTCGTCGCTGAGCCACGACGACACGCCCAGCAGCACCAGCGCCAGCGCGACCGCCAACGCCAGGCCCGCGCCCACGCCACCCCACAGATACTTCAGTCCGCGCTTGCCTTCCGGCGTCGCGCGCAGCCAGGTGTACAGAATGCCCACCACCAGCATGGCTTCGACGCTTTCGCGCCAGACGATGAAAAGAACCTGTTCCATGTAGTGCGGCCGCCTATTCCTTGGGCTTGACGATCAGGATGCCTTTGACCGCCTGGTGAAAATCATCGAAGAACGGATACTCGCCGGGGCGCGAGATGGTGATGACCACGAACGACTTGACCCCGGGACCGAGCACCTTCTCCTTGCGCAGCGGAATGCTTTCGAATTCCACCGGCTCGTTGCTTTCGTTGATCAGTTCGATCTTGAAGCGGCCGGCCGGGACTTCCAGCGTGGCCGGTTCAAAGGTGCCGTCCGGCTTGAACGTCAAGGTGAAGGTAGGCAGTTCGTCCGCCTGCGCGGGCGCCATGCCGGCCAGGCCAGCCAGGCTGATCAGCAGCGCGGTGATGACGCGGGACAGGCGACGCACGATCAGTAACCGCCCTTCTTGCCGGTGCCGGCGTAGACGAAGTCATATTCGAGTTCGATCGGCTTGAACCAGTCGCCCACTCCGGTTTCCTTGTCGATGTGGCGACCGAAGTGGTTCATCTTGTTGGCCGTCGGCGGCAGGATGGTGTACTTGAGCTTGTACTTGCCCGGGCCTTCGAGCTTGATGTTTTCGCCGTAGTGCGGGCCATCGTTGGCCACCATGGGCATGAGCTCGCCCTTCTGCACGTTCTGGCTGCCGACCTTCTGGATCTCGTAGTTCACGACCAGGTAGGGCATCCATTCGCCTTCCGGGAAACCGGTGGGGTTGCCGGCGGTGGCGTGGATGTCGGCTTCCAGGTGGACGTCGGAATCCTTGGCGGGACGCATCATGCCCGGCGGGTCCATTTCGATCGGCTGCAGGTAGACCGCGCCGATTTCCATGCCGCCTTTTTCCACGGGCTTGCCGATGGGGTATTCGGCCGCTTGGGCGGCGGACACGCTCAAAGCGACAATGGCCAGGGCCAAGGCTTTCTTCATCATGTGGGTCATCCTCAAAGCTCGATTGAAACGACGGCGTTCAAAACATAAACAAGAACCGTTTGCATTAATGTAACGAAAAAATCTGACATCCCCCTGAATCGGAATAGTCCGAAACAAGAGGATGCTTGCGTCCGGTCAAGCCAAAAGAAAGCCGGCGGCGCAATCGCGCCGCCGGCTGGCCGGTGTTCTGGTCCGCGGCCAGGCCGCGGTCCGGAGGATCCGCTACGGCTTGCGGCCGCCGCCCTGCGAACCGCCCGGCGTGAACGGGAAGTTCGAGAACATGGCGCGGGTCTGGTCTTGCATCTGGTCCTGCATCTGCACGAACAGGTTTTTGCTCTGGTCGATGTAGTTGTTCATCATGTTCTGCAGCATCGGCGTCTGCACGTTCATGAACTGGGTCCAGGCCTCGGGGCCGAACTGGCTGCCGTACAGGCCCTTGGACTGCTCGGCCATGCGTTGCTGGATTTCCATGAAGGCCTGGATGTTCTTTTCCAGGTACGAGCCCATGATGCCCTGCATCGCGTGGCCGTAGAAACGGATGATCTGCGACAGCATGTTCGACGAGAACATGGGCATGCCGCCGCTTTCCTCTTCGAGGATGATCTGCAGCAGGATGCTGCGCGTGAGGTCCTCCGCGCTCTTGGCGTCGACGACCTGGAATTCTTCATTGGCCAGGACCAGTTGCTTGACATCCGCGAGGGTGATGTAGGTGCTGGTCCGGGTGTCGTACAGACGACGGTTGGGGTACTTTTTAATCAGGCGCAGGCTGGCGCCGGTTTGTGCTTGCGTCATGGTTGTCCCCGGATCGGGCGATCTCTAAGACTTCGAATAGGGTGAAGTGTAATGCCGCGGCGCCTTCTCCCCGAAGCGCCGCGGCCTGGAAAGGCCACCCCGCGGGCGGCCCGCGATGCGTCAGCCCATGTGCAGGCCGCCGTTGAGCGAGAAGTCCGCGCCGGTGGAAAAGCCGGATTCGTCGGAAGCCAGCCATGCCGTCATCGACGCGATTTCCTCGGGCGTGCCGAGGCGGCGCACCGGGATCGTGGCGACGATCTTTTCCAGCACGTCCGGGCGGATGGCGCGCACCATGTCGGTCCCGATGTAGCCGGGCGAGATGGTGTTGACGGTGACGCCCTTGCTCGCGACTTCCTGGGCCAGCGCCATGGTGAAGCCATGGATGCCGGCCTTGGCCGTGGAGTAGTTGGTCTGGCCGAACTGGCCCTTCTGGCCGTTCACCGAGCTGATGTTGATGATGCGCCCCCACTGGCGCTCGACCATGCCGTCGATGACCTGCTTGGTCACGTTGAAGAGGCTGTTCAGGTTGGTGTCGATGACCGCGCGCCAATCGTCGGCGGTCATTTTCCGGAACAGGCCGTCGCGGGTGATACCCGCGTTGTTGACCAGCACGTCGACCTGGCCGAGTTCCGCCGTGATGCGCTCGAAGGCGACGACGGTGGAATCCCAGTCGGACACATTGCCGACGGAAGCATGGAAGGTATATCCCTGCGCCGCCTGTTCATCCAGCCATTGCTGGTAATTGCGGCTCGGGCCGCAGCCTGCCACGACGCGAAAGCCCTCTTTGGCCAGGCGTTGGCAAATAGAGGTGCCGATCCCGCCCATCCCGCCTGTAACGTAAGCCAGTTTTCCGCTCATTGGACTTCCTCCTGTGTGCGACGGACGCCTCGTTGATTGACTTCTACTTCTTATTGGCCTGGGACCCGCCGCAAGCGCGGCTTCAGGCGGCCCTGACCTTCACATACCTGCCAGGCGCCGGCTCGATCGGCCGGTAGCTGGCGTTACCTGATTTTGCCCGAGCCTTGACCTGCTTGCCGGAATGCCCGGCCAGCCAGCCCGCCCAGTCGGGCCACCAGCTGCCCGGTTTTTCCTGCGCCTGCGCCAGCCAGGCATTGGGATCGCCTGGCAGCGGCTGGCCCGCGCCGCCCATATTGTCCGCCACCCAGTAGCTGCGGCGCTTCTTGGCCGGCGGATTGACCACCCCGGCGATGTGGCCCGATGCGCCCAGCACGAAACGCTGCGGACCGCGCAGCACCTGGGTCGAGGCGTAGGCCGAGACCCACGGCACGATGTGATCTTCGCGCGAACCGAAAATATACGCCGGCATCGTCAGACGCGTCAGGTCCAGCGGCAGGCCGGCGGCCTGGGCCCGGCCCGGCACCTTGAGATTGTTCTCGAGGTACGTGTTGCGGAAGTACCAGGAAAAGAACGGACCCGGCAGGTTGGTGCTGTCGCCGTTCCAGAACAGCAGGTCGAAGGCCGGCGGCTTCTGGCCCTTGAGGTAGTTGCCGACGACGTAGTTCCAGACCAGCTCGTTGGGCCGCAGGAACGAAAAGGTGGTGGCCAGGTCGCGTCCGGGCATCAGCCCGCCGGCGCCCAGCTGATGGTCGCGCAGCAAGGCGTGGGCCTCGTCGACGAAGACGCCCAGGATGCCGGTGTCGTGGAAATCGAGCAGCGAGGTCAGCAGCGTCAGCGCCGCGACCGGATGTTCGCCGCGCGCCTCGGCCAGCGCCAGCGCCGAGGCCAGCATGGTGCCGCCGACGCAGAAACCGAGGGCGTTGACCTGCGGCTGGCGCGTGATGTCGCTGGCCACGCGCAGCGCCTGCAGCACCGCGTCGTCGAGATAGTCGGACCAGGTAGCGCGATCGACGCCGTCGGTATCGCTGGTCAGCGGATTGCGCCAGGAGATCAGGAAAACGGTGAAGCCCTGCTCGACCGCGTGGCGCACGAACGAGTTGTCGGGCTGCAGGTCGAGGATGTAGAACTTGTTGATGTTCGGCGGCACGATCACCAGCGGCACCTCGTGCACCGTGGCGGTGGTGGGCGCGTACTGGATCAGCTGGAACAGCGCGTTCTCGAACACCACCTCGCCGGGCGTCACCGCCACGTTGCGGCCGATCTCGAACTGGGTCTCGTCGGTCTGGGTGATGCGGCCTTTCTTGACGTCGCCCAGCAGATTGGCCAGGCCCTCGTTCAGGGCGCGGCCGGCGCTTTCGACGATGGACTGCTGGGCGTCGGGATTGAGGGCCAGGAAGTTCGAGGGCGACAGCGCGTCGACCCACTGCATGATCGAGAAGCGCAGCCGGTCGCGCATCGGTTCACTGACCTGGGCGGCGTCGACCATGCGCGACATGGCGCGGGCCGACAGCAGATAGGTATGGGCCATCAGCAGGTGCTGGCCATTGGCGGCCCAGGCCTCGCCGGCAAAGCGCCGGTCGGCCAGCGGGGTCAGCGCGCCGCGGCGGGCGTCGTCGCACAGCCGCTGCCATTCGCGCGAGAATTCAGCCTGGATATCGGCCAGGACGTCCGGAGCCACGCTCACCGGAAGGGGCCCTGAGGCGGAGAGATTGGCATTCACTTCGACACCTTGTTATCGAGACTTCCCGATTGATGTTGCATGTCGGGTTCAGCGCTGTCAATGCGGGTATTCAATGAGGCCAGCAAGGCTAGCCGCCCGCGCGTGCGGCCGCTTTGCGCTGGATCAGTCCGGATCGAGCCAGGCCAGCAACGCCATCCTGCCGGTCTCGCTGTCGCGGCGGTAGGAAAAGAAGCGCCCGGCGTCCGCCACCGTGCACAGGCCGCTCAGCGTGACGTCCTGCACGCCGGCGCGCCGCAGGCGGAATTCGGCCAGGCCGGCCAGGTCGGCCAGCCATTTGCCCGGCACGCCCGGCCGCGGCCGGAAATAGCGTTCTGCGGCGGGATCGTCCGCCATGAAGGCGTCCAGCACGTCGCGGCCGACCTCGAAGGCGTCCGGCCCGATGCCCGGGCCGACCCAGGCGCGCCAGGCGCTTGCGTCCGGCGCCTTGGCGCGCATGGCGGCCAGGGTGTTTTCCAGCACGCCGCCGGACAGGCCGCGCCAGCCGGCGTGGGCCGCGCCCAGGACACGGCCGTCGGCGTCGGCGATGACCACCGGCAGGCAGTCCGCCACCATCACGGCCAGCACGCGGCCCGGCTGGGCGGTGACACTGGCGTCCAGCGCCGGCTCGTCGGGCAGGTCAGTGGCGTCGGCGTCGATCACGTCGCTGCCGTGCACCTGGCGCAACCACAGCGGCTCGGCCGGCAGCGCCGCGCGCAGGCGGCGGCGGTTCTCGGCCACGGTGTCGGGATCATCGCCGGCGCGGCGGCCCAGGTTGAGGGTGTCATGCGGCGCCACGCCCACGCCGCCGGCGCGGGTGGTGCAGAAGTAGTTGACGCCGGCCCAGGCGGGGCCGGTCACCACGGGCAAGCCTTCAATCACGCGTTCCATGCGATCACTTCCTGGACCAGGGTCATGTCCGCCGGCACCGGCGCGGCGAACTGGACCTCGCCGCGCCCGCCCGGATCGTCGAAATGCAGGGCGCGGGCGTGCAGCATCTGCCGCTGCGCGCCCGCGATGTTCTTGCCACCATAGATGGTGTCGGCCAGCAACGCATGCCCGAGGCTGGCCAGGTGCACCCGGATCTGGTGAGTGCGGCCGGTTTCCAGGCGACAGACCACCTCGGTGACGCGGCCGCCGGGATCGACCTGGCCGCGGCGCGCGGGGGCATAGTGGGTGATGGCGGGCTTGGGCGCCACCGGCCGCTCGACGCTCATGCGCACCGGCACGCGCGGATCGCGGCCGATCGGCCGGTCGACCTTGCCGGCGGCGGCCAGCCAGCCATGCGCCAGGGCGACGTATTCGCGCCCCATGCTGCGCGCCTGCAGCTGGCGCACCAGGTGGGTCTGCGCGATTTCATTGCGCGCCACCACCATCAGTCCGGAGGTGTCCTTGTCCAGCCGGTGAACGATGCCGGCGCGGGCCACCTGCGCCAGTTCCGGGTAGCGGTGCAGCAGGCCATTGAGCAGCGTGCCGCTCCAGTTGCCGGCGCCGGGATGCACCACCAGGCCGGCGGGCTTGTTCACCACGATCCAGTCGGCGCTTTCGTCCACCACGGGGAAATCGATCGGTTCAGGGGCGAAAGCCAGGGTTTCGGGCGCCGGTTGGGCCCAGACCGTGATTTCGTCGCCAGGCCCCACCGTCTGGCGGACCTTGCCGGGCGCGCCGTTGACGTGGACGTTGCCGGCCTCGATCCAGCCTTGCAGCCGGCTGCGGGAATGGTCCGTCAACAGCCCGGCCAGCACCTTGTCCAGCCGGTCGGCGCGGGTGCCCGCGGGCACCGTTACAAGTTGCGGTTCGCCGCGCGGATTTTCGCCGGGAAGGCTCAGGAGTTCATCGTCGGAAACGAGATCTGCGCTGATGGCTGTATCAGACATGGAGACAAATCATATAATCAGCCTGCCATGCTAACACCAAGGATACGATTCTCGTGATTCACCACTCCGCAGCTCCCTTGAACCCCGCCTCCCGAAGCGGGTCGGTTTTGCGCGTGGTTATCGCGCTATTTGCCGTCATCGCGATCGCTGGTTGCGGTTCGACCAACAGCAAGTACGACAAGACCACCAACTGGAGCGCCGAACAGCTCTACGCCGACGCCAAGGCCGAAATCTCCTCGGGTGGCTGGAAAGAAGCGCGCGAGCGCCTGACCGCCATCGAGAGCCGCTATCCCTTCGGCGTCTACGCCCAGCAGGCCCTGCTCGAGCTGGCCTACGTCAACTGGAAGGACGGCGAAAACGAACAGGCGCTGGCCGCGATCGACCGCTTCCAGCAGCTCTACCCGAACCATCCCGGCACCGACTACGCGCTGTACCTGAAGGGCCTGATCAACTTCACGCCGGCCAGCGCGTTCATGAGCAACATCACCGGCCAGGATCCGGCCGAGCGCGACCCCAAGGGCCTGCGCGCGTCCTATGACGCGTTCAACGACCTGATCAAGCGCTACCCGGACAGCAAGTACACCCCGGACGCCATCAAGCGCGTCGCCTGGCTGGTCAACACCATCGCCATGAACGAAGTGCACGTGGCCCGCTACTACTACGAGCGGGGCGCCTACATCGCCGCCGCCAACCGCGCGCAGACCGTCATCACCGACTTCGAGGGCGCCCCCGCCACCGAAGAAGCGCTCTACCTGATGGTGCAGTCCTACGACAAGCTCGGCATGACCGAACTGAAGAACGATTCGCAGCGCGTGTTCGACAAGAACTTCCCCAACAGCTCGTTCAAGGGCAAGGGCCTGAAGGCCGACAAGAGCTGGTGGAATCCGTTCGACTGAACACCGCCCGCATGGGAAAAGCCCCTCGATCTCTCGAGGGGCTTTTTTTGTCCGCCGTCCTGGCGTCCGATTCTTGCGGCGTGACGCGCCGCCGTCCTATTCCTGCTTGCGGCGGTAGAAGGCCAGCACCTCTTCCAGCTCGCGCGTCCGCGCGAACGGCGGCAGGCCGCGCCACAGGCGCTTGCCATAGGGCTTCTCGACCAGGCGGGCATCGCCCACCATCAGCACGCCCCAGTCCGATTCCGTGCGGATCAGGCGGCCGGCGCCCTGCTTGAGCGAGATCGCGGCCTCGGGCAGCTGGTATTCCGAGAACGGATTGCCGCCGTGGGCGCGACAGGCCCGCAAGCGCGCCTCGATCACTGGATCATCGGGCGGCGCGAACGGCAGTTTGTCGATCGCCACCAGCGTCAGCACGTCGCCGGGCAGGTCGATGCCCTCCCAGAAGCTGGCGCTGCCCACCAGCACCGGGTGCGTCAGCTTGCAGAAGCGGTCCAGCAGGTCGCGGCGCGTGCCCTCGCCCTGCTTGAGCAGCGGCCAGTCGTGGCCGGCGTCATCGAAGGCGTCTGCCAGCAGATTGGCGACCTTGTCCACGGCGCGCAGCGTGGTGCACAACACCAGCGTGCCGCCCGGGCTGGCTTCCAGCAGCGGCAGCAGCGTCTGCACGAAGCGCTCCAGGAACTGCGGCGATTGCGGCTCGGGCATGCCGCGCGGCACGAACAGCAGCGCCTGCTCGGGGTAGTTGAAGGGCGACTCCCACTTGCCGGTGCGGGCGCGATCCAGGCCCAGCTGGCCGGTGAAATGGGTGAACTCGCCGTTCACCGACAGCGTGGCCGAGGTCATGATCCAGGCCTGGCCCGGCTTGCGGTATTTGGAGAACGCCTGCGCCACCGACAGCGGCGCGGAATGCAGCCGCACGTGATGCTGGCCATGCTCGACCCAGCGCACCGCCGGGCCGGTCCATTCCACCGCCGCGGCCGCGCCCTCGAGAATCGCGGCGGGCGTGGCCAAGCCGTCGCCCAGCGCCGATTGCGGCGCCGGCGCGGGCGCCTGGTCGTCGCGGCCCCAGCCTTCGTCGTTGAAACCGGCGCCATCGCGGCCTGGCGTGGCCCAGCGCTTGAGACGCACGGCGATCTCGGCGCCGCTGCGGGTGGCGGCCACCAGGTCGGGATGGCGTTCGGCGACCGAGCCCAGCGCGTTGGTGGCGATGTCCACCGCTTCGCGCAGCACCGCCAGCGCGGCATCGAACTCGTCGGCGTTGGGAATGGCCTCGAACGTGGCCTTGCGGCCCGGGAGCCGCTCGAGCGGCGCACAGGCCAGGCGCAACTCGCGCGTGGCCGTTTCCAGGTGGCGCGCCACATCGCTCCATTTGGTGGCTTCACGCGCGTACGCCAGGCCGGCGGCCTCGAGCGCGCGGCCGAAGTCCAGCAACTGGTGGGTGGACACGCTGCTGCCCAGGAAGCGGGTGGCCGTGTCGGGCAACTGGTGCGCTTCGTCGAAGATGACGGTGTCGGCCTCGGGCAGCAGGTCGGTGACGCCCTCTTCGCGCAGCACCAGGTCGGCCATGAACAGGGCGTGGTTGACCACCACCACGTCGGCCTCCTGGGCCTGGCGGCGGGCCTTGACCACGAAGCAGTCGCGGATGCGCGGGCACTCCTGGCCCAGGCAGTTCTCGCGCGTCGAGGTGACGCGCTGCCAGATGTCGGCGTCTTCGGGCACCTGCGCCAGGTCGCCGCGGTCGCCGGTCTTGGAAATGCCGGCGAACACCTGGATCTGGCGCAGTTGCTGGATCTCGGTGCGCGACTTCAAGGCGCGTTCGTCGCCCTGCAGGCGTTCCAGGTGGTAATGGCAGACGTAGTTGCCGCGGCCCTTGAGCAGCGCGGCGGTGACCGGCGCGGCCAGCGCCGCGCGCACCCGCGGCAGGTCGCGGGCGAACAGCTGATCCTGCAGCGTGCGCGTACCGGTGGAAATCAGCACCTTGCCGCCCTGGATGAAGGCGGGTACAAGGTAGGCCCAGGTCTTGCCGATGCCGGTGCCGGCCTCGGCCACCAGCGTGGCGCGATCCTGGATGGCCTCGCCAATGGCCTGCGCCAGTTCCACCTGGGACGGGCGCGGCTTGTAGCCGGGCATGGCCGACGCGAGCGGGCCGTCCTCGGCGAAGAATTCGGAGATGTCCAGGTCCAGCATTGAAACAGCCTGGCGTCGCGATCGACCGCGCGGGTCGACGGTCGGGACGCCAAGCCCTGAGTAGGGTGGGAAAGGACCAAATGATACCCGCTGGCGCCGCCCTTTTCCGCCGATCGCGTCGCAAACGCCACCTCCCATGGGGACGGATGTGTCCCGCCTGGCACGTTCTGTAACAGCGGCTTATGGCACAATCCGCCCCTTGTTTTTCCTTTTTTGCCGTCGTATCGAGATGTCTGAAACTTCCGTTATCACGAACGTCGCCGCCGGCGTCGACAATGCCCGTATCGTTGCCCAGCTCGCCACCGAGCTCGGCGCACGCGCCTCCCAGATCGCCTCCGCGGTGGAACTGCTGGACGATGGCGCCACCGTGCCCTTCATCGCGCGCTACCGCAAGGAAGCCACCGGCGGCCTGGACGACACCGTCCTGCGCAACCTGGAAGTGCGCCTGGGCTACCTGCGCGAGCTCGAAGAACGCCGCGGCTCGATCCTCGAATCGATCTCGCAGCAGGGCAAGCTGACGCCCGAACTGCAGCAGGAAATCGCCAGCGCCGATACCAAGCAGCGCCTGGAAGACTTGTACGCGCCGTACAAGCCCAAGCGCCGCACGCGCGCCCAGATCGCCCGCGAGGCCGGCCTGGAGCCGCTGGCCGACGCCATCCTGGCCGACCCGGCCTGCGATCCGGCCGCGCTTGCCGCGCAATACCTGAATCCCGAAGCCTCGATCAACGACGCCAAGGCGGCGCTGGACGGCGCCCGCGACATCCTGGCCGAGCGCTACGCCGAGAACGCCGACCTGCTGGCCGACATGCGCGAGCACCTCTGGTCCACCGGCTATCTGTATTCCAAGATGGTCGACGGCAAGGAAACCGAAGGCGCCAACTTCCGCGACTGGTTCGACTTCAACGAGCCGCTGCGCACGCTGCCATCGCACCGCATCCTGGCGCTGCTGCGCGGCCGCCAGCAAGGCGTGCTGGAAATCCGCCTGGGCCTGGAAACCGAGCTCGAAGCGCAACTGCCGCACCCCTGCGTGGCGCGCATCGCCGGCTTCCTCAAGCTCGGCAACGGCCTGTTCGCGCTGGACGCCTCGCCGCGCGCGCGCTGGCTGGGCGAAGTGTGCCGCTGGACCTGGCGCGTCAAGCTGGTGACGGCCTTTGAAAGCGAACTGGTCGGCCGCCTGCGCGAGACCGCCGAGGCCGAGGCCATCCGCGTGTTCGCCGCCAACCTGAAGGATCTGCTGCTGGCCGCGCCGGCCGGCCCCAAGGCCGTGCTGGGCCTGGATCCCGGCATCCGCACGGGCTGCAAGGTGGCCGTGATCGACCAGACCGGCAAGGTGGTCGATACCTCCACCGTCTACCCGTTCGAACCGCGCCGTGACCGCGAAGGCACCATCAATACGCTGGCCGCGCTGGTCGCGCGCCACAAGGTCGACCTGATCGCCATCGGCAACGGCACCGCCTCGCGCGAAAGCGAGAAGCTGGTGGGCGACATGCAGGAACGCTTCCCCGACCTGAAGGTGACGCGCGTGGTCGTGTCCGAGGCCGGCGCCTCGGTGTATTCGGCCTCGGAAACCGCTGCGCTCGAATTCCCCGATCTCGACGTGACGCTGCGTGGCGCCGTGTCGATCGCGCGCCGCCTGCAGGATCCGCTGGCCGAACTGGTCAAGATCGATCCCAAGGCCATCGGCGTCGGCCAGTACCAGCACGACGTCAACCAGCGCGAGTTGGCGCGTTCGCTGGACGCGGTGGTCGAGGATTGCGTGAACGCCGTGGGCGTCGACGTCAACACGGCCTCCGCCGCGCTGCTGGCGCGCGTGTCGGGCCTGAACTCGCTGCTGGCCAAGAACATCGTGGCCTGGCGCGACGAGAATGGCGCCTTCCCCACCCGCGAACTGCTGCGCAAGGTGCCGCGCTTCGGCGACAAGGCCTTCGAGCAGGCCGCCGGCTTCCTGCGCATCCCCAACGGCGACAACCCGCTGGACGCCTCGTCGGTGCACCCGGAAGCCTATCCGGTGGTCGAACGCATCGTGGCCAAGATCAAGGCCGAGGTCAAGCAGATCATCGGCCAGCGCGATGCGCTCAAGGGCGTGTCGCCGTCTGACTTCACGGACGAACGTTTCGGCCTGCCGACGGTGCGCGACATCTTCGCCGAACTGGAAAAGCCCGGTCGCGATCCGCGCCCCGAGTTCAAGACCGCCCAGTTCAAGGAAGGCGTCGAGACGCTCAACGACCTGTATCCCGGCATGGTGCTCGAAGGCGTGGTGACCAACGTCGCCAACTTCGGCGCGTTCGTCGACATCGGCGTGCACCAGGACGGCCTGGTCCACATCTCGGCGCTGGCCGAGAAGTTCGTGAAGGATCCGCGCGACGTGGTGCGCGTGGGCCAGACGGTCAGCGTGAAGGTGCTGGAAGTGGACGTGGCGCGCAAGCGCGTGGCACTGACCATGCGCATGAACGACGCCGCCGTGCCGGCCCGGCGCGGCGCCGACGCCGCCCCCAAGGGCGGCGATCGCGGCGGCCGCCGCCCGCAAGGCGACAGCGGCCGCGGCAACGCCGGCGGTAGCGCCGCGATGAACAGCGCCATGGCCGACGCGTTCGCCAAGCTCAAGCGTTGAGTCCCCTCCCCTGGCCGCTCCCCGCGGGAGCCGGCCAGGCGGCATCCGCAAGTCCCTCCAACCGGCGCCCAGGCGCCGGTTGTCATTCAGGGTTGTCATTCAACTAAGGACTTTCCCTCAAAGCCTCCCCTTCCTTGCGTTGCCTCAAGCCGAACGCAACAAAAACAAGGGAAAATATCGAATTGTGTCCAAATAATAATAAGCCGGCGGATCGGGCATGCACGGCGGAAGCAAACCCATGATCAGGCGAGCTGCGGCGCAAGCGTCTATCGGGTCGAAGCACAAGAAAAACAGCGCCATACCTGAGAGACCGGAGATCCGCCCCGCCATGCGCAACACGATTACGCTTGCCGCCAACGAAACGGCAATCATCACCGAGAAAGAAGCCAGCCTGAGCGGCGCCTACAACGAAGTCACCCTCGGCCAATATGCCCACCTGACCGTGGACGGCGCCGAAGTCACCTTCAAGCACATCACCCTGGAACGCCTGGGCAGCCGGATCATCGAACTGGCCAACGGCGCGCAATTGCACGTCGGCGCGCTGGGATTCGCCAGCATGGGCGCCAGCATCATCTACCGCATCGGCGCCGGCTGTGCGCTGACCTTCGACGCCAGCCAATGGGATCCGGAAGTCGTGGCCAACACCACGTTCGATTTCGTCAGCCAGGGCAGCGGCACGCTCAAGTACTTCCCGTTCATCAACCCCGAGTGGCTCGACTGCCCCACCGTGACGGGCTATTCGGAAGGCGACATGCTGGAAATCGCCGGCCAGGGTAGCGCGCAACGATTCCAGGTGCGCGACGGCCGTATCGTCTCCGCCAACGCCCGCTAGGCGCGGCGCCCGACGCATGGCAAGTTTTTCCGCAGCACAAACGACAAGGGCGGCGCGATGGCGCCGCCCTTGCCTTGCTGCCTGCGCGGCGTTATTCCTGCGCCATCGAGCGCAGCGCGTCACGCGCCTTCGTCAGCTGCGCCTGGACGTCGCCCTGGGCGCCGGCGGGCGCCGTCGCCACGGTGGCGCCGTCCAGCACCGCCGCCAGGCCTTCGGCCGTGGCTTGCAGCAGGGTCTCGGGCGATTCCGCCTGCAGGCGACGCATCAGCGCGCCGGCTTCCTTGGGATCGGCGAAGCGTTGCGACAGCAGCAGTTCCTCGCCATCGGCGGCCAGGAAGCGGAAACGGAAGCCGCCGTCCTCGTCGCGGAAGCTGACGAAACGCGCGCCCTTGCCCTTTTCCTTCTTGGCCGGCGCGTCCTTGCCCGGCGCCTGCGCATTCAGGTTGCGCAGGCCCACGGCCTCGCGCAGTTCGCGCATCATCGGCACCGCCAGCTTGCGCGCCTTGGCGGCGCCGGCCTGCAGCACGTCCTCGATGCGCCCGGGGTTGGCCATCAGGTCGAAGTAGCGCTCGCGCATCGGCGCCAACAGGTTCTCCAGGTGGTCGTAGAGCGCCTGCTTGGCCTCGCCCCAGCCCAGGCCTTCCTCGAGCTGCTTGCGGAACGCCGCGGCCTGTTCGTGCGTGGCGAAGGCGCGGTAGATGGTGTACAGGTGCGAGCCCTCGGCGTCCTTGGGTTCGCCCGGTTCGCGCGAGTCGGTGACGATGCGCATGATCGAGGCGCGCAGCGCCTTGGCGCCGCCCTCGAACAGCGGAATGGTGTTGTTGTAGCTCTTGGACATCTTGCGGCCGTCCAGGCCCGGCAAGGTGGCCACGTCTTCCTCGATGGCGACCTCGGGCAGCGTGAAGTACTCGCGGCCGTACAGGTGATTGAAGCGCTGGGCGATGTCGCGCGCCATTTCCAGGTGCTGGATCTGGTCGCGGCCCACCGGCACCTTATTGGCGTTGAACATGACGATGTCCGCGGCCATCAGCACCGGATACGAGAACAGGCCCATGGTCACGCCGTCGTCGGGATCCACGCCCTTGGCCACGTTCTGGTCGACCGAGGCCTTGTAGGCGTGCGCGCGGTTCATCAGGCCCTTGGCCGTGACGCAGGTCAGCAGCCAGCTCAGCTCCGGGATCTCGGGGATGTCCGACTGGCGGTAGAAGGTCACGCGTTCGGGATCGAGGCCCACCGCCAGCCAGGTGGCGGCGATTTCAAGCCGCGAGCGGGCCACGCGGGCCGGATCGTCGCACTTGATCAGCGCGTGGTAGTCGGCCAGGAAGAAAAACGCGTCGACACCCGGTTGCGTGCTGGCCTGGACCGCCGGGCGGATCGCGCCAGCGTAGTTGCCGAGGTGAGGGGTTCCAGAGGTGGTGATGCCAGTAAGGACGCGGGTGTTCATGGACGATGCAGGCGTTTGCTTGGTGAAACGCCCAGTGTAACGTGCCACGCGGGCGCCGCGCTTACAGGACGGCCAGCAGCGGCGCGGCCAGCGCGCACAGCCCGCCGGCCGTCAGCGCGGCGCGTGGCCGGAAGGTCAGGAACCAGATCAGCAGCAGGCCGGCGATGCTGAGGATGCCGATCCATTCGATGGTGCCGTAGCTCCAGCCCCAGACCGCGGCCGAGGCGCACAGCGACAACGCCAGCGCCAGCCAGCCGAAGGTGCGCAGCGGCACGCGGTGGCGGCGCGGCAAGGCGCGGTCGAACAGGTCCTCGTAGTGACGATCCATGCCCAGGCACAGGGCGGAGAATCCCGCGTAGGCAAGGCAGAAGGCGGCGAGCGTCATGGCGTATCACCTCGGTTCATAGGCGGCTTCGGAAGGGGAATGCGAGGGCGTCAGGTCGGGCGTGGCGGGACGGGTCCGAGCCTGCGCTTGCGCTTGCACCGGGGCGGGCGTTTCGGCGGCCGTCGCGGCGCGGGCGCGGGCTGGCGCCTTGGTGGCGCCCTTGGCCGGCGCCTTGCGCGCGCGGGCGGCCTTGCGCGCCATCCAGCCCAGGAGCAGCGCGCCGGCCAGGCAGGTCAGGTCGAAACCGGCCATGACCCAGTCGCCCGCCGGCAGCGACACGCCGAGGTGGCGCGACGTGGTCAAGGCGTTGACCACCGGCACCAGCGCCAGCGAGGCCGCGGCCAGCGTCAGCAGGTCGACCCACTTGCGCTTGTGGAACAGGAACGCGTACACCAGCGACAGGCCCCAGGCGCTGAAGAACGCGCGCACTTCCCACAACTGGCGGCCCGGCAGGTCGGCCGGCACCAGGCGGTTGGTCCAGAAGAACGCGGCGACCGCGATGAAGAGGCCGGCGATGGTGCCGGCGTTCAGGCCGTCCACCAGGCGCAGCGAGAAGGCCTCGCGCGCGCCGGGTCGCGCCTTCTGGCGGCGCTTGGCGATCCACAGCACCAGGCCGGAACCGACCATGCCCGTACCCGCCAGGCTGACCAGGAAATAGAACCAGCGCAGCAACGGCTCGGCGAACAGCCCCAGGTGCAGTCCGATGACCACGCCGGCGGTGCGCATGGTGGGAGTCAATTCGTCCTGCCCTTCCTGGAAGGCGCCGGTGACGCCGTCGAACCTCGCATACGGCGCGAGCCGGCCGTAGGACACGCCGTCCGCCGCATCGCGCGCCAGGGTCACCGTGGCGCCAGCATCGCCAGGATTGTTGACCGTGACGCGGCCGACCCGCCCATGCCAACGCTGCTCGACCTGTTCGACCAGCGGAGCAAGCGCCACCAACGGCGCCGGCTCATTGCGAGGCGGCGAGACCTTGAAGCCCGGGAACATGTCGTCGGCGTACTGGCGCGGGTTTTCGTAGGCGGCCAGGATGCCGGCCGGCAGCAGCATGCTGGCGAACAACAGCAGGCCACTGAACGTGATCATCAAATGGAACGGCAACCCCAGCACCGACAGCGCGTTGTGGCCATCCATCCAGGCCCGCTGGCCGCCCTTCTTCGGGCGGAAGGTGAAGAAGTCGGCGAAGATCTTCTTGTGCGTGATGATGCCGCTGATGATGGCCACCAGCATGAACATGCCGGCGATGCTGGCGAGCCAGCGCCCCCACGGGAACGCCGTCTCGAGTTCGAAATGGAAGCGGTAGAAGAAGTCGCCGCCGCGCGTCTCGCGACCCTCGACGGCCTGGCCGGTCAGTGGGTCGAGCTTGGCGCGCACGAAGCCGCGCTCGCCCGGCTTGGGTTTCTGCACCTGGTACAGCAGCAGGATCTCCGGTTCGCGGTCGGAGGGCGGCGTGATGAACCAGCGCTTGGCGTCGGGCGCGTGCTCGGTCAGGTAGCGCTGCGCCATGGCCACGGACTCGAGCGTGGGGGCGGCCTTCACCTGGATCTCGGGCTGCATCCAGCGGGTGATCTCGGGACGGAAGAACGACAGCGTGCCGGTCAGGAACATCGCGAACAGCACCCAGCCGAGGATCAGCCCCGACCAGGTGTGCAGCCACGACATGGATTGGCGCAGGCCTTCGCCTTGCGCTTTTCCGGTACTCGGTTTCATGCGCCCCCCACCATGCGGCCGATCAGGAACAGGCCGCCGAACAGCGCCGCCGGCAACAGAATGCCGGCCCAGGCGCGCCAGGCGTTGCGGGTGGCGAACACCCAGATGACGCCACAGGTGTAGACCACGAAGGCCGACATCTGCGCCGCGACGACGGCGTCGGCGCGCTGCATGGGCAGCCAGACGGCCAGGCAGGCCGCAGCCGCCGAGGCCAGGCCGTAGCCGCCGAGGATGGCGGCCAGGGCCCGCGAGGCCACGGCCAGACGGTAGCGCATCATGCCTGCGCCGGCTGCGGGAGCTTTCACTTGGTCACGTTGAAGGTCAGGGTGGAAACGTAGCGGATCTTGGTATAGGCCTTGCCGTCGGCCTCGCCGGCCTTGTCCTCGACGTGGGCGGCTTCCAGCACGTACTGGCCCGGCCACGGCGTGGTGATCTCGATGCGGCCGTTCTCGTCGCTGTGGAAACGCTTTTCCCACTTGGGCGGGCCGAACACGGTGACTTCGGTCTTGGCGAGCGGCTTGCCCTTGAAATGCAGCACGAAGGTGTTGCTGCCCGCGGCGGCCGGCACCAGCTCCAGGTCGAGCTTGCCCTGGGTGTCTTCGCGGCCGGCCTTGGCGCCGTACTGCATCAGCGTGTCCTTGAACTGGATCGGCTGCGACAGGCGCACGTCGCCCTTGCCGCTGGTGGCGAACTCGACGAAATCCGCGCCCTCGGCCGACGCCTTGAGTGCCTTGCCGTCAGCGCCGGTCACCACCGGCGCCACCAGGACCTTGCCCAGGAGGCCGTCGCGCTTTTCACGCAGGTCGTCCGCCCATTCGCCGAAGTACGCCTTTGCCGGCCCCTGGTCGGCCCGCTCGAGCCAGACGAAGTGCGCCTGCGCCGCGCCGGCGCTGCCCAACAGCGCGATGGCTGCCAAAGTCCTTGCGAATTTCATTGTCGATCTTCCTGTTATGAACGCCGGTCCGGAACCGCCCCCGCGGCGGTTACCGTATCGGCAGGGTCTGAATTATAACCATTCTCACTACGATGTGAGGCTTTGCGTGCCTGCCCGCCCACGGCCGCGCCGCGAACGGGCAGTCTGATTTACCAGCGATACCGCAGGCTGGCCTTGATCGAGCGCTGGTAGCCGTACCAGCACCAGGAATCGCCCGAGCACGAGGCGATGTATTCCTTGTCGAACAGGTTCTGCACGTTCAGCGCCACCTGCATGCCCTTGAGCGACGGCGACACGCGGCCCAGGTCGTAGTCCAGCATCAGGTCGAACAGCGTGACCGACGGCACCTTCATGGTGTTGGCCTCGTCGCCGTACGACGACCCGATGTAGCGCACGCCGCCGCCCACGCCCAGGCCGGCCAGCGGGCCGCCCTGCAACTGGTAGCGGGCCCAGGCCGAGGCCTGCTGCGACGGCACGCCCACCGGCGCCTTGCCCTTGAGGTTCAGTCCCGTGGTGCCGGGATTGGCCTTGGAATAGGCGTTGTCCAGCAGCGAATAGCCGGCCATCAGCGTCAGGCCGCGCAGCGGTTCGGTCTTGGCCTCGAGTTCGATGCCCTGCGTGCGCAGCTCACCGGACTGGATCTGGCAGCGCGCATTGGACGTGCCGCACAGGTGCGTCGGGTCCGGATCGGTGGTCAGCATGTTCTCGCGGCGGATGTCGAACGCGGCCACAGACAGCAACGTCTCGCTGCCCGGCGGCTGGTACTTGATGCCGACCTCGTACTGGTTGCCCTCGATCGGCTTGAACGGCGCGTTGTTCCAGCCGGTGCCCGACTGCGGCTCGAACGATTCGGAATAGCTGAAGTACGGCGCCACGCCGTTGTCGAAGTTGTAGATCACGCCGAAACGGCCGGTGAAGGCCTCGGCGCGCAACGACGAAGGCGTGGTGCGACCGGTGGCGATGGCGGTGCTCTCGCCGACGTTGCGCGACCAGTCGTAGCGGCCGCCCAGCAGCACCGAAAGGCGGTCGATCTTGATCTGGTCCTGGAAGTACAGGCCGGCCTGGTACTGCGTGGTGGTGGCGTCGGTGGAGAAGGCCGGCGCCGGAATGTTCTGGTGGTTGTCCGGGTTCATCACGTCCAGCGCGGGCGCGTTGCCGAAGCCCGACAGCGTGTCGGTCTTGACGTGCTGGTAATCGAAGCCCAGCAGCACCGTGTGGCCGAAGGCGCCGGTGTCGAAGCGCGCCTGCAGGTTGTTGTCGATGGTCAGCGCGCCGACCTCGACGTCGGTCGCGATCGCGGCGCGCTGCTGGTAGAGGTAGCGGCTGTCGGTGTAGCCGTAGAAACGGCTGGACGCGCCGTAGATGCTGCGGTACTTGGCATCGGAATGAGTCCAGCGCAGGCTCTGCGTCGCCTTCAGGCTGTCGCTGAAGCGGTGGTCCAGCACATAGCCGAGCGAATAGCTCTTGCGGTCGCTCTTCTCGAAATTGGCGTCGCCATCGTAGTAGCTCGGCGACAGGCGGATGCCATCCGGGGCCGACAGCAACGAACGCATCGGCGGCACGGCGCCGTAGGAACCCATGTCGGGATCGCGCTGGAAGTTCGTCAGCACGGTCAGCGACGTGTCGCCATTGGGCTTCCAGGTGAACGCCGGCGAAACGAAGTAGCGACGCTCCTTGGTGTGGTCGATCTGGCCGTCGGCCATGTAGCCCGATCCCGCCAGGCGGTACAGGTACTTGCCGTCCGCATCGAGCGGGCCGCCGAAATCGAAGTTGGCGCGCCGGTAGTCGTAGTTGCCGACCTGCAGCTCGACTTCATGCAGGGCTTCTTCCAGCGGCCGCTTGCTGACCTGGTTGACCACGCCGCCGGGGCCGCCCTGCCCGTACATCACCGAGGCCGGCCCCTTCAGCACGTCCACGCGCTCCAGGCGGTAGGCGTCCACCTGCGGCAGGGCATCGCGCCCGCCGAACACCCGCAGGCCGTCCAGGTAGGTCGACGCGGAAAAGCCGCGCACGCTGAACTGGTCCAGCCGCGTGGCGGTGGCGCCGCGCGTTTCGGTCGCCACGCCGGGCGTGTAGCGCAGCACCTGGTTCAGCGTCTGCGCGCCCTGCTCGGCGATCTGCTCGCGCGTGACCACGGACACCGATTGCGGCGTCTCGATCAGCGGCGTGTCGGTCTTGGTGGCGCTGACGCTGGCGCCGGCCACATAGCCCACGGTTGGCGCCAGCGCGCTGAGGGAATTGCCCGACACCGTGACCGGCGCCAGCGTATGCGCATCGCCCGCCTGCGCGGCCGGGGCCGCCACCAGCGTCCAGGTGTTGCCGGACTGGGCGCGCGCCTGCAGGCCGCTGCCCGCCAGGATGCGGGCAAAGCCGGCGCCCACCGAATAGGCGCCGTCCAGGCCGCCGGAACGCAGACCGCGCACCTGGGCCGGATCGAACGACAGCACCACGCCGGCGCTGCGCGCGAACTGGGTCAAGGCATCGCCGAGCGGACCGGCGGCGATCTGGTAGGTGCGCGGCGCCTGGGCGGCGGCGGGCGAGGCTTGCGCCCAGGCGGCGGGCGCGGCGGCCAGCCAGGCGCCGGCGCAGGTCGCGGCAAGCACGGCCAGGCGGCCGGCGGTCAAGGTCGCGCGAGGGCGCGGGCAGGATGAAGCGGACACGAAAAACTCCCTGTACGTAGGTCTCTATCTCTGCCTTTCCGTACCGGGAACAAAAACCTGCAATGCGTCGAGCGAGAAAATTGTAACGATCAGGCCGTGCGTGGCTCGACTTGCAGCCAATACTGCGTGTGGCGCGTCACCACGATGGGCAGGGCCGGCTCCAGCGCCCTGAGCGCGCGTTCGGCGTCGTCCAGCGGAAAGACGCCCGACAGCCGCAGGGCGGCCACCGCCGGGTCCACGCGGATCACGCCGATCCGCTGGCGCGCCAGGTAGTGGGCGAAGGCATCCAGGCGCCAGTCCTTGGCCACCACCAGGCCATCGACCCAGGCCAGGCGGTCCGGGTCCGCGGCATGCCGCTCGACGCTCCCCTGCGCGCCATAGGTCAGGCGTTCGCCCGCCTCGACCTGGGCCTGCTGCCCATCGCGCAGCAGCGCGACGCTGCCGTGGTAGACCCCCAGCCGCGCGCCGTCGTCGGTGCGCCGTACGTCGAAGCGCGCGTTCTCGGCCAGCAGCACGCCATAGCCCGTATCCACCCGCAGCGCCGCCGCGCCCGGTCGCGCTTGCGCGTGGACCAGGATCTCGCCGCGCAGCAGGTCGATGCCGCGCGCGCCGCCATCGAGCCGCAAGCGCAGCGCGCTGTCGCTGTTCAAGGTGACGTGCAGGCCATCGGCCACGGCGACCGCGCGCCGTTCGCCAACGCCGGTGCTCAGGTCCGCCGCCAGCCGTTGCCACGGCGTGTGCCGGTATCCGGCCCATCCCGCCACCCCGACACCCGCAAGCGTCAGCATGGCGCGCAAGGCGCGGCGGCGACCGGCCGGATCCGGAGCGTCCAGCGCCGCATGCGCCAATGCCGCGGGAACCCGGCGCGCATCGCGGCCGATCATTTCCAGCCGTTCCCAGGCCTGCCGGTGCAGGGGATCCCGCGCCAGCCAGGCATCACAGGCGTCGCGGTCGCGCGCATCGGCCTGGCCGGATTGCAGGCGGGCCCACCAGGCGATGGCTTCGCGCACCACGGACTCCGGCGGCCTGCCGATGGCGCTAGTCATAGAGCGCCGCATAGCAGGCGGACATGGCGCGCACCATGTACTGCTGCACGGAACTGAGCGACACGCCGAGCCGCTGCGCGATTTCAGGATAGGTCAGGCCGTCCAGCTGCGACAGCAGGAACGCCGAGCGCGCCTTGGGCGGCAGGCTGTCGAGCAGCCGGTCGAGCCGCATCAGGGCCTGCATCTGCTCGGCCTGCGTTTCGGGCGACGGCGCATGGGCCTCGGGCATTGAGGCCAGGTAGGCCAGGTAGGCGTGCTCAAGCGCCGCGTGCCGTTGGTGATCGACCACCAGGCCCTTGGCGATGGTGGTCAGCAGGGCTCGAGCATCAGCCGTGCGCACCGCCTTGCGGCCCTGGATGACGCGCACGAACACGTCCTGCGCCAGGTCCTCGGCGCGGTGCGCGCAGCCGAGCTTGCGGCGCAGCCAGCCGAACAGCCACGGCCGATGGTCGCGGTACAGGCCATCGACGGGCGTGACGGACGCATCGGCGCAAGAGACCGAAGACGGGATGAAGGGGGAAGACACTTGAAGACTGCGGTACGGGACCTGAAGTCTTCGGATCTTAATTGATAATGACTTGCATTACTAACACTAACCACGCAAACCGCCCCGCTCGCGTCCACGAGACAGGCGCTTGCGGCATAACTACAACGTTACGGTCAGGCGGCGTTCGGATTCCAGGTATTCGCGCGACTGCATTTCGAGAATGCGCGAGACCGTGCGGTGGAATTCATTGGCCAGCACGCCCTCGGTATAGATTTCCTCGGGTTCGCACTCGGCCGACATGATCAGCTTGACGCGATGGTCGTAGAACACGTCGATCAGCCAGGTGAAGCGGCGCGCCTCGGAGGCCTGGCGCGGCCCCATGCGCGGCACGCCGGACAGGATCACGGCATGGAAGCGGTTGGCCAGCTCCAGGTAATCGTTCTGCGAACGCGGGCCGCCGCACAGCGTGGCGAAGTCGAACCACACCACCGAACCGGCCAGCGCCAGCGCGCGGATCTCGCGATGCTCGATGTGCAGCACCGGCTCCTGCGGCGGCGTGTCGGCCAGGCTGTCGAACGCCTGCTGCAGCGCCTGCTGCGCATGCTCATCGAGCGGCGAGTGGTAGCACTGCACCTGCTCGAGCGAACGGCGGCGGTAGTCGACGCCGGCGTCCACGTTCATTACGTCCATGCGCGCCTGGATCAGCTCGATCGCCGGCAGCACGCGGTCGCGGTGCAGGCCGTCGGGATACAGCGTCGACGGCTCGTAGTTGGAGGTCATCACGAACGAGGTGCCGTACTCGAACAGCTTGAACAGCAGGCGGTGCAGGATCATCGCGTCCGCCACGTCCGACACGTGGAACTCGTCGAAACAGATCAGGCGGTAGCGCTTGGCCACGCGCTTGGCGACCTCGTCCAACGGGTCCTGCATGCCCTTCACTTCTTCCAGCTCGCGGTGCACGCCGCGCATGAACTCATGGAAGTGCAGGCGCGTCTTGCGCACCACCGGCACGGTGGCGTAGAACGCGTCCATCAGGAAGCTCTTGCCGCGCCCCACCCCGCCCCACAGGTACACGCCGCGCGGCACGTCGGGACGGTTCAACAGCTTCTTGAGCGCGTTCGAGCGCAACGCCTTGAACTTGATCCATTCGTCGTAATAGCGCTGCAGCCGGTCGATCGCCTTTTTCTGGGCGGCGTCGGGCTGGTAGCCGCGTTCGGCCAGGGCTTGTTCGTAGTATTCGCGGACGTTCATGGAAGAGGCAGGTCAAGCAAGTGAAAAAAAGGGCGGGTCCGAGAACCCGCCCCTTTGGCCAAGCCGCAGCGCGGTGCCGGATCAGAAGTTCAAGGCGCGCTTGTCAACGGCCAGGGCGGCTTCCTTCACGGCTTCCGACAGCGTCGGGTGCGCATGGCAGATGCGGGCGATGTCTTCGGCGGCGCCGCGGAATTCCATGATGGTCACGGCTTCCGAGATCAGCTCCGAGGCCATCGGGCCCACGATGTGCACGCCCAGGACTTCGTCGGTCTTGGCATCGGCGATCACCTTGGCGAAGCCGGTGGTGTCACCCAGCGCGCGGGCACGGCCGTTGGCCAGGAACGGGAAGCTGCCGGCCTTGTACTCGCGGCCTTCGGCCTTGAGCTGCTGCTCGGTCTTGCCGACCCAGGCGATTTCCGGCGAGGTGTAGATCACCCACGGCACGGTGTCGAAGTTGACGTGGCCGTGCTGGCCGGCGATGCGCTCGGCAACCGCCACGCCTTCTTCCTCGGCCTTGTGCGCCAGCATCGGGCCGCGCACCACGTCGCCCACCGCCCAGACGTTGGGCAGGTTGGTCTTGCAATCGCCGTCCACGGCAACGAAGCCGCGCTCGTCGAGCTTCAGGCCCACCGCGTCGGCGTTCAGGCCGCCGGTGTAGGGCACGCGGCCGATCGAGACGATCAGCTTGTCCACCACCAGCTTCTGCTCGGCGCCCTTGGCATCGACGTAAGGCACGGTCACCGACTTGGCGGTCGCCTTGATCTCGCCGATCTTGACGCCCATCTGGATGTTCAGGCCCTGCTTGGTGAAGGCCTTCAGGGCTTCCTTGGCCACTTGCTGGTCAGCGGCGGCCAGGAATTCCGGCATCGCCTCCAGGATGGTGACGTCGGCGCCCAGGCGGCGCCACACGCTGCCCATTTCCAGGCCGATGACGCCGGCGCCGATCACGCCCAGCGACTTCGGCACGGCGCCGATGTTCAGCGCGCCGTCGTTGGACAACACGACCTTTTCATCGAACGGCAGGCCGGGCAGCTCACGCGCCGACGAACCGGTGGCGACCACCACGTGCTTGGCGACCAGGTCTTCCTCGGCGGTGCCGGTGACCTTGATGGCCCAGCCGCCTTCGACCTGGCCGACGAACGCGCCCTTGCCATGGAAGAAGGTGACCTTGTTCTTCTTGAACAAGTACAGGATGCCGTCGTTGTTCTGCTTGACCACCGAGTTCTTGCGGCCGATCAGCGTGTCGAGCTTCAGGCTGACGCCCTTGACTTCGATGCCGTGCTCGGCGAAGTGGTGGTTGGCTTGTTCAAAGTGCTCGGACGATTGCAGCAGCGCCTTGGACGGGATGCAACCGACGTTGGTGCACGTGCCGCCGGGAGCCGGGCCGCCTTGGCCGTTTTGCCAGGCGTCGATGCAAGCCACCGACATGCCGAGCTGCGCGGCGCGGATGGCGGCGATGTAGCCGCCGGGGCCCGCGCCGATGACGACGACGTCGAATTGTTTGGACATAGTGTTCTCGCGAATGAGGAGGGAGTGAAACTCGCCCCGGCCCGCGCGAGCCGGCCCGTGGGGCCGGCCGGGCGCCGCCGGCCCGAAGGCCGCGGCGGCGCCGGGCTCAGGGCGCCGAGATTACAGGTCCAGCAACAGGCGCTGCGGATCTTCCAGGGCGTCCTTCATGGCGACCAGGCCCAGGACGGCTTCGCGGCCGTCGATGATGCGGTGGTCGTAGGACAGGGCCAGGTAGTTCATCGGGCGGATGACGATCTGGCCGTTTTCCACCACGGCGCGATCCTTGGTGGCGTGCACGCCCAGGATGGCCGATTGCGGCGGGTTGATGATCGGGGTCGACAGCATCGAGCCGAACACGCCACCGTTGGAGATCGAGAACGTGCCGCCGGTCATCTCTTCGATGCCCAGCTTGCCGTCGGCGGCGCGGCGGCCGAAGTCGGCGATGGTCTTTTCGATTTCAGCGATCGACAGCTGGTCGGCGTTGCGCAGGATCGGCACCACCAGGCCACGCGGGCTGCCGACAGCGATACCGATGTCGAAGTAGCCGTGGTAGATGATGTCCTTGCCGTCGATCGAGGCGTTGATCAGCGGGAACTTCTTCAGCGCGGCAACGGCGGCCTTGACGAAGAACGACATGAAGCCCAGCTTGATGCCATGTTCCTTCTCGAACTTGTCCTTGTACTTGTTGCGCAGATCGATGACCGCTTGCATGTTCACTTCGTTGAACGTGGTCAGGATCGCGTTTTCCTGCTGCGATTGCAGCAGGCGCTCGGCGATGCGGGCGCGCAGGCGGCTCATCGGCACGCGCTGTTCCGGACGGCCGTCCAGCGACAGCGTGGTCGGAGCGGGCGCGGCGGCGGCCTTGGCCGGGGCGGCCTTGGCGGCGGGGGCGCTGGCGTTCAGGGCGTCGCCCTTGGTGACGCGGCCGTCACGGCCGGTGCCGGCGACGTTGGCGGCGTCCACGCCCTTCTCGGCGAGGATCTTGGCGGCGGCGGGCGAAGCCACGCCAGCGGCGGCGGTCGAGGCGGGAGCGGCCGGGGCGGCGGCGGCTTGCGCGGCGGCCTTGGGCGCTTCGGCGGCGGGGGCGGTCGCCGGGGTGGCGGCGGCCTTGCCGGCGGTGTCGATACGGGCCAGGACTTCGCCCGAGGTGACAGTGCTGCCATCGCCCTTGACGATTTCAGCCAGCACGCCCGAGGCGGGAGCCGGCACTTCCAGCACGACCTTGTCGGTTTCGACTTCGATCAGGATTTCGTCCGCTTCGACGGCAGCGCCGGGCTGCTTCTTCCAGGTCAGCAGGGTCGCTTCGGAGACGGATTCGGAGAGTTGAGGGACGACGACGTCGGTGATAGCCATTTTGTTTATTCCGTAAAGTGTGTGTTCTGGACCGCGCGGCGCGGGCAAAGTTCGAAAACGGGTTTCCGCAACTTGCCGCGCGCCGCGCGCGCATCGGGTTGATTACTTGGTCAGCATGACCTTGAACTTGGGCGCGAACGCCGTTTCGATCAGGGCCTTCTGCTGCTCCTGGTGCTTGGCCAGGTAGCCCACGGCCGGCGATGCCGACGCGGCGCGACCGGCGTAGCCCAGCTTCTGGCCTTCGACCATGTTCTCGTACACGTGATGCTGAACATAGAACCAAGCGCCCTGGTTCTGCGGCTCGTCCTGGACCCAGATCACTTCGGTTGCCTTCGGGTACTTGCGCAGTTCGGTCTCGAACGACTTGTGCGCGAACGGGTACAGCTGCTCGACGCGGACGATGGCGACGTTGTCGACGCCACGTTCACGGCGGGCATTGACCAGATCGTAGTAGACCTTGCCCGAGCAAGCCAGCACGCGCTTGACCTTGGCGGCGTCGATGGCCTCGTCGACCTCGCCGATGACCGGGCGGAAGCTGCCGCCGGCCAGGTCGGTCAGGGGCGAACCGGCGTCCTTGTTGCGCAGCAGCGACTTGGGCGTGAACAGCACCAGCGGCTTGCGGAACGGGCGGATCATCTGGCGGCGCAGCACATGGAAGATCTGCGAGGCCGAAGTCGGCTGGATCACTTGCATGTTGTTGTCGGCGCACAGCTGCAGGAAGCGCTCGATGCGGCCCGACGAGTGCTCGGGGCCCTGGCCTTCGTAGCCGTGCGGCAGCATCATGGTCAGGCCCGACTGGCGGCCCCACTTGGCTTCGCCGGAGCTGATGAACTGGTCGATCACGACCTGAGCGCCGTTGACGAAGTCACCGAACTGGCCTTCCCAGATGGTCAGCGTGTTGGGTTCGGCGCTCGAGTAGCCGTATTCGAAGGCCAGCACGGCCTCTTCGGAGAGCACCGAGTCGATCACGGTGAACGGGGCCTGGCCTTCCGAGACGTTCTGCAGCGGAATGTAGGTGCCGTCGTTCCAGCGTTCGCGGTTCTGGTCGTGCAGCACCGCGTGGCGGTGCGTGAACGTGCCGCGGCCCGAGTCCTGGCCGGTGATGCGGATCGAATAGCCCGACGATACCAGCGTGGCGAAGGCGAGGTGTTCGCCCATGCCCCAGTCCAGGTTCATCTCGCCCTTGGCCATGGTGCGGCGGTCGTTCAGCAGCTTGGCGACCAGCGGGTGCACCGTGAAGCCTTCCGGCACCGTGGTGATGCGCTCGCCGATGCGCTTGAGCTCGGCCAGCGGCACGGCGGTGTCGGCCTGGTCGGTCCACTTGGCGCCCAGGAACGGCGACCAGTCGATGGCGTACTTGCTCTTGTAGTCGGTCAGCACCGGTTCGATGGTGCGCTGGCCGTCTTCCATCAGCTGGCGGTAGTCCTTGACCAGTTGGTCGGCTTCGCCTTCGGCCAGCACGCCTTGCGTGGTCAGCTTGTCGGCGTACAGCTTGCGCGTGCCGGGGTGGTGGCCGATGCGCTTGTACATCAGCGGCTGCGTCAGCGACGGGGTGTCCTGCTCGTTGTGGCCCAGCTTGCGGAAGCAGACGATGTCCACGACGATGTCGTGGCGGAACTGCAGGCGGTAATCCAGGGCCAGCTTGGTGACGAACACGACGGCTTCGGGATCGTCGCCGTTGACGTGGAACACCGGCGCTTCGATCATCTTGACCACGTCGGTGCAATACAGCGTCGAACGCGAATCGCGCGGATCCGACGTGGTGAAGCCGATCTGGTTGTTGATGACGATGTGCAGCGTGCCGCCCGTGCCGTAGCCGCGGGTCTGCGCCAGGTTCAGCGTTTCCATGACCACGCCCTGGCCGGCGAAGGCCGCGTCACCGTGCACCAGCACCGGCAGCACTTGCTTGCCTTCGGCGTCGGCGCGGCGTTCCTGGCGAGCGCGCACGCTGCCTTCGACCACGGGGTTGACGATTTCCAGGTGGGACGGGTTGAACGCCAGCGACAGGTGCACCGGACCGCCACGGGTCGACAGGTCGCTCGAGAAGCCGTTGTGGTACTTCACGTCGCCGTCGGTCAGGCCTTCGGCGTGCTTGCCTTCGAACTCGGCGAACAGGTCGCCGGGCATCTTGCCCATGATGTTCACGAGCAGGTTCAGGCGGCCGCGGTGGGCCATGCCGACCACGATTTCCTGGACGCCGTTTTCACCGGCGTGGTTCACCACTTCGTCCATCGAGGCGATGAAGCTTTCGCCGCCTTCCAGCGAGAAGCGCTTCTGGCCGACGTACTTGGTGTGCAGGAAGCGCTCGAGGCCTTCGGACTCGGTCAGCTGCTGCAGGATGTGACGCTTTTCCTCGACCGAGTAGGTCGGCGCGCCCAGCGTGGTTTCCAGGCGTTCCTGGATCCAGCGCTTGGCGGCGGGGTCGGAGATATGCGTGAATTCGGCACCGATGCTGCGGCAGTACGTGTCGCGCAGCGCCTTCAGGATGTCGCGCAGCGTCATGGTGCTGGCGGTCGTGAAGTAGGTGTTGGTGGCCGAGTAGGTCTGGTCCAGGTCGGCTTCGGTCAGGCCGTAGAAGGCCGGGTCGAGTTCGGGGATCGGGGGACGTTCCTGGCGCTTGAGCGGATCCAGGTCGGCCCAGCGCGAACCGAGCGAGCGGTAGGCGGCGATGAGCGATTGCACCGAGACTTGCTTGGAGGCGACGCTCAGGTCGGGTTCGGCGGCGCGTTGCACGAAGGCATTGGCCTTGGCGCGCTGGGCGAACGATTCGACGATGGGAGCGTGGGCCTGGTCGCGGGTGGATTCCTGGCCGTCGGTGGCGGGAGCGTGCTGCAGCTGGTCGAAGTATTCGCGCCAGTTGTCAGGTACCGAACCGGGGTTGTCGAGGTAGGCTTCGTAAAGCTCCTCAACGTAGGGGGCATTTCCCCCAAACAAGTAAGACGTGGATAGGGATTCTATTTCCGAAGACATAATCGCTTCACCTTTACGAGTGCTTCACTCGATTACGATGCAGGAAAACCTTCCGCGACACGGGCTTCCCGTTTAGCGGATAGCAGGGGCAGAAGGCGCGTACAAGCCTTGAAAGCCGTATGGATGAAAGTATAACCCTTTGAGTTTATGGGCGTCTTCTTGCGATTGCGTGACGCAAAAGCGCAAGCGGAATGGCTCCATGCGGGTTTGGAATGTCCGCTCAACCCCTGCAATTACGCCGTCTACTCACCACCAATTTCCGCTAACGAAAAATGCCGCATTGCGGCATTTTTTTCGGCCCGCGCACCGGGTGTTGCGCAATTGCCTCGTCAGAGCGGCAGCTCGGTGGTCGACAGGATCTCTTTCAGGACGAAGAAAGTGCGGATCTGGCGCACGCCGGGCAGCTTGATGATCTCGCCCGCGTGCAGCTTGTTGAAGCGCTCCAGGTCGCGGATGCGCAGCATCAGGAAGTAGTCGAACTCGCCCGCCACCAGATGGCATTCGAGGCAGCCGCTGATGCCGCGCGCCGCCGCCTCGAAGTCGGTGAAGGACTCGGGCGTGGAGCGGTCCAGCACCACCCCGACGATCACCAGCGTGGCCATCTCGACCTCGGCCGGCTCGAGCAGCGCCACGGTCTTCCGGATGATGCCCTCGGCCTTGAGCTTTTCCACCCGCCGCAGGCAGGCGGCCGGGCTCAGGTGCACGCGCGCGCTCAGGTCCAGGTTGGTGATCTGGGCGTCCTGCTGCAGCAGGCGCAGGATCTGGCGGTCGATGCGATCCAGCCCGGCAATGGCGGCCATTCAGTATGTCCCTATAAAATTTAATTTGGTTTTTATTTTTTATTCATAAATATTAAATCCAAAAATCCAATTTCCAAAAAATTTAAATGGAAGAAACTCAAAAAATACGCAATTGACCAACAATCCGACGGGTTCCTATGATTTTTCCATCCGCGGCGCCGTCCGCCCGGACCGTTTCCCCCAGGAGCCCGCATGGATCTGCAACGCTTTCCCCGCCATCGCCTGACCTTCGGCGACACCCCCATCGAGAAGCTCGAGCGCCTGTCCGCCCACCTCGGCGGCAAGGTCGAGATCTACGCCAAGCGCGAGGACTGCAACAGCGGCCTGGCGTTCGGCGGCAACAAGCTGCGCAAGCTGGAATACCTGATTCCGCAGGCGCTGGAACAGGGCTGCGACACGCTCGTCACCATCGGCGGCATCCAGTCCAACCACACTCGCATGGTGGCGGCCGTGGCCGCCAAGCTCGGCCTGGCCTGCGTGCTGGTGCAGGAGAACTGGGTGGACTACTCGGACGCCGTCTACGACCGGGTCGGCAACATCATGATGAGCCGGCTGATGGGCGCCGACGTGCGCCTGGTGGACCAGGGCTTCGACATCGGATTCCGCCGCAGCTGGGAAGAGGCGCTGGAGGACGTACGCAAGCGCGGCGGCAAGCCCTATGCGATTCCGGCCGGCGCCTCCGACCATGAACTGGGCGGGCTGGGCTATGTGGGCTTCGCCGAGGAGGTGCGGCGGCAGGAGGCCGAGCTGGGCTTCAAGTTCGACTACATCGTGGTCTGCGCCGTCACCGGCAGCACGCAGGCCGGCATGGTGGTGGGCTTTGCCGCCGACGGCCGCGCCGACCGCGTGATCGGCATCGACGCCTCGGCCACGCCCGACCAGACCCGCGCGCAGATCCTGCGCATCGCCCGCCGCACCGCGGACATGGTGGGCCTGCAGCGCCCCATCGCCGACAGCGACGTGGTGCTGGACACGCGCTACGCCTACCCGGCCTACGGCCTGCCCTCGGCCGAGACCAACGAGGCCATCCGCCTGTGCGCCCGCCTCGAAGGCATGATGACCGACCCGGTCTACGAGGGGAAATCGATGCAGGGCATGATGGACATCGTGCGGCGCGGCGAAATCCCCGCCGGCTCCCGGGTGCTGTACGCGCATCTCGGGGGGGTACCGGCGATCAACGCCTACAGCTTTCTCTACCGCAACGGCTGACGGCGGCTACGGCGCCAGCGCCTGGCCCTGCGGCGACCTGCGCTGAACCGCCCTTTTTTCGATGTTCCCCGAACACCCCGCCGGCAGCGCATGCCGGCGGGGTGTTCGCTTGATGGCGGCCGGCCTTGCCTGATGTATTAGGGTCATCACTAATGATGTACATAAATTGTATACAGACAATGCGGTTTACCTTATCGTGTCGAACACGATGTCCACGCCCGCCCCGCCATGAGCACCTACGACGCCACCCAGCCCTACCCGCGTGACCTGATCGGCTACGGCCGCAATCCGCCGCACGCGCAATGGCCCGGCGGCGCCCGCATCGCGGTGCAGTTCGTACTCAATTACGAGGAAGGCGGCGAGAACTGCGTGCTGCATGGCGATGCGGGGTCCGAGCAGTTCCTGTCCGAGATGTTCAACCCGGCCAGCTACCCGGAACGCCACCTCAGCATGGAAGGCATCTACGAGTATGGCGCCCGCGTCGGCGTCTGGCGCATCCTGCGCGAATTCGAAAAGCGCGGCCTGCCGCTGACGGTGTTCGCCGTCGGCATGGCCTTGCAGCGCCACCCCGAGCTGGCCGCGGCGCTGGTCGAGCTGGACCACGAGATCGCCTGCCACGGCTGGCGCTGGGTGCACTACCAGCACGTGGACGAAGCCACCGAGCGCGAACACATGCGCCTGGGCATGGACGCCATCGCCCAACTGACCGGCGCCCGCCCGCTGGGCTGGTACACCGGCCGCGACAGCCCGCGCACGCGCCGCCTGGTGGCCGACTACGGCGGCTTCGAATACGACAGCGACTACTACGGCGACGACCTGCCCTTCTGGATGCGGGTGCAAAAGAGCGACGGCAGCGTGGCGCCGCAACTGATCGTGCCCTACACGCTGGACTGCAACGACATGCGCTTCGCGCTGCCGCAGGGCTACTCGCATGCGGATCCGTTCTTCCAGTATCTGAAGGACAGCTTCGACGCGCTCTACGCCGAAGGCGACGAGGCGCCCAAGATGCTCAGCATCGGCATGCATTGCCGCCTGCTGGGCCGGCCGGGCCGCATCGTCGCGCTGCAACGCTTCCTGGATCACATCGCGCGCCACGACCGCGTCTGGGTCTGCCGCCGGCTGGACATCGCCCGGCACTGGCAGGCGCGCCATCCCTATCAACCCGCTCCCTGAACGGCGCAACCATGGCCCATACCCTCGCCCAATTCAACGACGCCGCGCCGCAAGACGCGGCCGCCATGCTGACCGACCTGTATCCGCACGCGCCCTGGGCCGCGCAACAGGCGGTGCGCGCGCGGCCGATGCACAGCGTGGCCCAGTTGCAGCTGGCGCTGCAACGCGCGGTGGACGATGCCGACGCCGCCACGCAACTGACGCTGCTGCGCGCCCAGCCCGCGCTCGATGCGGGGGCCGACGCCGCCGCGCGGATCGCCGACCATGCCGCGCGCTTCGGCTTTCCCTTCGTGCTGTCCCGCTACAGCCCCCGCGGCGCGGGCCTGCAAGACGCGCAACGGGTCCAGGCGCTGGAGCGTCGCCAGCACAACGCGCCGGACGACGAACGCCGCGAAGCCCTGCGCCAGTTGCACCGCGACGCCGAAGTGCGGCTGCACGAACGTTTCGGCGTCGAACCGGACCTGGGCAACGACATCTGGGACTGGCAGGAAAAACTCAGCGCGCACAGCGACCCCGGCTATGCCGAGAACGGCCAGCTCACCGTCACCTACCTGACCGATGCGCACCGCGCCTGCGCGCAGCGCATCTCGCACTGGATGCGCGATTGCGGCTTCGACGAAGTCGGCATCGACGCGGTCGGCAACGTGGTCGGCCGCTACCATGCGGTCCGCGCCAACGCGCCCATCCTGATGAGCGGCAGCCACTACGACACGGTGCGCAATGCCGGCAAATACGACGGCCGCCTCGGCATCTTCGTGCCGATGGCCTGCGTGCGCGCGCTGCACCGCCAGGGCCGGCGCCTGCCCTACGCGATCGAAGTGATCGCCTTTTCCGAAGAAGAGGGCCAGCGCTATCCGGCCACCTTCCTCGGCTCCGGCGCGCTGATCGGCGACTTCCAGCCGCGCTGGCTGGAACAGAAGGACGCCGACGGCATCAGCATGCGCGAGGCCATGGCGCACGCGGGGCTGTGCATCGACGACATTCCCAAGCTCAAGCGCGACCCGGCCCGTTATCTGGGCTTTGTCGAAGTGCATATCGAACAGGGCCCCGTGCTCAATGAAATGGGCCTGCCGCTGGGCGTGGTCACCTCCATCAACGGCTGCGTGCGCTACCGCGTGCGGATCCACGGCACGGCCTGCCACGCCGGCACCACGCCGATGGACCGGCGCCGCGACGCCGCCGTGGCCGCGGCCGAGCTGATCGTGTTCGTCGAAGGCCGCGCCGCGCGCGACGGCGACTCGGTCGGCACCGTCGGCATGCTGGAAGTGCCCAATGGCTCGATCAACGTGGTGCCCGGCGAATGCCGCTTCAGTCTAGACCTGCGCGCGCCCAGCGATCCGCAGCGCGATGCGCTGGCCACGGACGTGCTGGCCGAACTGGACGCGATCTGCCGGCGCCGCGGCCTGCGCTACACGCTCGAGGAAACCATGCGGGCCGCCGCCGCCCCCAGCGCGCCGGCCTGGCAGCAACGCTGGGAGCGCGCGGTCCAGGCGCAGGGCGTGCCGGTCCACTGCATGCCCAGCGGCGCCGGCCACGACGCCATGAAGCTGCACGAGATCATGCCGCAGGCCATGCTGTTCGTGCGCGGCCAGAACGCCGGCATCAGCCACAACCCGCTCGAATCCACCACCAACCACGACATGCAGCTGGCCGCGCAGGCGATGCAACGGCTGCTCGACGATCTCGCCAACGAAGCAACGAGCTGAACCATGACCGATTACGCCCGACTCGACGCCTGGGTGGACGCCCACTTCGATGAAGAAGTGCGCTTCCTGCAGGAACTGGT
Organism: Achromobacter deleyi; assembly: GCF_016127315.1. NCBI lineage: Bacteria > Pseudomonadati > Pseudomonadota > Betaproteobacteria > Burkholderiales > Alcaligenaceae > Achromobacter > Achromobacter deleyi. The sequence goes on from NZ_CP065997.1 coordinate 6,860,303, forward strand.
GCGCGTGCCGACCGACACGCCGCCGGGCAACAACGCCCCCCACGCCGTCCGCACCGCCGAACTGCTGCAGGGCTTCGGCCTGCAGGCCGAGTCCCATCCCGTGCCCGCCGACGAGGTGCGCGCCTATGGCATGGAATCCATCACCAACCTGATCGTGCGCCGCGAATACGGCGCCGGCGGCCGCCGCGTCGCGCTCAACGCCCATGGCGACGTGGTGCCGCCGGGCGACGGCTGGGAGCACGATCCGTACGGCGCCGAGATCGTGGACGGCAGCCTCTACGGCCGCGCCGCCGCGGTCAGCAAGAGCGATTTCGCCAGCTTCACCTTCGCGCTGCGCGCGCTGGAAGCGGTGGCCCGTCCGAGCCACGGCGCGGTCGAGCTGCATTTCACCTACGACGAGGAATTTGGCGGCCTGCTCGGGCCGGGCTGGCTGCTGCGCCAGGGGCTCACCCGCCCCGACCTGCTGATCGCGGCCGGCTTCAGCTATGAAGTCGTGACGGCGCACAACGGCTGCCTGCAGATGGAGGTCACGGTGCACGGCAAGATGGCGCACGCCGCCATCCCGGCCACCGGCGTGGACGCGCTGCAGGGCGCGGTCGCCATCATGAACGCGCTCTACGCGCAGAACGCGCGCTACCGCGAAATCACCTCGCAGGTCGAAGGCATCAGCCACCCCTACCTGAACATCGGCCGCATCGAAGGCGGCACCAACACCAACGTGGTGCCCGGCAAGGTCGTGTTCAAGCTCGACCGCCGCATGATCCCGGAAGAGAACGCGGCCGAGGTCGAGGCCGACATCCGCCGCATCATCGAACAGGCCGCGGCCGCCACGCCCGGCGTCCGCGTCGAGATCAAGCGCCTGCTGCTGGCCAACGCCATGCGGCCGCTGCCCGGCAACCAGCCGCTGGTCGAGGCCATTCGCAAGCACGGCCAGGACCTGTTCGGCGAACCCATCCCCGCCATGGGCACGCCGCTCTACACCGACGTGCGCCTGTATGCCGAGGCCGGCATTCCCGGCGTGATCTACGGCGCCGGACCGCGCACCGTGCTGGAATCGCACGCCAAGCGCAACGACGAACGCGTGCTGCTGGAAGACCTGCGGCGCGCCACCAAGGTCATCGCCCGCACCCTGGCCGACCTGCTGCAACCGGCATGAAAAAAGGGCATGGCGCCCACGCGCCATGCCCTTTGACCGCCACGCGGCAGCGCTACGCCAGCCGCATCACGCGGCGCCAGAACAGCACCGCCACCAGCGCGAACACCGCCAGTCCCAGGAACGAAGCGGTGCGCGCGAATTCCTCGCCCGCGATCGCCAGCGGCGCATCGGTGCCGGCGGCGCCGATGATGGCGGCCATCACCACGCCCACCAGGCTCTCGCCCACGATCAGGCCCGAGGCGATCAGCACGCCGCGCCGGTTGGGGGCCTCGGCGAACGACTCGTAGTCCTTGCCGGCGGCCGCGGCGCGACGGCGCAGTGCCCGCTCCAGCAGCCAGGCCAGCAGCGCGCCGGCCACGATCGGCGCCGCCACGGTCGGCGGCAGGTAGATGCCGATGCCGACCGCCAGCACCGGAATGCGAGCCACCTTGCAGGTGCGCTTGAGCACCTCGTCCAGCGCGATCAGGCCGACGCCGACCGCCATGCCGATCAGGATCATGGTCCAGTTCAGCTGGTGCGTGAAGATGCCGCGCGCGATCGCCAGCATCAGCGTGGCTTGCGGCGCGGACAGCGCCTGCGCCGGGTCCATGCCTTCGCGCGGCATGGCGTCGGCGAAACCGTAGGCGTTGTACAGCAGCTCCAGCACCGGCGAGATCACCGCCGCGCCGACCACGCAGCCGATCAGCAGCGCCACCTGCTGGCGCCAGGGCGTCGCGCCCACCAGCCAGCCGGTCTTCAGGTCCTGCAGGTTGTCGTTCGAGATCGACGCCACCGCGACCACCGCCGAGGTGCTGAAGATGGCCAGCGCGATCGTCATCTGCACGCCGTTCTGCACCGCCAGCAACTCGCCGCCCAGTGCCAGCATCAGCAGCGACACCAGCACGATGGCAACGATGCCCACGCCCGAGATCGGGCTGGTCGACGAGCCCACCAGGCCCGCCATGTAGCCGCAGGCCGCGGCCACCAGGAAGCCGAACACGAAGGCAAACAGCACTGCGTAGGCCACCAGCTTCCAGATGGCCGCGGCCGACAGCGGCGCGCCCGCCAGGAACACCTGGAAGGTGATCACCAGCACCGCCACCAGCACCAGCGTGACCACCGAGATCCAGCCGGCCGACAGGTCGCGCTCGGTGCGCGGGGCCTTGCCGGCGCGCGCCGCGCCCGCGCGGGTCAGCGCCGAGAACGAGGCCTTGACGCCGCGCGCCATCGGCACGAACAGCGTCGCCAGCGTCCAGATGGCGCCCACGCCGATCACGCCGGCGCCGATGAAGCGCACCTGCGACGACCACAGCCCGGTGGCGAACTTCGCCAGCGTCATGCCGGCGGGCATCTCGGTCATGGAGGTCAGGATTGGCACCGCGATGCCCCACGAGATCACCAGCCCCGTCAGCATGGCCAGGCCGGCCACGATGCCGATCAGGTAGCCGGCGCCGAGCAGCGCCAGCGAAAAGCCCATCGGCAGCCGGAACACCGCGCCGCCCAGCGCGAACCAGCCGCTGACGCCGTCGCCCAGCACCCGCAGGCCGCTGGCGGCGAAGCTGACCGCCGCCGCCACCACGCCGCCGCTGACGATGTCGCCCATGCCGGTGGCGGCCGGCTTGGCCGGCGCCCGCCCGGCCTCCTCGGCCGCATCCTGCGCGCGCTCGGCGCTGCCGACCCGCAGGATCTCGGCCGCCGCCACGCCTTCGGGATACGGCAGGTCGCTCTGCACCACCATCACGTGGCGCAGCGGAATCGTGAACATCACGCCCAGCATGCCGCCGGCCGCGCAGATGCCCAGGGTCTGCCAGAACGGAAAGCCCTGCCAGTGACCCATCATGACCAGGGCGGGCAGGATGAAGATGATGGAGGACAGCGTGCCGGCCGCCGAGGCCTGCGTCTGCACCATGTTGTTCTCGAGGATGTTGGCGTCCTTGAACAGCCGCAACACCGACATGGAAATGACCGCCGCCGGGATCGCCGACGAAAAGGTCAGGCCGACCTTGAGCCCCAGGAACACATTGGAGGCGGTGAAGATGATGGTGATCACTGCGCCCAACAGCACGCCGCGGAACGTCAGTTCCGGTAGCGTGACCTCTGCCGGGACGGTGGTGGGTTGAGTCATTGAAGTCTCCTTCTACGCCGGGGTCGACCCGCCGCGGGAGCGGGACGGCCACGGCTTTCAGGGCGTTTACGCCCTGTTGGTTGCCGGTTTGTTTTTTCTGAAGCGCGAATTCTAGCGCCTCGGCGTCCAGCAGGTGGTCACCACCGGTAAGCGGCCCATCGCAGCAGATCCTGCCGCCCACCCAAAAAACGGCGGACGATTATGCTGAAAACCCGGGTTCGCCCCCGGCTTTTTGATTACCCATGCCCCAGGGACAGGACTAGCATGGCGCTTACAAGGAGACAAAACCATCATGTGCGACGCCAGCCATTCCCCCGCCGGAGCAGACCCCCGGCATGACGCCGATCCCGCCGAGACCGCCGAATGGCGCGACGGCCTGCAGTCCCTGGTCGAGGCCTCGGGCGCCGACCGGGCGGGCTATGTGCTGGACAACCTGCTGGGGCATGCCGCCACGCTGGGCCTGCGCGCCAACAGCCAGACGCGCACCGCCTACCTGAACACCATCCCCGCCGACCAGGAGCCGCCCTTCCCCGGCAACCTGGCGGTCGAGGAACGCATCGCCCGCATCAACCGCTGGAACGCGCTGGCCATGGTGGTGCGCGCCAACCAGGCGCATGGCGAACTGGGCGGCCACATCGCCAGCTACGCCTCGGCCGCCGACCTGTTCGAAGTGGGCTTCAACCACTTCTTCCGCGCCGCCGGCGCCGACGGCCCGGGCGACCTGGTCTACATGCAGCCGCACTCGGCGCCCGGCGTCTACGCCCGCGCCTACCTGGAAGGCTTCCTGAGCGATGACGACCTGGCCCACTTCCGCCAGGAAATCACCGCCACCACGCGCGGCCTGCGCGGCCTGTCGTCGTACCCGCACCCGTGGCTGATGCCGGATTTCTGGCAGTTCCCGACAGGCTCGATGGGCATCGGCCCCATCAACGCCATCTACCAGGCGCGCTTCATGCGCTACCTGGAACACCGCTCGCTGGTGCCGGGCGGCGACCGCAAGGTCTGGGGCATCTTCGGCGACGGCGAAATGGACGAGCCCGAATCGATCGCCGCGCTGACCCTGGCCGCGCGCGAAAAGCTCGACAACCTGGTGTTCGTGGTCAACTGCAACCTGCAGCGCCTGGACGGCCCGGTGCGCGGCAATGGCCGCATCATCGACGAACTCGAAACCCTGTACGCCGGCGCCGGCTGGAACGTCATCAAGCTGGTCTGGGGCAGCGACTGGGACGCCCTGCTGCGCCGTGACACCAACGGCGCCCTGGCGCGCGCTTTCGCCAACACGGTGGACGGCCAGTTCCAGACCTTCGCCGCCAATGACGGCGCCTTCAACCGCGCCCACTTCTTCAACCAGAATCCCGAGCTGGCCGCGCTGGTGGCCGACTGGACCGACGAGGCCATCGACCGCCTGCACCGCGGCGGCCACGACATGGTCAAGATCCATGCCGCGTACCACCGCGCCGCGCATCATCGCGGCCAGCCCACCGTGATCCTGGCGCAGACCAAGAAGGGCTTCGGCATGGGCACGGCCGGCCAGGGCAAGATGACCACCCACCAGCAGAAGAAGCTGGACGACGAGGCGCTGCTGGCGTTCCGCGACCGCTTCGCGCTGCCGATCTCCGACGCCGACTGCCTGGCGCTCAAGTTCTACCGTCCGGCCGAGGACAGCGCCGAGCTGCGCCACCTGCAGGCGCGCCGCGCCGCGCTGGGCGGCCACATCCCCCGGCGCCAGACGCAGGCGCCACGACTGGCGCCGCCGGCGGTCGATCAATGGGCCCGCTTCGCGCTCAGCGCCGACGGCAAGGAAATGTCGTCCACCATGGCCATCGTGCGCATGCTGACGGCGCTGCTGAAGGACCCGCAGGTCGGCCCGCGCATCGTGCCCATCGTCGCCGACGAAGCCCGCACCTTCGGCATGGCCAACCTGTTCCGCCAGATCGGCATCTATTCCGCGCAGGGCCAGCTGTACCAACCCGAGGACATCGGCTCGGTGCTGTACTACCGCGAGGCGCGTGACGGCCAGATCCTGGAAGAAGGCATCACCGAGGCCGGCGCGATCTCGTCGTGGACGGCGGCCGGCACCAGCTACTCGGTCAACGGCCTGCCGATGCTGCCCTTCTATATCTATTACTCGATGTTCGGCTTCCAGCGCATCGGCGACCTGATCTGGGCGGCGGCCGACCAGCGCACGCGCGGCTTCCTCATCGGCGCCACGTCCGGCCGCACCACGCTGGGCGGCGAAGGCCTGCAGCACCAGGACGGCTCCAGCCACATCATGGCCGCGGCCGTGCCCAACTGCCGCGCCTATGATCCGGCCTACGCCTACGAGGTCGCCGTGATCGTCGAGTACGGCATGCGCCGCATGCTGGACGAACAGCGCGATGAATTCTTCTACCTGACCGTCACCAACGAGAACCTGGCGCAGCCCGACCTGCCGCGCGACGGCGTCGCGGCCGAAGGCATCCTGCGCGGCATGTACCGCCTGCGGCCGGCCCGTCAGCAGGCCGCGGTGCGCCTGCTGGGCGCCGGCCCCATGCTGCGCGAAGCGGAAATGGCCGCCGAGCGGCTGCACGCGGAATACGGCGTCGATGCCGAAGTCTGGAGCGTGACCAGCTTCTCCGAACTGGCGCGCGACGGCCGCGAGGCCGAACGCGCCCGCGCGCTCGGCCTGGCCAGCGCGCCGGACGCGGACTGGGTGCGCGCCTGCCTGGGCGGCAGCGACGCGCCGGTGGTGGCCGCGACCGACTACGTGCGCGCCGTGCCCGAACAGATCCGCGCCTGGGTGCCCGCGCCCTACCGCACGCTGGGCACCGACGGCTTCGGCCGCAGCGACACCCGCGCCCGCCTGCGCGACTTCTTCGAAGTCAGCGCCGACTGGATCGTGCTGCACGCGCTGGACAGCCTGGGTCGGCAGGCGCAGGCCGACGCGTTGCGCCGGAAACTCGGCGCCGCCGACCGCGCCACGCCGCCCTGGGCGCAATAACGCCCTGAAAGCAAAGGAGAAAAGCCCCGGTCCGGGGCTTTTCCTTTTTTCACCGGCGTCATGGCAAGGCGCGCCGGCTTGATCAAAATCGGACGATCGCTGCGCTGCAGCAACCAATTCGCGCCGCTTTCTGTTGAAATACGGGTGTTCCCTAAGCATTTCCCAAAGAATACGGCGGGCCGCGAGCCCGCTTTTTGCTTTCCGTTTTTTATCTACAGTTAGCGCCGAAAAGGCTATATCCCATGGACGAAACCCTCACCAAAATGGCGTTGGATTACCACGCCTATCCCACCCCCGGCAAAATCTCGGTCACGCCGACCAAGACGCTCGCCAACCAGGACGACCTGTCGCTGGCGTACTCGCCCGGCGTGGCCGCCGCCTGCATGGCCATCTTCGACCAGGGCGACGACGCCGCGTCCAAGTACACCTCGCGCGGCAACCTGGTGGGCGTGATCACCAACGGCACCGCCGTGCTCGGCCTGGGCAACATCGGCCCGCTGGCCGCCAAGCCGGTCATGGAAGGCAAGGGCTGCCTGTTCAAGAAGTTCGCCGGCATCGACGTGTTCGACATCGAACTGGCCGAGAACGACCCCGACAAGCTGGTCGACATCATCGCCGCGCTCGAGCCCACGCTCGGCGGCGTCAACCTCGAGGACATCAAGGCGCCCGAGTGCTTCTACATCGAGAAGAAGCTGCGCGAGCGCATGAAGATCCCCGTCTTCCACGACGACCAGCACGGCACCGCCATCATCTCGTCGGCCGCCATCCTGAACGGCCTGAAGGTCGTGGGCAAGGACATCGGCTCGGTCAAGCTGGCCTGCTCGGGCGCCGGCGCCGCCGCCATCGCCTGCCTGGACCTGCTGGTGCACCTGGGCGTCAAGCGCGAGAACATCTACGTGGTGGATTCGCGCGGCGTGATCTGGGAAGGCCGCGATGAAAACATGGAAGCCAACAAGAAGCGCTACGCGCAGAAGACCGACGCGCGCACGCTGGCCGACGTGGTCAACGCCGCCGACGTGTTCCTGGGCTGCTCGACCGCCGGCGTGCTGACCGCCGACATGGTCAAGACCATGGCCGACCGTCCGCTGATCCTGGCGCTGGCCAACCCGGAACCGGAAATCCGCCCGGAAGTCGCCAAGGCCGCCCGCCCCGACTGCATCATCGCCACCGGCCGTTCGGACTACCCGAACCAGGTCAACAACGTGCTGTGCTTCCCCTTCATCTTCCGCGGCGCCATGGATGCCGGCGCCTCGCGCATCACCGAGGAAATGAAGCTGGCGTGCGTCAAGGCCATCGCCGAACTGGCGCAAGCCGAACAGAACGATGAAGTGGCCCGCGCCTACGCCGGCCAGGAACTGTCGTTCGGTCCCGACTACATCATCCCGAAGCCGTTCGATCCGCGCCTGATCGTCCAGATCGCCCCGGCCGTGGCCCAGGCCGCCGCCGACTCCGGCGTGGCCGCCCGTCCGATCGAGGACATCGAGGCCTACCGCCAGAAGCTGATGGGCTTCGTCTACCACTCGGGCCAGCTGATGCGCCCGCTGTTCGCCCAGGCCAAGAAGGCGCCCAAGCGCGTCATCTACGCCGACGGCGAAGACGAGCGCGTGCTGCGCGCGGTGCAGACCGTGGCCGACGAAAAGCTGGCGTTCCCGATCCTGATCGGCCGCCCGTCCGTGATCGAGATGCGCATCAAGAAGTTCGGCCTGCGCCTGGTGGCCGGCCAGCACTTCGAGATCGTCGATCCCGAAGACGACAGCCGCTTCAACGAAACCTGGACCGCGTACTACCAGCTCAAGGGCCGCGAAGGCGTGACTCCGGCCATCGCCAAGGCGATGATCCGCAAGCACAACACGCTGATCGGCGCGATGCTGCTGCGCCGTGGCGATGCCGACGCGCTGCTGTGCGGCGTGGCCAGCAAGTACGACAACCAGCTCAAGTACATCGACGAAATCATCGGCAAGAAGGAAGGCCAGACCTACGCCGCCCTGAACGTGCTGATGCTGCCCGACCAGACGCTGTTCGTCACCGACACCCACGTCAACGAGAACCCGTCGGCCGAGGAAGTGGCGAACATCACCATCCAGGCCGCCGACGAGATGCTGCGTTTCGGCGTGGTGCCCAAGATCGCCCTGCTGTCGCATTCGAACTTCGGCAGCCGCGTCACGGAATCGTCGCGCAAGATGGCCGCCGCGCGCCAGCTGGTGCAGGACCGCGCGCCCGACCTGGAAGTGGACGGCGAAATGCACGCCGACTCCGCCCTGTCGGAAAAGATCCGCGTGCAGGCCTACCCGGACAGCACCCTGAAGGGTCCGGCCAACCTGCTGGTCATGCCGACGCTGGACACCGGCAACATCACGTACAACATGCTGAAGATGACCGGCAGCAATGGCGTCGCGATGGGCCCGATCCTGCTGGGCGCCGCGCGTCCGGTGCACATCCTGACGACCAGCGCCACCGTGCGCCGCATCGTCAACATGACCGCCCTGGCCGTGGTCGATGCGCAGCAGGAAGCCGCCGAGGCCGCCAAGAAGCGCCGTTGATCGCATTGCACTGATCGGCAGGCACGGGACGCCCCACGGGGCGTCCTTTTTTTTGTGCGGCTTGATGGCGTGATGGTGCGCGGCGACGGGCGGATGGTAAAAACGGGGCGGAGATTCCCCTCGACCCTTTCCTTACTGGAGCCCGACCCTATGCTGCTCGACGCCTTCCTGGCCTGGTTTCACTTCCTGGCCATCTTCGTGCTGGTGGTGGTGCTGACCGCCGAAGCGGTGCTGCTGCGCCCCGACCTGACGCCGGCCACGCTCAAGCGCCTGGTGGTCTATGACCGCCTGTATCTGCTCAGCGCGATCCTGGTGCTGGTCACCGGCGTGCTGCGCCTGATGCTCGGCGCCAAGGGCGCGGCCTTCTACATGGGCAACCCGTGGTTCCACGCCAAGATCACGCTGTTCGTCATCATCGGCCTCTGTTCGGCCCCGCCCACGCTGGCCTTCCTGCGTTGGGCAAGACAGGCACGCCAGCAGCCCGCCTTCGTGCCGGACGCCGCGCAGATCAAGCGCGCGCGCCGCTGGGTGATGATCGAATCGCACCTGTTCATCTTCCTGCCGCTGTTCGCCGTGCTGATGGCGCGCGGCATCGGCGCGTAACGCGCGCCGCGACCCGCGCGGCCCGCCCTGCTCAGGGACAGCGCGCGCGGGTCGGCTGGGGCGCGTCGTCGCTCACGATGATGGTGGCGAAGTGGAACACGCCCACGGCGTCGTTCTTGACCACGTCGATGACCTCGCCCGACAGCGTCTGCCTCACCGACATGCCCTCGGGCACGTCGGCCTGGCCGTCGCGCCTGGCGACGTCGCCATTCCACGGACTCAGCACCAGCACGCCCGGGAACGGCTCGCGGCCATCGCCGCGGCCGCGCCGCATGGTCTGGACCTGCGTGCCGGCGGCGTAGCGGACGCCGCCGAAGGTCGTCGGGCAGGCCAATTCGGCATCGCTGACGCGCAGCAGGCGCCGCTCGCCATCGAGGTAGAGCCGGGGCTCGCTCAACGGCAATCCGAACACCTTGACCGCCACCGGATCCTTGACCTCGATGCGCCATTGGTCCGGGTCGCGCGAGCCATCGGTATAGACGGTGCCGCCCGATCCATACACGATGGAGCCGGGCGCAAGATCGAGCGCATCGACCCGGTTGCCCGGGCCCAGCACGCACGTGTTCAGCGCCTTCATGGCGCCATCCTGCATCACGTCGAACTCGATGTCCTGGGTGGCGTCGCACTGCCAGCCCTGCACCGCCTGGCTGCCGGCGCCCCGCAGCAGGACGGTGCGCGGATGCCGGCCGCGCAGCGCGTAGGTCTCGCTGTCGTACTCGGCGTCCAGATAGCGCCGCGCGCTCGACGCCTGCACGCCGTACATGGCCACCGGCCGCGGGAACTCGGCCTCGACGTAGGTCTCCAGTTGCCCCTCGTCCTGCAGCTTCAGGCGCGTGCCGGCCGGCATGGCAATGCCGCCCACCGTGGTCGTCGCCGCGAGGGTGACATTGCGGGCGGCCTCGGCGCGATCGCCTTCGCGCTCCACCTGCCAGATCACCGCCTGGACCCAGGCATAGAAGGCAAAGGGAACCGCCAGCACCACGAACAGCAGGCTGGAGGTCTTCCAGTACTTGCGCACCGTGCGGCGCGCGCCGCCGCTGGCGACCAGCACCAGTGCCCAGCCAAGCAGGATAAGCCCCGCCAGGAAGCCCAGGGAAACGAAGATATAGAAGCCCGCGGAGGGCAGTGCTATGGGAATCATGGCAAGGATGATAAACGCCAAAGCGCCCGGCCGCGACGGCGCGCTCGACGGCGGCGCGAGCAGGCAACAAAAAACCGCCCGAAGGCGGTTTCTTGTTCAAGCCAGGCAGCGTATCAACGCTTGTCCATCGGCGGCACGTCGCGCGTGACCGAACCGGTGAACAGCTGGCGCGGACGGCCGATCTTGTAATCGGGATCCGACAGCATTTCGTTCCACTGGGCGATCCAGCCCACCGTGCGGGCCAGCGCGAAGATGGCCGTGAACAGCGAGGTCGGGATGCCGATGGCGCGCTGGACGATACCCGAGTAGAAGTCCACGTTCGGGTACAGCTTGCGCTGCACGAAGTACGGATCCGACAGGGCGATGCGTTCCAGTTCCATGGCCAGCTTGAACAGCGGGTCGTTTTCCAGGCCCAGGGCCGAGAGCACTTCCTTGCACGTTTCCTGCATCAGCTTGGCGCGCGGGTCGTAGTTCTTGTAGACGCGGTGGCCAAAGCCCATCAGGCGCACGCCCGAGTTCTTGTCCTTGACCTTCTCCATGAACTCGCCGACCTTGGCGATGCCGCCGTTGGCTTGCAGCTCTTCCAGCATCTGCAGGCAAGCTTCGTTGGCGCCGCCGTGGGCCGGGCCCCACAGGCAAGCCACGCCGGCCGAGATGGCGGCGAACGGGTTGGTGCCCGACGAACCGCACAGGCGGACCGTGGAGGTCGAGGCGTTCTGCTCGTGGTCGGCGTGCAGGATGAAGATGCGGTCGAGCGCGCGCTCGACGACTTCATTGACCTTGTAGTCTTCGCACGGCGTGGCGAACATCATGCGCAGGAAGTTGCCCGTGTAGGACAGGTCGTTCTGCGGGTAGATGAACGGTTGGCCTTGCGAGTACTTGTACGCCATCGCGACCAGCGTCGGCATCTTGGCGATCAGGCGGATGGCCGAGATGTGGCGATGTTGCGGGTTCGTGATGTCGGTCGAGTCGTGGTAGAACGCCGACAGCGCGCCCACCAGGCCCGTCAGGACGGCCATCGGGTGGGCGTCGCGACGGAAGCCGCGCAGGAAGAAGTGCAGCTGTTCGTTGACCATCGTGTGATGGGTCACTTGCGAATCGAAGTCGGCCTTCTGTTCCTGGTTCGGCAGTTCGCCGTTCAGGATCAGGTAGCAGATGTCCATGAAGTCGCAATTGACGGCCAGTTGCTCGATCGGGTAGCCGCGGTACAGCAGCTCGCCCTTGTCGCCGTCGATGTAGGTGATGCCCGATTCGCAGGCGGCGGTCGACATGAAGCCGGGGTCAAACGTGAACATGCCCGTCTGGCCGTACAGCTTGCGGATGTCGATCACATCCGGACCGACCGTACCCTTGTAAACAGGGAACTCAATGGGTGCGCTGCCGTCCGAGAAGGACAGAGTGGCTTTTTTGTCAGACAGGTTCATGTTTTTTCCTCTCAATTAATCAGAGCGACCGCATCTGGCCGATGATGCCGCGGAGTCGGGGCGTGTCGAGTTCGCCCTCGAGTTCCTTGCGGGCCAGCAGCAGGTCGAGAAGATCGTTGTCTCCCAACTCGAAGAGCTGCGTCAATGCCGTCACGTCATCGTCGGTAAGCTCGGCTTCGTGGGCGTCGAGATACCGGGTGATGATCAAGTCGTTTTCGAGCAGGCCCCGGCGCGCCCGCCAACGCAGACGCGCCCGTTCCAGTTCAGTAAGCCTGCTCATCATTACACCTTAAATACACCAAACTACTAGACCGTCCGACGGACCATCAGTTCCTTGATCTTGCCAATGGCCTTGGTCGGGTTCAGCCCCTTGGGACAGACGTCGACGCAGTTCATGATGGTATGGCAACGGAACAGGCGGTACGGGTCTTCCAGGTTGTCCAGACGCTCGCCGGTGGCTTCGTCGCGGCTGTCGGCGATGAAGCGGTAGGCTTGCAGCAGGCCGGCGGGGCCGACGAACTTGTCCGGATTCCACCAGAACGACGGGCAGGAAGTGGAACAGCACGCGCACAGGATGCACTCGTACAGGCCGTCCAGCTCTTCGCGCGCCTCGGGCGACTGCAGGCGCTCTTTCTCGGGCGGCGGCGTGTCGTTGATGAGGTACGGGCGGATCGAGTGGTACTGGTTGAAGAAGTGCGTCATGTCCACGATCAGGTCGCGGATCACGGGCAGGCCCGGCAGCGGGCGCAGCACGATCGGTTCCTTCAGCTCGCGCAGGTTCGTCGTGCAGGCCAGGCCGTTCTTGCCGTTGATGTTCATGGCGTCCGAACCGCACACGCCTTCACGGCACGAGCGGCGCAGGGCCAGGCTGTCATCGACGTCGTTCTTGATGCGCACCAGCGCATCGAGCAGCATCTTGTCGGTGGGCTGGAGTTCGACTTCCAGCTTCTGCATGTACGGGCGCTCGTCCTTGTCCGGATCGTAGCGGTAGATTTCGAACTTGACGATTCTCTTGGTGCTCATAGTAGGCTCTATCCGGACTTAGAAGGTACGCGCCTTGGGCGGGAAGGACTCGACCGTCAGCGGCTTCATCTGCACAGGCTTGTAATCCAGGCGGCTGCCTTCGGAGTACCACAGCGTGTGCTTGAGCCAGTTCTCGTCGTCGCGGGTCGGGTGGTCGTCCAGCGCATGGGCGCCACGGCTTTCGGTGCGGTTGGCGGCCGACTTGATGGTGGCGCGGGCCACTTCGGTCATGTTGGCCAGTTCCAGCGCCTCGACGCGCGCGGTGTTGAACACCTTGGACTTGTCCTTGAAGTAGATGTTGTCGGCTTGCTTGGCCAGGTCTTCGATCTGGGTCACGCCTTCGTTCAGCAGTTCCAGCGTGCGGAACACGCCGCAGTGGCGCTGCATCGAGAAGCGGATGGCGTTGCCGATGTCCTGGGTCTTCTCGCCCGAAGTGCGCGATTCCAGCTTGTTGACGCGGTCCAGCGAGAATTCGACGGCTTGCTGCGGCACGGGCTGGTGCGCGTGCTGGCGTTCCGGATGCGAATTGACGATGTGGTTGCCGGTGGCGCGACCGAACACGATCAGGTCCAGCAGCGAGTTGGTGCCCAGGCGGTTGGCGCCGTGCACCGACACCGCGGCGCATTCGCCGATGGCGTACAGGCCGTTGACGATCTTGTTCTCGCCGTTTTCGCGCGTCAGCACCTGGCCGTGGTAGTTGGCCGGGATGCCGCCCATCTGGTAGTGGATGGTCGGGACGACGGGGATCGGTTCCTTGATCGGGTCGACGTTGCCGAACTTGATGGCGATTTCGCGGATCGAGGGCAGACGCTTGTTGATGACGTCGGCGCCGAGGTGATCGAGCTTGAGCACCACGTAGCTGCCGTCCGGACCGCAACCGCGGCCTTCCTTGATTTCCTGGTCCATCGAGCGCGACACGAAGTCACGCGGGGCCAGATCCTTCAGCGTGGGCGCGTAGCGTTCCATGAAACGCTCGCCGTCCTTGTTCAGCAGGATGCCGCCTTCGCCGCGCACGCCTTCGGTGATCAGCACGCCGGCGCCGGCCACGCCGGTCGGGTGGAATTGCCAGAATTCCATGTCCTGCAGCGGGATGCCCGCGCGGGCGGCCATGCCCAGGCCGTCACCGGTGTTGATGAAGGCGTTGGTGGACGCGGCCCAGATACGGCCGGCGCCGCCGGTGGCCAGCACCGTGGTCTTGGCTTCCAGGATGTAGATTTCGCCCGTTTCCATTTCGAGGGCGGTCACGCCCAGGACGTCGCCGGCTTCGTTGCGCAGCAGGTCCAGCGCCATCCATTCGACGAAGAACTGGGTGCGGGCGGCAACGTTGCGCTGGTACAGGGTGTGCAGCAGCGCGTGACCGGTACGGTCGGCAGCGGCACAGGCGCGCTGGACCGGCTTTTCACCGAAGTTGGCGGTGTGGCCGCCGAACGGACGCTGGTAGATGGTGCCGTCGGGGTTGCGGTCGAACGGCATGCCGAAGTGCTCGAGCTCGTACACGGCGTTCGGGGCTTCGCGGCACATGAATTCGATGGCGTCCTGGTCGCCCAGCCAGTCCGACCCCTTGACGGTGTCGTACATGTGCCAGTACCAGTTGTCTTCGCTCATGTTGCCCAGCGAGGCGCTCACGCCGCCTTGTGCGGCCACGGTGTGCGAACGCGTGGGGAACACTTTGGACAGCACTGCAACGGACAGGCCCGCTTGGGACAGTTGCAGCGAACAACGCATGCCGGCTCCGCCGGCGCCAACGACCACCACATCAAACTGGCGGCGCGGCAAGGATTTCAGGACAGAGACCACGGCTTAGATGCTCCAGAGGATTTGCGCGAAGTAAACGACCGTACCGATCAACCAGAGGATCGTCAGCACTTGCAGCAGCAGGCGCAGGCCCACCGGCTTGACGTAGTCCATCCAGATGTCGCGCACGCCAATCCAGGCATGCCAGGCCAACGCAAAGAAGGCAAGGGAGGCCAGGATCTGGCCAACCGGAATGAAGCCCACGTAGAAATTGAACAGCTTGACCCAGTGTTCGTACGTGAAGGCGGGCATCGTCAGGATGCCGATGAGCAGCACCAGCGTGTACACGGCCATGATGACGGCGGTGATGCGCTGGATGATGAAGTCCATGACGCCATAATGGGCGCCGACGACCAGGCGCTTGGGTCCGTAGTTTTTAGCGGCGGCCATTTACAGCACTCCGAACAGTTTGAGACCGAACACCAGCGTCAGCGCCAGGCTGACACCGAAGACCACGCCGGCGCTTTTCTTGGCCGACAGCTTGTCGATACCCAGGTGCAGGTCCAGCAGCAGGTAGCGGATGCCGGCACAGAAGTGGTGCAGGTAGCCCCAGATCAGGACCAGGAAGACCAGCTTGACGATCGGGTTGGCCGCGATGGAGGCGATCCATGCGAACGACTGCGGCGCGGCCACGCTCGCTGCGAACAGCGGAACGATGACCAAGGGCAAACAGAGGAACAGCAGTATGCCGCTGATGCGGTGCAGGATGGACAGCTTGCCGGCCAGGGGCAGGCGATAGGAGAACGCAACTTGGGCAAGCCCAATATTGCGAAACTGCGGACGTGGCTTGGCAGCGGTGTCGGACATGACGGCCTCGGTGTTTCGGAACTAGGGAATCGTGACGGCGCTAATGCCGTGGCCCTTGCGGGCAAACACGGTATTTTCGCCCAGAGATTGGGTTGGTATCAAATCGTAGATAAAAAGCTCATCAATTCAGACTATTGCGGTAGTGGTAGCGATCGGTCAAGTACAAGCCCCGGCGAATTTCCATGGGGCGGTCACCATACGTGTACGACACACGATCCACCTGCAACAACGGCGCGCCGGCGGCAACATTAAGCCACGTACAGACTTCGGCCGGCGCCGCCACGGCGCGCAGCTTTTCGTCCGCGCGCACCATGCTCACGCCGAACTCGGATTCAAACAGGCCATAGAGCGGCGCCTTGTTGGCGGTCAGCAGCTCCTGGGTGAGGCCGCGGAAGATCGATCCGGGCAGCCAGATGTCGTCCAGCACGGTGGGCACCTGCCCCATGCACAGCAGCCGGCGGATCGAGATCACGGTTTCGCCGGCGCGCAGATCGAGCGCGCGCGCGATCTCGGCCGGGGCGCGCAGGCGACGGCACTCGAGGATGCGGCTTTCCGCCCGCACGGCCTCGCCCTCTTCATCGGGGGCCAGGCGCAGGAAACGGTAGCGCACGCGGGCTTCATGGTGGGTGGCGACGAAGGTGCCCTTGCCCTGGCGACGCAGCAGCAAGTGTTCGGCGGCCAGCTCATCGACCGCCTTGCGCACCGTGCCCTGGCTCACCTGGAAACGGGCGGCCAGATCGATTTCGCTGGGGATGAGTTCGCCGGGCTTCCATTCGCCGCGGTCCAGGCTCTGCACGAGCAGGTCCTTGATCTGGCGGTACAGCGGACTGAAAGCGGCCCCCTCGCCCGTCGGACGGGCGGCGCGTGTGCGTAGGGGAGTTTCGGGCCGGGGGTCTGCCATGGATCGTCTTGGAAGTGTCATGTTCATCCGGAGAATGGAAAGGCAGCGCAAACGATGCGGTTTCCATTCGCATGCGCTGCTGCGTTGCCGGTGTTCTGGCCTGATACAGGCGCGCAGCCGGCGGTGCTGCGGCGCATTCGAACAAACGCTCTATTGTGGCATATCGGGGGCGGCGCTGTCCAACGTCTTATGTCTTATATAAGATATAAGATCAATTGACGCACCCGTAAATTAGTTCTAGGATTTCTGTCTGTCCGGCAACCTGTCCGCCCCTCGCGCGCGGAGGGTCTTCGCCGCTCAACGGATTACACTGATTGGTGAGATTTTTTTCTCGCCACACCATTACGGAGAACGTCCATGTCTAAGCCTGCCTTGCGTGTCGCCGTCACCGGCGCCGCCGGCCAAATCGGTTACGCCCTGCTGTTCCGCATCGCCTCCGGCGAAATGCTGGGCAAAGATCAGCCCGTCATTCTGCAACTGCTCGAAATCCCCGACGAGAAAGCGCAAAAGGCCCTGAAGGGCGTCATCATGGAACTGGATGACTGCGCCTTCCCGCTGCTGCAGGAAGTCACCGCCCACAGCGATCCGCGCACGGCGTTCAAGGACGCGGACGTGGCCCTGCTGGTCGGCGCCCGCCCGCGCGGCCCCGGCATGGAACGCAAGGACCTGCTGTCGGTCAACGCCCAGATCTTCACGGCCCAGGGCAAGGCCCTGAACGACGTCGCCAGCCGCAACGTCAAGGTCCTGGTGGTCGGCAACCCGGCCAACACCAACGCCTACATCGCCATGAAGTCGGCGCCGGACCTGCCCGCCAAGAACTTCACCGCCATGCTGCGCCTGGACCACAACCGCGCCCTGTCGCAACTGGCCGCCAAGTCGGGCAAGGCCGTGGCCGACATCGAGAAGCTGGTCGTGTGGGGCAACCACTCGCCCACCATGTACCCCGACTTCCGCTTCGCCACCGTCGGCGGCGAATCGCTGTCCAAGCTGATCAACGACGACGCCTGGAACCGCGACACGTTCATCCCCACCGTGGGCAAGCGCGGCGCCGCCATCATCGAGGCCCGTGGCCTGTCGTCGGCCGCCTCGGCCGCCAACGCCGCCATCGACCACGTGCGTGACTGGGTCCTGGGCAGCAACGGCAAGTGGGTCACCATGGGCATCCCGTCGGATGGCTCCTACGGCATCCCCGAAGGCATCATCTACGGCGTGCCGGTCACGACCGAAAACGGCGAATACAAGCGCGTCGAAGGCCTGGAAATCGACGCCTTCTCGCGTGAGCGCCTGGACTTCACGCTGAAAGAGCTCCTCGAAGAGCGCGACGGCGTCAAGGACCTGCTGAAGTAAGCAGTCATCAAGCAGAATTGGGCCCGTTGACGCGGGCCCAATTCGCAAGCGGACGGCGCGTCAACGGATGCGCCGTCCGCGGAACGCAAACCTGTCTCTTTGCGCCCGCGCAATGAATTGTCGCGAAGGGGACAGATTTACGTTCCGCGACCGCGGTAAGGTCGTGGCCAGGCGCCGGAGCCCGATCCGGCACGGCCACCCGCCGCAGGCCCGCAGACCCAGCCATCCCAGCCGGGGCAACGTCACGACACCCGGCCCTCTATAACGGAGACTCCTCATGTCCAGACCCGAATCCGCCGGCGCCCTGTTCCGCCGCGCGCTCGCCGAAGAAAGCCCGCTGCAGATCATCGGCGCCATCAACGCCAACCACGCCCTGCTGGCCAAGCGCGCCGGCTACCGCGCCATCTATCTTTCGGGCGGCGGCGTGGCGGCGGGTTCGCTGGGCCTGCCCGACCTGGGCATCAACACCATGGACGACGTGCTGACGGACGTGCGCCGCATCACCGACGTCTGCGACGTGCCGCTGCTGGTCGACATCGACACCGGTTTCGGCCCGTCGGCATTCAACATCGCCCGCACCGTCAAGAGCCTCATCAAGTTCGGCGCCGCCGCCTGCCACATCGAGGACCAGGTCGGCGCCAAGCGCTGCGGCCACCGCCCGGGCAAGGAAATCGTCAGCACCGAGGAAATGGCCGACCGCGTCAAGGCCGCGGCCGACGCCCGCACCGACAGCGACTTCTACCTGATCGCGCGCACCGACGCCATCGCCTCGCACGGCGTGGACGCCGCTATCGAGCGCGCGCTGGCCTGCGTCGAAGCCGGCGCCGACGCCATCTTCGCCGAAGCCGCCTACGACCTGCCGACCTACGACCGATTCGTCAAGGCCGTCAACGTGCCGGTGCTGGCCAACATCACCGAATTCGGCAAGACGCCGCTGTTCTCGGTGGAAGAGCTCAAGAGCGTGGGCGTGGGCATGGTGCTCTACCCGCTGTCGGCCTTCCGCGCCATGAACAAGGCCGCCGAGGCCGTCTACACCGCGATCCGCCGCGACGGCCACCAGAAGAACGTGGTCGACCTGATGCAGACGCGCGAAGAACTGTACGACCGCATCGGCTACCACGAATTCGAATCGCGCCTGGACGCCCTGTTCCAGAAGGGCAAGGCCTGAGCGCGCGCCACCGTATCCGGCGCCGCGGCAACCCCGCGGCGCCCCGCTTCCCCCATTGCATTGCATCGACCACCGCGAAAGGAAAGGAGTAGAGACATGAGCACGGCTCCCAAGAAGCAAGCAGCCAAGACGGACGCCCCCCCGGCCGCCAAGCCGGAAGAAAAGGCCGGCTTCAAGCCCAAGAAATCGGTCGCGCTGTCCGGCGTGGTCGCCGGCAACACCGCGCTGTGTACCGTCGGCCGCAGCGGCAACGACCTGCACTACCGCGGCTACGACATCCTGGACATCGCCCACACCAGCGAGTTCGAGGAAATCGCCCACCTGCTGGTCCACGGCAAGCTGCCCAACAAGGCCGAACTGAAGGCCTACAAGGAAAAGCTGCGCTCGCTGCGCGGCCTGCCGGTGCAACTGCAGGACGCGCTCGAAGCGCTGCCCGCCGCCAGCCACCCGATGGACGTGATGCGCACGGCCGTCTCGGTGCTCGGCTGCGTGCTGCCCGAGAAGGACGACCACAACCTGCCCGGCGCGCGCGACATCGCCGACCGCCTGATGGCCAACCTGGGCTCGGCCCTGCTGTACTGGTACCACTACAGCCACAACGGCCGCGTGATCGACGTGCAGACCGACGATGACAGCATCGGCGGCCACTTCCTGCACCTGCTGCACGGCGAGAAGCCGAGCGACGAATGGGTCAAGGCGATGCACATCTCGCTGAACCTGTACGCCGAGCACGAGTTCAACGCGTCCACCTTCACCGCCCGCGTCATCGCCGGCACCGGCTCGGACATGTTCTCGGCCATCACCGGCGCCATCGGCGCGCTGCGCGGCCCCAAGCACGGCGGCGCCAACGAGGTCGCCTTCGACGTGCAGAAACGCTACGAGACGCCCGACGAAGCCGAGGCCGACATCCGCCGCCGCGTCGAGGCCAAGGAAGTCATCATCGGCTTCGGCCACCCGGTCTACACCGTGTCCGACCCGCGCAACAAGGTCATCAAGGAAGTGGCCAAGAAGCTCTCCAAGAAGGCCGGCAGCACCAAGATGTTCGACATCGCCGAACGCCTTGAGACGGTCATGTGGGACATCAAGAAGATGTTCCCCAACCTGGACTGGTTCTCGGCCGTCAGCTACCACATGATGGGCGTGCCCACCGCCATGTTCACTCCGCTGTTCGTGATCGCGCGCACGGCGGGCTGGTCGGCCCACATCATCGAGCAGCGCGTCGACAACAAGATCATCCGCCCGACCGCCAACTACGTCGGCCCGGAAGATCAGAAGTTCGTGCCGATCGACAAGCGCAAGTAAGACGACGACATGGGCCTGCCGACGCCTTCCCCCGCGCCGCGCGGGCCCAGTGCCGCCTGTAAACACTCAGGAGAGGTACCAAATGTCTGCCCCGATCTCCAACGTCCGTCCCGAGCCCGACCAGGTCCTGGTCGATATCGCCGACTACGTACTGAACTATGAAATCCAGAGCGGCCTGGCCTACGAGACCGCTCGCAACTGCCTGATCGACACCCTCGGCTGCGGCCTGGAAGCGCTGGAATATCCGGCGTGCCGCAAGCTGCTGGGCCCGGTCGTCCCCGGCACCGTCGTGCCGCACGGCGCCAAGGTGCCCGGCACCCAGTTCCAGCTGGATCCGGTGCAAGCCGCGTTCAACATCGGCGCGATGATCCGCTGGCTCGATTTCAACGACACCTGGCTCGCCGCCGAATGGGGCCACCCGTCCGACAACCTGGGCGGCATCCTGGCCACCGCCGACTGGCTCTCGCGCACCGCCGTCGCCGCCGGCAAGCCGCCCCTGACGATGCGGGCCGTGCTGACCGGCATGATCAAGGCGCACGAGATCCAGGGCTGCATCGCGCTGGAAAACTCCTTCAACAAGGTCGGCCTGGACCACGTGGTGCTGGTCAAGGTGGCATCCACCGCCGTGGTGGCGCAGATGCTGGGCCTCACCCGCGACGAAGTCATCAACGCCGTCTCGCTGGCCTGGGTCGACGGCCAGAGCCTGCGCACCTATCGCCACGCCCCCAACACCGGCAGCCGCAAGAGCTGGGCCGCCGGCGACGCCACCAGCCGCGCCGTGCGCCTGGCGCTGATCGCCCGCACCGGCGAGATGGGCTACCCCTCGGTGCTGTCGGCCAAGACCTGGGGCTTCTACGACGTGCTGTTCAAGGGCCAGCCGTTCAGGTTCCAGCGCCCCTACGGCAGCTACGTCATGGAAAACGTGCTGTTCAAGATCTCGTTCCCGGCCGAGTTCCACTCGCAGACCGCGGTTGAATGCGCCATGCAGATCCACGACCGCCTGAAGACGCTGGGCAAGTCCGCCGACGACATCGCCAGCATCACCATCCGCACCCACGAGGCGTGCATCCGCATCATCGACAAGAAGGGCCCGCTGAACAATCCCGCCGACCGCGACCACTGCATCCAGTACATGGTCGCCGTCCCGATCCTGTTCGGCCGCCTGACCGCCGCCGACTACGAGGACGACGTCGCCGCCGACCCGCGCATCGACGCCCTGCGCGACAAGATCACCTGCGTCGAGGACCCGGCCTACACCCGCGACTATCACGACCCCGACAAGCGCTCCATCGCCAACGCCCTCACCGTCCGGTTCACCGACGGCACCCAGCTCGACGAGGTCGTCTGCGAATACCCCATCGGCCACAAACGCCGCCGCGCCGACGGCATCCCCCAACTGGAAGCCAAGTTCCGCACCAACCTCGCCCGCATCTTCCCCGCCCGCCAACAGTCCCGCATCCTGGAAGCCTCGCTGGACCAGAAAAAGCTGGAAGCGATGCCGGTCCACGAGTACGTCGACTTGTATGTGATCTAAGGCGACAAGCAAACACCTCCCCACCACCGCGCAGCGAACACCCTCCCGACGCAAACCACCACGTAAGTCAAGACCGGCCGCCCGCGCGGCCGGCCTTGACGGGCCCCGCAAACCTCTCCAGACCCCCACCGATCTGGCAGCGCACCATTTCTCGAAACCCGTAGCCCGTCGCGGTGGCGGTTTTGGGGGCGGGCAACCTCGATGCGCCCGACGGAAACCGAAGGGAGCCGAAGGCGGACGAGGTTGAGTAAGGGGCAGTCCGGAGCGAACGCTCCGGACCGCAATCGTGGGCGCCCGCCCCCAAAACCGCCACCGCGACGGGCGACCTACGAAGAACCACCCGCCCCCAGCAATTACAATCTCCCTTCCCCAAGAAAACAAAGACCGAACCCCACCATGTCCATGCTCTGGGTAAAAACCTTCCACATCGTCTTCATCGCCTCCTGGTTCGCCGGCCTGTTCTACCTGCCCCGCATCTTCGTGAACCTGGCCCAGCAATCGGATTCGGCCGTGCAGGTCACCCTGCTCGGCATGGCGCGCCGCCTCTACCGCTTCACCACCATCCTGGCGGTCGTGGCCGTGGCGCTGGGGATGTGGCTGTACCTGGGCTACGGCATCGGCGTCGGCCCCGGCAACGGCTGGATGCACGCCAAGCTCTTTTTCGTCCTGCTCGTCATCGGCTACCATCACGCCTGTGGCGTCATGCTGCGAAAATTCGAACAGGGCAAGAACACCCGTTCGCACAAGTTCTATCGCTGGTTCAACGAAGTTCCCGTCTTGCTGCTCTTGGTGGTGGTGGCGCTGGTCGTCGTCAAACCCTTCTGATTCCCCCTACCTTTGCACATTCGCCAGGATTCGTATGTCCGCTGATGACCAGGACCGCCCGCGCAAGACGCTGACGATCAAGAAGACCGCGCGCGACGCGCATGCCGAAGCCGCGCCCAAGCGCGTGCGCACCGGCGCCCGTGCCCGCCTGGTCGCCCAGAACGAGCGCGCCAAGGACAACGTCGAACGCCAGAAGGACCCCGAGGGCTACCAGCAGCGCCAGGCCGCCGCCCGCGCCACGCGCCGGCCGGACGACCGTGAACGCGGCGACGGCCCGCGCCGCGCAGACGGCCCCCGTGGCGACAATCCGCGTCGTGGCGACGGCCCGCGCAGCGACAGCCCGCGTCGCGGCGATGGCCCCCGCAGCGACAGTCCGCGTCGCGGCGATGGACCGCGCAACGACCGCCCCCGCCGTGGCGATGACGCCCGCAACGACAGTCCGCGTCGCGATGCCGCGCCGGCGCCGCGGTCGGGCCGCACGCCGCAGCGCGCGCCGCGCCTGGACGACCAGTACATCGCCCCGGCCACGCCCGCCGGCCGTTTCTACGATCCGTTCGAGGACGACGGCCCCGCGCCCGAGTTCGCGCCGGAACCCGATTACGACGACGACGCGCCGATCCATGCCGGCCCGGCCCGCGACGACAACGCGCCGCGCGACCACGCGCCCGCCGTCGAGATCCGCGAACGCCGCCCGCGCGAACCGCGCCAAGCAGAGCTTTTCAAGGTCTTCGCCCCCTGCCCGCAGGGCCTGGAAGAAGCCCTGACCGCCGAGATGCAGGCCCTGGGCTACGACGACGCCGAAGCCGGCCGCGCCGGCTGTTCCTTCACCGCCGACTGGACTGGCGTGCAGCGCGCCAACCTGTATTCGCGCCTGGCCACCCGCATCCTGGTGCAGGTTGCCCACGCCGAGATCTCGCACGAAGACGACATCCTCGACCTGGCCCGCGACACCCCCTGGGAACGCTGGTTCGGCGCCGAGCAGACGCTGCGCGTGGACACCTCGGCGATCAAGAGCCCGGTGCAGAGCCTGCAGTACTGCAACCTGCGCGCCAAGGACGGCATCTGCGACCGCTTGCGCGAGCTGGAAGGCGAACGCCCCAGCATCGACACGGTCCGCCCGGACGCGCGCGTGCACCTGTTCCTGACCGGTCACACCGCCACGCTGTACCTGGACACCTCGGGCGAATCGCTGTTCAAGCGCGGCTGGCGCCTGGACAAGGGCGACGCGCCGCTGCGCGAGAACCTGGCCGCCGGCATGCTGGCGCTGGCGGGCTGGGACCCGGCCGCGCCGCTGCTGGACCCGTTCTGCGGTTCCGGCACCATCCTGATCGAAGCCGCCTGGATCGCGCTGGGCGTGCCTCCCGGCATCTCGCGCCCGTTCGGCTTCGAGCGCCTGCGCGGCCACGACGCCTACCGCTGGCGCGACCTGAAGGACGACGCCCGCGCGCGCATCCTGCCGCAGCTGGACGCCCCGCTGGTCGGCTACGACCTGGACCCGCAGGCCATCGAATTCGCCCGCAACAACGCCGAACGCGCCTGGCTCACCGCCGACTCGATCCGTTTCGAGGTGGGCGACGCCCGCGAGGTGCAGGCGCCGGCCGACCATGGCTGGATCGTCACCAACCCGCCCTATGGCGAGCGCATGGCGACCGAGCAGGACGCCGACCTGTGGCGCGACTGGGCCACCTGCCTGAAGCGCAATTTCGCCGGCTGGCAGCTGCACGTCATCACCAGCGATCTGACCCTGCCCAACCAGATGCGCCTCAAGCCCAAGCGCCGCGTGCCGCTGCACAACGGCGCGCTGGACTGCCGCCTGTTCGGCTTCGAGCTGGTCGCCGCCGGCTACCGCGACGCCTGACGCGCCCCTCACGCCCGGGGCGGTTCTCCCCCGGGCGCCCTCCTTTTTTCTGCCGGCCGCGCGTTGTAAAAGCGCCGCAACATCGCGCCCGTATCTTTGCTTATGGTGCCCCGCGGCGCCGATTTGGGGCATCATCAGCACCAAGGTGTTGCCGATACGCACCAGGTGCTTGCACAGTTTCAGGGTTAACCCTATAATTCGGGTTATCCCTAGTAGCTAAACAACAGTGCAAGCCCGTGGAGGCTATTGTGATCAACCCGAACAACACCATCCGCCTGACCGACGAACTCGAGCGTCAACTGATGCTCCAGGCTATTGAAGAACAGTTCCGCCCGCACCCGATGCGTGCGTTGGCCGCAGGCCTGCGTAAGCTGGCCCACGGCGTCCGTGCCCTGGCTGGCAAGACGAGCGCCAAGAACGCGCACTCCGCCGCCTGAAGCAGGACCCAGGCCTTCGGGCCTGAACGATTTCCCCTTGGGGGCTGCATAGCCCCTTTTATAGACCCGCCCTTACCGGCGGGTTTTTTTTATGGTCGGCACCGGGAAGCCGTCAACCCACCGGGCGGCGGCTTTGTCGGATAATACCGACCCATGACAGACGCCTTCCTCGACCAGACCCCCAACCGGCTGCGCCGGTTCGCCTGCATGATGTACGAAGCCGTGCTGCTGTTCGGCGTCGTGTTCCTGGCCGGCTACCTGATGGATACGCTGACCCAGAGCCGCAACGCGCTGGCATTGCGGCCGCTGCGCCAGGCCTGGCTGTTCGTGGCGATCGGCGCCTATTTCGTGCTGTGCTGGCGCCGCCGCGGCCAGACGCTGCCGATGAAGACCTGGAACATCCGCCTGGTCGATCGCGACGGCAACCCGCCCTCCACCGCGCGCCTGATCCTGCGCTACGTGCTGGCCTGGCCGCTGGTGCTGGCCGGCGCCGCCGTGGTCTGGGCCGCCGCCAGCGCCACCGGCTGGCCGTCGATGGATATGTTCATCGTGGCCGCGCCGTTCACGATCTTCCTCTGGTCGTGGGTCGATCCGGACGGCCAGTTCCTGCACGACCGCCTGCTCGGCACCCGCCTGCGCAACGCGCCGCAGCGCAAGAAAGCGCGTTGAACCAGATGACCGCGCACGGCTGACCGCGCGCTGAACATACCTGCTTACAACTGGCAAAATCGTGCGGCGAATTTGGTGCTTGCTTTCAGAAAGTTGAAAGTCGCGCGCAAAGACAATGGGGCCCCTTTCATAGACGCTCCAATAACTAATCATGCGCGCACTCCTCTCCCGCCTGTCGCTGGCCGCCGCCAGTGCCCTCCTGTTCCTGCCGTTCGGCGCCTCGGCCCAGAACGCCGCCGCGCAACAGGAGATCGAAGCCGCGATGAAGGCGGCCTACGCGGCCGCCCAGGAAGGCCCGGCCGACGTGAAGCTGGGCGACCAGGCCGTGGTGCACCTGCCCGAATCGATGTTCTTCGTGCCGCGCATCCAGGCCGACCGCCTGATGGCCGCCTATGGCAACGGCAAGGACCCGTCGCTGCTGGGCGTGGTCATGCCCAAGAGCGACGATGACGACTGGGTCATCACCGTCAACTTCGACAAGGCCGGCTACATCAAGGACGACGACGCCAAGAACTGGAACGTCAGCGAGCTGCTGGACAGCCTGCGCGACGGCACCGAGGAGTCCAACGTCGAGCGCAAGAAGCGCGGCTTCCCCGAACTGGTCATGGACGGCTGGGTCGAGGCGCCCAAGTACGACAGCAACACCCAGCGCCTGGTCTGGTCGGTCGCCGTCAAGCACAAGGGCGAGTCCGCCAACGACAACCCCACGGTCAACTACAACACCTATGCGCTGGGCCGCGACGGCTACATCACGCTGGACCTGATCACGCAGAAGAACCTGGTGCCGAAGGACAAGACCGCCGTGCTGACCCTGCTGGACAACCTCAAGTACGTCGAAGGCAAGCGCTACGCCGACTTCAACTCGTCCACCGACAAGGTCGCCGAATACGGCCTGGCCGCGCTGGTCGCGGGCGTGGCCGCCAAGAAGCTGGGCCTGTTCGCCGTGATCGCCGCGTTCCTGGCCAAGTTCGCCAAGGTCGGCATCCTCGCCGCCGCGGCGCTGGGCGGCGGCCTGTGGAAGCGCTTCCGCGGCAAGAAGGCCGACCAGCAACAGTCGTAAGCAATGAAGCTGCTCCTGCTGCTGTTTTCCGGTCTCAAGTACCTGAAATTCGGCAAGCTGTTCGCCACCGGCGGCACCATGCTGCTGTCGGTGGCGGTCTACGCCTTCATCTTCGGCTGGCGCTACGCGGCGGGCTTCGTGCTGTTGCTGCTGGTGCATGAACTGGGCCACTACATCGCGGCGCGACAGCGCGGGCTGGATGTGGGCGCGCCGGTGTTCATCCCGTTCGTCGGCGCCTGGATCCAGCTCAAGGACATGCCGCACGATGCCGACACCGAGGCCTACGTGGGCCTGGGCGGCCCGCTGGCGGGCACGGTGGCGTCGCTGGCCTGCTACTTCGCGGCGCGCAGCACCGGCAGCGACCTGCTGCTGGCGCTGTCCTACGCAGGCTTCTTCATCAACCTGTTCAATCTGATCCCGCTGTCGCCGTTCGACGGCGGCCGCATCACCGCGGTGCTGTCGCCGCGCATCTGGCTGGTGGGCGTGCCGGTGCTGGTGGCGCTGTTCTTCTGGCGCCCCAGCCCGATCCTGATCCTGGTGGCCGTGCTGGCCTTTCCCAACGTGGTGCGGGCCTTCAAGTACGATCCGTCGCTGCCCGAGAACCAGGCCTATTACGGCACCACGCTGGAAAGCAAGCTGACCTACACCTGCGCCTACCTGGGCCTGGTCTGCGTGCTGGCCATCATGGCCCACGACGTGCACGACATGCTGGGCCACCTGCGCGGCTGAGCCCGCCTGTTTGACGGCCGTCACCGCCGGCGCGGCGATGGCCGTCACAACAGCGTCACTTTTTTTTCATGTCACGGTCATCGCGGGATGGTTTCATTCCCAGGCATGACGACAGCCCCCATGGATAGCACCGTGAACGAAATCCGCCCCACGCACTGGCGCGCTCTCTGGATTTCCGACATTCACCTGGGCACCGCCGGGTGCAAGGCGGAGTTCCTGCTGGATTTCCTCGAGCACAACGATTCCGACACCCTGTACCTGGTCGGCGACATCGTCGACGGCTGGCAGCTGCGCAAGCACTGGCACTGGCCTCGGGCCCACAACGATGTGATCCAGCGCATCCTGCGCAAGGCCCGCAACGGCACCCGGGTGGTGTTCATCCCCGGCAACCATGACGAGTTCGCGCGCGAGTTCGCCGGTTATGCCTTCGGCGACATCGAGATCCTGGACGAGGACGTGCACGTGACCGCCAAGGGCCTGCGCCTGCTGGTGCTGCACGGCGACCAGTTCGACGGCGTGATCCAGCACAGCCGCTGGCTGGCGCACCTGGGCGACGGCCTCTACCAGCTGGCGCTGTGGATCAACCACCACTTCAATCGCCTGCGCCACCGCATGGGCCTGCATTACTGGTCGCTGTCGCAATACCTCAAGCACAAGGTCAAGAATGCGGTGTCGTTCATCACCGACTTCGAGGAGGCGCTGGCCGGCGAGGCCCGCCGCCGCGGCCTGGACGGGGTGGTCTGCGGCCACATCCACAAGGCCGAGCTGCGCGACGTCGGCGGCATCCTGTACTGCAACGACGGCGACTGGGTGGAAAGCCTGTCGGCCCTGGCCGAGACCCATGACGGCCAGCTGCAGCTGCTGGACTGGGCCGCGATCCAGGCCGAGCGCCAGGCCGACCCGGCGCAACGCAAACCCCGTTCGCTGTCCCTGCCGGCGCTGCCGTCGGCACTGCGCCGCCAGGGCAAACACCCGTGATAACCCTTATACGTCCCCGTTACGCAACGGGGATATTGCAGTTCACGGCCCTCTAGGTCATGCTTGCAATTGGGGCAACGGGCAAAAACTGACCCGTTCACGCTGCAACATGCTTACAACATAGGGCCATGAACGACCAATATCAGGTGCTCTACCAAACATTCCGCTGGCTGGTTCCCACCCAGTTCAACATAGCGGAAGCGTGCTGCCACCGCTGGGCATCCAGTAGTCCGGATGCGCGGCGCATCGCCATCTACTACGAAGATGAAGCCGGCAACCGCGAGGTCTGGACCTATGCGCGGCTGGCCGAGGCCGCCAATCAGCTGGCCAATGGCCTGGTGAAGATGGGCGTGGGCCGGGGCGACCGGGTAGGTGTGGTTTTGGGACAACGCCCGGAGACCGTGGTCGCCCACATGGCCATCTACAGCGTGGGCGCGGTGGTGCTGCCGCTGTCGGCGCTGTTCGGCCCGGAAGCCCTGCAGAGCCGCCTGTGCGATTCGGAGACCCGCGTCGCCATCGTCGACCATGCCTCCAGCGCCAATCTGCTGGCCGTCAGCGACCATTGCCCCAACCTGCAGCAGATTATCGGCATCGGCTTCGCCGACGAGCGTGTCCTGCCCTGGCGCAGCCTGCTGGCGCGCCAACCCAGTGAATTCAAGCCGGTGCCGACGCGTTCGTCGGACCCCGCCATCCTGCTCTATACCTCCGGCACCACCGGCGCGCCCAAGGGCGCCCTGCTGCCGCACAGCGCGCTGATCGGCAACCTGCCGGGCTTCGTGGCCTCGCAGGACTGGTTCCCGCGCCCCGCCGACGTGTTCTGGTCGCCCGCCGACTGGTCCTGGACCGGCGGCATGATGGACGCGCTGCTGCCGACGCTGTATTTCGGCCACCCCATCGTCGGCACCCGCGGCCGTTTCTCGGTCGAGCGCGCCTTCGAGCTGCTGGAACGCTACCAGGTCACCAACACTTTCCTGTTCCCGACCGCGCTGAAGATGATGATGAAGGCCGTGCCGGAGCCTCGCAATCAGTACCAGCTGGCCCTGCGCTCGATCATGAGCGCCGGCGAAAGCGTCGGCGAGACCGTCTTCGAATGGTGCCGGTCCGCGCTGGGCGTGACGCCCAACGAGATGTTCGGCCAGACCGAAATGAATTACGTGGTCGGCAACAGCCAGAAGCGCTGGCCGGCCAAGCCGGGCAGCATGGGCCGGCCCTACCCCGGCCATCGCGTGGCGGTGCTGGACGACGCCGGCCAGCCGGTGGCGGCCGGAGAAACCGGCGAGATCGCCGTGAATCGCTACGACATCCATGGCTTTCCCGACCCGATCCTGTTCCTGGGCTACTGGCGTAACGAAGCCGCCACCCAGGCCAAGTTCAAGGGCGACTGGTGCCTGACGGGCGACCTGGCCCGGATCGACGCCGACGGCTACCTCTGGTACGCCGGCCGCGCCGATGACGTGTTCAAGTCGTCCGGCTACCGCATCGGTCCCGGCGAGATCGAGAGCTGCCTGATCGGGCACCCGGCCGTGGCCAATGCCGCGGTGGTGCCCAAGCCGGACGCCGAGCGCGGCGCGGTGGTCAAGGCCTACGTCGTGCTGACGCCCGAATTCGCCCAGCGCGACCGCAGCGACATCATCGAGAACCTGCAGGAACACGTGCGCGAGCGCCTGGCGCCCTACGAGTACCCGAAGGAAATCGAGTTCGTCGACGAATTGCCCATGACCACCACCGGTAAAATCCAGCGTCGCATCCTGCGCCTGCGCGAAGAAGAACGCGCGCAAGCGTCCAGGCCCCAATGACGCGGGCGGGTCCGCAGAGACCCGCCGCCGTACCCGGAGACAGGGCATGCCCATTTACCAGCTCGACGACCTCATCCCCCGCATCGACCCCGCCGCCTACGTGGCCGACAGCGCCGACATCATCGGCAACGTCACGCTGGAAGCGGGCGTCAGCATCTGGTCGCACGTCTCGATCCGCGGCGACAACGACGCCATCCTGATCCGCCAGGGCACCAATATCCAGGAAGGCAGCGTGCTGCACGTGGATACCGGCTGTCCCATGACCATCGGCCCGAACGTCACCGTGGGCCACCAGGCCATGCTGCACGGCTGCACCATCCACGAGGGCGCCCTGGTGGGCATGCAGGCGATCGTGCTGAACAACGCCGTGATCGGCCGCAACTGCCTGATCGGCGCCGGCGCCATCATCCCGGAAGACCGGGTGATTCCGGACAATTCCCTGGTCATCGGCATCGGCAAGATCGTGCGCGAGCTGTCGGACGAGGAAATCGCCAATCTGCACAAGAACACCGCCCATTACGTGGCGCGCGGCCAACACTACAAGACGGCCCTGAAACGGCTGGCCTGAGCCTGCCGCCGGGGACACCCCGGCAACCGCCTACACCCCTGCCGCCGGCAGGGGGAATCGGCCGCCCGATCGGCTAACATTCCGCCATGACCGATCAGCTCAAGAAATACCTCCTCGAAGACCGCAGCGTCCGCGTCCAAGCGGTGCGCCTCACGGATACCTGGAAGGCCGTCCAGGCCAACCACGACTACCCGCCCGCCATCACCCACCTGCTGGGCGAACTGGTGGCGGCCTCCACCCTGCTGGCCGCCAACATCAAGTTCGACGGCTCGCTGGTGCTGCAGATCCAGGGCGACGGCCCCATCGCCCTGCTGGTGGTGGAATGCCGTTCCGACCTCAGCCTGCGCGCCACCGTCAAGGTGCGCGAGGGCCACGAGGTGCCGGCCGATGGCGACATGCAGAGCCTGCTGAACCCCGGCGGCAACGGCCGCTTCATCGTGGTGCTGGATCCCCAGCACAAGGTGCCCGGCCAGCAGGCCTACCAGGGCATCGTGCCGCTGGAAGGCGAAACCGTCGCCGAGGCCCTGCAGCACTACATGAAGGCCTCCGAACAGCTCGACACCCGCCTGTGGCTGGGCGCCGACGCCGACCATGCCGCCGGCATGCTGATCCAGCGCCTGCCCCACCACGGCGGCTCGGACACGACAACGCTCAGCGAGCAGGCCGCCACCGAGACCTGGGACCGCGCCACGGCACTGGCCACCACGCTCAAGCGCGACGAGCTGCTGACCACCGAGATCGACACCCTGATCCACCGCCTGTTCTGGGAAGAAACGCTGGTGGCGTTCGATCCGCTGCCCGTGCGCTGGCACTGTCCGTGCACCCGCGAGCGCGTGGCCAACATGCTGCGCTCGCTGGGCCAGGCCGAGGTCGACGACATCCTGGCCGAACGCGGCCAGGTCGACGTGGCCTGCGACTTCTGCGGCAAGCCCTACGTCTTCGACGCGGTCGATTGCGCCGCGCTGTTCACCGGCAGCCAGCAGGCCAACGGCGACGCGCCGCCCACCGTGCACTGAACCCGCGCCGGGGGCCCGTCCCTCGGCTTGTACGAATCGACAGGCGGTCATGCCCGCGCCACACTGGCCGGCCATGACCGCTTTTTTTGTCGCCTCGCGTTCCGGCGCCGCGCGCCCGTTGCAGCGCGGCGCCGCCGCCCTCGAATTCACCCTGGTCGCCGTCCTGGTGCTGCTGCTGGCGCTGGGCACGGTCGAGGCCGTCCGCTGGCAGCTGACCCGCCAGGTCGCCCACCTGGCCCTGTTGCAGGCGGCCCGCGCCGGCGCCACGGCCCACGCCGATCCCGCCCGTATCCGCGCGGCGTTCCAGCAGGCCCTGCTGCCGTTGCACGCCGGTAGCGGCGGTGACGCCGGCGCCCGCCGCCGGCAGGCCAGCGCCCAGACGCGTATCGCCGCGCGGGTGGGCGCGTCCCCCTGGCGCATCGAGATCCTGCGGCCCGACGCCCAGGCCTTCCGCGACCATGCGCGCCCAGGGCTGCGCACCGACGCGCCAGGCGGCCTGCCGGCCATCGACAACGCCTACCAGGCGCTGCAATACGCGCGCCGGCCCGACCTGCCGGACAGCCGCAGCATCTTCCTGGCCAATACGCTCAGGCTGCGGCTGACCTACCTGTACCGTCCCCTGTTGCCGCCGCTGCGCACGCTGCTGGCCGCGCTGGCCCGGGCCGACGGCAGCTACGCGGCCGCGGCATGGGCCAACGGCCTCGTGCCGATCGGCATGGAACTCGAGCTGGAGATGCACAGCCATCCCGTGGATTGGCGCGGCGGCCAGCCGTACCCGGCCGGCATGGTGGCCGGGGCGTGCCGCAGCCTCCACTGCCCGTGAACGGACGGGGTGGCGCGGACATCGGCACTGGAATATGACGGGGCGGGTCCGGGCATTGCCCGGACGCGTGGCGGATCAGCGTTGGGGCGTGGCGTTGCCGTTGGCGGGCCGGGCATTGGCCGGCCGCGTGGCGGAAGTGGCGGCCGGGGCCGGCCTGGCGGGCGTGGCCGGCGCGCTCGCGCGCACCGGGGTGGCCGGACGGGTGGCGGCCTCGGTGGCCAGCGATGCGCCGCCCGCGGGCGGCTGGGTGTTCTGCGGCAGGATATGCACGAAGACTTCGCCGTCGCGCATCATGCCCAGTTCACCGCGGGCCCGTTCCTCGATGGCGCCGGACCCGTTTTCCAGGTCGCGGACTTCGGCTTCCAGGGCCGCGTTGCGCGCGCGCAGGCCTTCGTTGGTCTCGCGCTGCGCCGCCACCTGGCGTTGCAGATCCCAGACCTTGAACCAGCCGCCCTTACCCAGCCAGAGCGGGTACTGGATCAGCCCTACCAGCACGAACAGCACCAGGAACAACAGGCGCATACGCAGGAACCCTCAGCAGTCGTGGCGCAAAGAAGGCCGCGGCGCGCGCCGCGGCCCGCTTACATTAACGCAAGTTGTAGAAGGCTTCCAGACCGGGGTACGACGCGACTTCGGCCAGCTCTTCCTCGATGCGCAGCAGCTGGTTGTACTTGGCCATGCGGTCCGAACGCGACAGCGAGCCGGTCTTGATCTGCATGGCGTTGGTGGCCACGGCGATGTCGGCGATGGTCGAATCCTCGGTTTCGCCCGAACGGTGCGAGACGACGGCGGTGTAGCCGGCGCGCTTGGCCATTTCGATGGCGGCGAAGGTTTCGGTCAGGGTGCCGATCTGGTTGATCTTGATGAGGATCGAGTTGGCCACGCCCTTCTGGATGCCTTCGCGCAGGATCTTGGTGTTGGTGACGAACAGGTCGTCGCCCACCAGTTGCACCTTCTTGCCGAGCTGGTCGGTCAGCAGCTTCCAGCCGTCCCAGTCGTTTTCGGCCATGCCGTCCTCGATCGAGATGATCGGGTACTTGTCGCACCAGGTGGCCAGCAGGTTGGTGAATTCCTGCGAGGACAGCGAGATGCCGCCTTCGCCGGCCAGCGTGTACTTGCCGTCGCGGTAGAACTCGGAGCTGGCGCAGTCCAGGCCCAGAGCGATCTGCGTGCCCGGCTCGTAGCCGGCTTCGGTGATGGCCTTCAGGATCAGCTGGATCGCGGCTTCGTGGCTGGCCACGTTGGGGGCGAAACCGCCCTCGTCGCCCACCGCGGTGGACATGCCCTGGCCGTGGATCAGCTTCTTGAGCATGTGGAAGACTTCGGCGCCCCAGCGCAGGGCTTCACGGAAGCTGCCCGCGCCCACCGGCAGGATCATCAGTTCCTGCAGGTCGAGGGTGTTGTTGGCGTGCGCGCCGCCGTTGATGACGTTCATCATCGGCACGGGCATGCTCATGGGGCCGCTGCCGCCGAAGTAGCGGTACAGCGACAGGCCGGATTCGTCGGCGGCGGCGCGGGCCACGGCCATCGAGGCGGCCAGCAGGGCGTTGGCGCCCAGGCGTTCCTTGGACTCGGTGCCGTCCAGTTCGATCAGGGTGCGATCGACGAAGGTCTGCTCCTGGGCATCCAGGCCCATCAGCGCTTCCGAGATTTCGGTATTGAGGTTCTCGACGGCGCGCAGCACGCCCTTGCCGAGGTAGCGACTCTTGTCGCCGTCGCGCAGCTCGATGGCTTCGCGGGCGCCGGTGGATGCGCCCGACGGCACGGCCGCGCGGCCCATGGCGCCGGATTCCAGCAACACGTCACATTCGACGGTCGGGTTGCCGCGCGAATCCAGAATCTCGCGGCCGATGATATCGACGATTGCACTCATGACTTTACATTCCCTGAACGATAAACATATTCATCACGGCCGCGCCTTCGCGGGCATTGCGGGCGCGTCGGTACTGCCAGGAGTCGTAGAAGGCCTGGGCCGCGGTCAGGGACGGAAACTCCATGACGACGGTGCGGCCGGGCTCACGCCCCTCGAGGTGCCGGGATTCGCCGCCGCGCACCAGGATCTTGGCATCGTACGCGCGCATGGCGAGCGTGGACAGACGCTTGTAATCCTCGTACTGCGCGGGCTTGGTCACTGTGACGTCGGCGATGAGGTAGGCACTCATGGGGTTCCTTCAGAGCAGTTGCGTTGATGGGGTCGCGGCGCCGGACCGCATGACACGGGCAGTGTCTCGCAACACGGCCGGGCCGTGCCTGTCCGATGCTAAGTGGTTGTATCCGAAAGCAGCGCCGTGGCGCGCGGCCACGGCGCATTGTCCGCCAGGAGCGAAGGCGGGAACAAGGCCGGCGGCCCGGGCGGCGCAGATGCGCGGCTCGGTGCCGCCGGCCCCCATTACGCCCCCTGGCCGCGGCGAGCCTTCTGCTCGATGGCGGCGCGGATGTAGCTGGAGAACAGCGGATGGCCGTCACGCGGGGTGGACGTGAACTCCGGGTGGAACTGGACGCCGACGAACCAGGGGTGGTCGGGCAGTTCCATCATTTCCGGCAGGTTCTCGGTCGGGGTGCGCGCGCTGATCACCATGCCGGCCTCTTCCAGGCGCGGCACGTAGACGTTGTTGACTTCGTAGCGGTGGCGATGGCGCTCGTTGACTTCGTCGCCGTAGATCGACTGGGCGCGGGTGCCGGACTTGATCGGCACGCGCTGTGCGCCCTTGCGCATGGTGCCGCCCAGGTCGGACGAGTTGTCGCGCTTCTCGACCTTGCCTTCGCGGTCCATCCACTCGGTGATCAACGCCACCACGGGGTGCGGCGCCGACGGATCGAACTCGGTGCTGTTGGCGCCGCCCAGGCCGGCCACGTGGCGCGCGAATTCGATCACGGCCAGTTGCATGCCCAGGCAGATGCCCAGGTACGGCACGCCGTTTTCACGGGCGTAGCGGATGGCGGCGATCTTGCCTTCGGTGCCGCGCTTGCCGAAGCCGCCCGGCACCAGGATGGCGTCCAGGTGCTTGAGCTGGTCGGTGCCGCGGGTCTCGATGTCTTCGGAATCGATGTACTCGATGTTGATCTTCGAGCGCGTGTGGATGCCGGCGTGCACCAGGGCTTCGGTCAGCGACTTGTACGATTCGGTCAGGTCGACGTACTTGCCGACCATGCCGATGGTCAGCTGGTGCTCGGGGTGTTCGAGCGCGTAGACCAGGTTGTCCCACATGGACAGGTCGGCCGGCGGCGGGGTCAGGCCCAGCGCCTCGCAGACGATGTTGTCCACGCCCTGCTTGTGCAGCATGGCCGGGATCTTGTAGATCGAGTCGGCGTCCCACACCGAGATGACGGCATCCAGGGGGACGTTGGAGAACATCGAGATCTTGGCGCGCTCGTCGTCCGGGATGGGACGGTCGGCGCGGCACAGCAGCGCGTTCGGGTAGATGCCGATTTCGCGCAGCTTCTGCACCGAGTGCTGGGTCGGCTTGGTCTTGAGCTCGCCGGCGGACGCGATGAACGGCACCAGCGTCAGGTGCACGAAGGCGGCGTTGTTGCGGCCCATGCGCAGGCTCATCTGGCGCGCGGCTTCCAGGAAGGGCAGCGATTCGATGTCGCCCACGGTGCCGCCGATCTCGACGATGGCGACGTCGGTGTTGCCGTTCCAGGCGGCGTCAGCGCCACGGGCGATGAAGTCCTGGATCTCGTTGGTGATGTGCGGAATGACCTGGACGGTCTTGCCCAGGTAGTCGCCACGGCGCTCCTTGCGCAGCACCGATTCGTAGATCTGCCCGGTGGTGAAGTTGTTCACCTTGTGCATGCGGGCGGACACGAAACGCTCGTAGTGGCCCAGGTCCAGGTCGGTTTCGGCGCCGTCTTCCGTGACGAACACTTCACCGTGCTGGAACGGGCTCATGGTGCCCGGATCGACGTTGATGTAGGGGTCGAGCTTGAGCATGGTGACCTGCAGACCACGCGACTCGAGGATGGCGGCAAGCGACGCAGCGGCGATGCCCTTGCCCAGGGAAGACACCACTCCGCCGGTGACAAATACGTATTTGGTCATCGTAATAAGCGCCCGGGACGAGCGGGCGCGTGCGGGAAATTTGGATTATAGCCGGGAGGCGGAACTTGTCTGGGTTTTCCCCTAGCGGCCACGCGTAACATTTGGCTGCACACGCGCGGCTGACCGAAATTCCGTCGCGGCGACCTTCATGCTATGGTCGTCCCCGATTTCGTCGCCCCGAGGCCCTTGCCGATGAACCTTCCGACCGCACACCCGAACGCGCTGGCCAGGCGCCTGACCACCGCCGCCATCGGCCTGCAGCTGCTGGGCGCCATCCTGCTCCAGCTCTACCTGGTAAGCGCCGGACCGCTGGCCGCGCTGACGCGCGAGGCATTTTCCCGGCCCGACATGGTGGCGAGCACGGTGGTGAACATCGTCGTCGGCTGCATCCTGGTCGGCCTGACCACCTGGGGCGCCACGCAGCGCTGGCTGCGCCGGCACAACGCGGGCGACGTCGACCGTCCGGGCCGGATGGTGGCCGTGCTGCTGGCGGTCTGGCTGGTGCTGTTCGTGCTGATCTCGACCGGTCTGGCGTTGCTGCATCATGGTTTCTACACGCTCATCTTCAGGCACAAGGAATGGGTGGACCAGGCCTTCGGCTATTACGGCGTCCGCCGCATGCTCCTGATGGCCCTGCCGCCCAAGCTGTGCGCCATCCTGCTCACCATCCTGGGCAGCTGGCTGGCGGTGCGCATCGCGGCCTGGAGCGTCACGCCCGTCGCCGCCACGCAGGCGCCGTTCATGCAGCGGCGCCACGCCGCGTGGATCGCCGCGCTGACGCTGCTGCTGTGGCAATTGCATGTCGCGCTGGTGGTGGGCCTGTACTTCATGAACGATGCGGGATCGGCCGGCATGCTGGAACACGCGATCGGCTACTGGATCGTGCCCGCGTTGCTGCTGGCGCTGGCCGCATGGGTCTGCCTGCGCAGCCTGCCGCAAGCGCTCGGCACGGCCGGCATGGGCCGCGCCATCGGCCACGGCACCTTCGCCTTCTGGCTGACCCAGGTGCTGGGAATCGGCTTGGCTCTCCTGGTCCTCTGGACCATGACCTGGAGCCAGTTGATGCGCACGGCCGCGTCGTACACGACCTCGGTGGTGTCGGTGCTGATCTACAGTGTGCTGCTGGCGCTGAGCTGCTACCTCGGCGCCCGGCTGTTCTACCGCCGCCGGACGCCGCCGGAGATCGCGTCGGCCTGAGCCTGAGCGCCGCGCGATGCCGCGCATGCCATGAAAAAAGGCCCCTCGGGGCCTTTTTTCATGGTCGGACACGACGTTCAGATGGCCGCGGTGCGACGCTCCAGCCAGTCCAGGGCCTCGCCTTCCACCAGCGGCGAGAGGCGCTTGAGCACCGTCTCGTGGTAGTCGTTGAGCCACGCGATTTCGTCGGCGCGCAGCAGCGACGGTTCGATGCAGCGCGTGTCGATCGGGCACAGCGTCAGCGTCTCGAAGCACAGGAACTCGCCCAGCTCGGACGTCAGCCAGGCGCGGTTGGCCACCAGGTTCTCGATGCGCACGCCCCAGCGGCCCGGGCGGTAGATGCCCGGTTCGTTGGAGGTGATCATGCCCGGCTCCATGGCCGTGTGCGGGCCGGGGGCCGCGCGGTAGGAGATGACCTGCGGGCCTTCGTGCACGTTCAGGAAATAACCCACGCCGTGGCCGGTGCCGTGGCCGTATTCGGCGCCGCCTTCCCAGATCGGGGCGCGCGCGATGGCGTCCAGCATCGGCGACGGCGTGCCACGCGGGAACGAGGCGCGCGATAGCGCGATCATGCCCTTGAGCACCAGCGTGAAGTCGACCTTCTGGTCGGCGCTGGGCGTGCCCACCGCGACCACGCGGGTGATGTCGGTGGTGCCGCCCAGGTACTGGCCGCCGGAGTCGATCAGCAGCAGGCCGTCGCCCTCGATGGTGGCGTGCGATTCGGCCGTGGCGCGGTAGTGCGGCATGGCGCCGTTGGCGTTGAAGCCGGCGATGGTAGCGAAGCTGGGGCAGACGTATTCCGGGCGGCGGGCGCGGGCGGCGGTGATCTGCTCGTCGATGGTCAGCTCGGTGATGCGCTCGTTGCCCAGCGCGGCTTCGAACCAGGCGAAGAACTCGCACAGGGCGGCACCATCCTGCGCCATGGCGTGGCGCACATTGGCCAGCTCGGCGTCGGTCTTGCGCGACTTGATCAGGGTGGACGGGTTGATGGCTTCGACGCGCGGCACCGCCGGATCCATCGCGTGGAACACGCCGCAGGTGACGCGGGCCGGGTCGATCAGCAGTTTCTGGTCCCGTTCCAGCGAGGCCAGCGCATCGGCGGCCTGGGCGTAGTCGGCCACCTCGACGCCGTCGGCGGCCAGCGTGGCGCGCAGGGCGGCGTCGATCTTGCCGTCGGCCACGAACAGCGTGGCGTGGTCCGGACCGATCAGCGCGTGGCCGACGAACACCGGGTTGTAGTCGACGTCGGCGCCGCGCAGGTTGAAGAGCCAGGCGATGTCGTCGAGGGTGCTGACGAAATGCACGTCGGCGCCATGGGCGCGCATGGCGGCGCGCACCTTGGCCAGCTTGTCGGCGCGCGCGACACAGGCCTGCGGCGCCACGTGTTCGTAGATCGCGGCCTGCGGCAGGCCGGCGCGGTCCGCCCAGATGTCGTCGAGCAGGTCGGCGCGGATTTCCAGCGCGGCGCCCGACGTGGCGGCGGCCACCGACAGCGCGCGGAACGCGGCCAGGCCCAGCACCTGCCCATCGACGCCGATGACGTCGCCGGCGCGGGTATTGGCGGCCAGCCAGTCCACGTGGCCCGGCGTGGTGGCGACGGCGATCTTCATCAGCTGCACGCCGGTGCCGGCCAGTTGCGCCTCGGCCTGCACCCAGTAGCGGCTGTCGACCCACAGGCCGGCGAAATCGGCCGTCACGACCAGCGTGCCCACCGAGCCCGTGAAGCCCGACAGCCAGCGCCGGCCCTGCCAGCGCGCCGGCAGGTATTCGGACAGGTGCGGATCCGAGGACGGCACGATATAGGCGGACAGGCCGCGGCGGCGCATGGCCTGCCGCAGTTGGGCAATACGGGTGTCGGTGCTGGACATGGGTTTCCTTAGCGCAACATGAAGGACATGGCGGCCAGGCTGTTCAAGGTGCGAACGGCGGCCTGCATGCTGTCCGTGGTGAACCGCAGCGTCACGCCGTCCACGCGTTCGAGCGTGGGCCACATGCAGAACAGGTCGGCGAGCGCCGCGCTCTGGGTCTGCAACCGGCATTCTATAGGGGCGGGGATGCGGAAAGGCACCGCCTTTCCACCGCTGGGCCGCCCCGAGGTGGAAACGCCCCCCTGGGGGGCAGCAAGCCCGCCTTGCGGGCGCGGCGTGGGGGTCGTTCCCTTCACGTTCCGCACCGCGGTCTCCGCGGCGGCGGCGATCGCGCGGCGCGAGGCCGCCGGCGACAGCGTCACGCCACTGCCCTGGCCGTGCGCGACCTTGGTCTGCACCCATTGCGCGCCAGGGAACAGGTCGGTGGTCTCGGCGATGAACACGTCGTCGCCGGTGGCCAGGATGACGGGCACGCCCATTTCGCCGGCCAACGCGCCGTACAGGCCGGCCTCGCCCAATTCCATGCCGTTGATGAAGACGCGCGAGAAGGCGAAGCTGTTGATGGTGTGCGCGAGGATGCCGCGGCCCTGCGAGCGCGAGTGGTAGCCGATCATGAAGACGGCGTCGCAGCCCTCTTCCAGGCCGCCCATCATGCCCAGGTAGCGCGGCTTGCCCAGCACCAGGCGGGCGCGTTCGTCGATGCCGTCCGGCAGCAGGTTGCGAAAGCCGCCGTGCGAATCGTTGACCAGGATCTCTTCGGCGCCGCCGGCGATGGCGCCCTGCACGGCGGCGTTGGCCTCGGCCGTCATCCAGGCGCGGGCGCGCTCGTATTCGCCGTTGCCGGCTCGCACTTGTTCTGCGTGGAAGACGCCGGCGACGCCTTCGATATCGGTGGAAATCAGGATCTTCATGGGGTGTGCCTTGGTAGGATTCAGAATTCGGTGTCCGCCAGCCATTGGCGCCAGTCGGGAGCGGCGTCGCGGAGGGCGGCGCGGTGATGGCCGTCGCGGCCCCGCACGCTTTCGGCCTGCCACAGCGCGGCGATGATGGCCTGCTCGCAGGCCTCGGCGGCCGCCTCGAACAGCGGATCGATGCGGGTTTCGTGCAGCATGGCCAGCGCCGGCATCGGCTGCTCGGCCTGTTGCGGCACGGTGTAGGCGGTGGAGAACGCCAGCGCGATGTCGCCGCTGCCATGGCCGAACACCGAGCCGGTGCGGGCCAGGCCGGCGCCGGCGCGCAGCGACAGGCGGCGCAACTGGCGCGCGTCGAGCGGCGCATCGGTCGCCACCAGCAGGATGATAGACCCCTTCTCCGGCACGATGGCGGCGTTCTCGCCCGCCTGCGCCAGGCCGCGGTCCAGCTGATCCGCCAGGCGCCGGCCGAAGGGCCGGCCGGCCACGGTCAGATTGGGCAGGCGGCCGAAATTGGCCAGCACCAGCGCGCCCACGGTGTGGCGCAGGCCCGGCTGGATCGACGCCACGCGCGAGGCCGAGCCGATGCCGCCCTTGAAGGAAAAGCACGACATGCCGCGGCCGGCGCCGACCGCGCCCTGCGCCATGCGCTTGTCCGCGGCGGCCAGCGCCTGGGCGTAGTGCGACTCCTGCACCGCCATGGCCTGGATGTCGTTCAGGTAGCCGTCGTTGCACTCGAACACCAGCGGATTGACCGTCGACATGCCGCGGCCGATCTCGGGATTGGCCGCCACCGCCGAACGGATCTGGGCGTTGGCCACGGTGCCCACGCCGAAGGTGTTGGTCAGCGCGATCGGCGTTTCCAGCACGCCCAGTTCCTGCACCTGGACCAGGCCGGTGCTCTTGCCGAAACCGTTCAGCACCGTCGCGGCCGCCGGCACCTTGTCCAGGAACAAGTTGCCGCCGTGCGGGCGCACCACGGTCACGCCGGTCTGCCGCGCGCCGTCGTCCAGCGTGCTGTGGCCGACGGTGATGTCGCCCACGTCGCAGATCGAGTCGAGCGGGCCGGGCTCCAGCTTGCCGATGCGGGGTTGGTCCAACGCTTGTTTGTCCATGCTTGTCGCTGCGTGTCGCCACGCTCCAGAATGCAAAATGCCGCCGTCCTGCGTGGCCGTGGCGCGCGCCGCGAGGCGGGCGCCCGGACGCGGGCGGCGGCAAGGGAACCGATGGCGCGCGCCGAGCCCCGAGGGGCGGCCGGCGCGGCGGCCATCATCCGCTTGGGGGTTACTTGCGATCGATCTTGGGATCGAGCGCGTCGCGCAGGCCGTCGCCCAGCAGGTTGAACGCCAGCACCGTCAGGAAGATCGCCAGCGCCGGGAAGATCGCCACGTGCGGGGCGATCACCATGTCGGCGCGCGCCTCGTTCAGCATCGCGCCCCACTCCGGCGTGGGGGGCGAGGCGCCCATGCCCAGGAACGACAGGCTGGCCGCGGTGATGATCGAGGTGCCGATGCGCATCGTGCCGTACACCACGATCGGCGAGATCGTGCCGGGCAGGATGTGGCGCATGATGATGGTCCAGTCGGACGCGCCCACGCTCTTGACCGCCTCGACGTAGGTCATTTGCTTGATCGACAGCGTGTTGCCGCGCACCAGGCGGGCGAACGCCGGCACGCTGAACACGGCCACGGCCACGATCACGTTGACCATGCTCGAGCCCAGGATCGCGACCACGCCGATGGCCAGCAGCATGCCGGGGAACGCCAGCAGCACGTCGGAGATGCGCATCGTGATGCGTTCCCACCAGCCTTCGTAGTAACCGGCCATCAGGCCCATGAAGGTGCCGACGACGGCGCCCATGGCGACGGACAGGAAACCGGCCGCCAGCGAGATGCGCGCGCCCATGATGATGCGGCTGAAGATGTCGCGGCCCAGCGAGTCCACGCCCAGCCAGTGCGTCAGCGACGGGCCGGCGTTGAGCGCGTCGTAGTCGAAGAAGTTCTCCGGATCGAACGGCACGATCCAGGGGGCGAAAACCGCCACCACGACCAGCAGCAGGACGAAGATGCCGGCGCCCACGCCCAGCTTCTGCTTCTTGAATTTGCGCCAGAACTCGGTGGCGGGCGTGCGCACGTCGTTCTTGGGCGCGGCGGTGGCGACGGTTGCGGCGGGTGTCGTATTGCTCATGGCCGCCTCACTTGTAACGGATGCTGGGATTGATGACGCCGTAGAGCACGTCGACAATCAGGTTGATCAGGATGAATTCGAACGAGAACAGCAGCACCAGGCCCTGGATCACCGGGTAGTCGCGCTGGGTCACGGCATCGACCAGCAGGCGGCCGAGGCCGGGCCAGTTGAACACCGTCTCGACCACGATCGAGCCGCCCAGGAGGAAGCCGAACTGCAGGCCCATCATGGTGACGACCGGGATCAGCGCGTTGCGCAGCGCATGCTTGATGACCACGCGGCGCTCGCTCAGGCCCTTGGCGCGGGCGGTGCGCACGAAGTCTTCCTGCACCACTTCGACGAAGGAAGCGCGGGTGAAGCGCGCCATCACCGCGGCCACGGCCGCGCCCAGCGTGATGGACGGAAGTATGTAGTGTTTCCAGCTGGAGGCGCCCACGGTCGGCAGCCAGCCCAGGTTCACGGAGAAGATCTGCATCAGCATCATCCCCAGCGCGAATGCGGGGAACGAGATGCCGGACACCGCCAGCGTCATGCCCAGGCGATCGGGCCAGCGGTTGCGCCAGACGGCGGACACGATCCCGATGATCATGCCGAAGGTGACGGACCAGGCCATACTGGCGATCGTCAGCCACATGGTGGGCATGAAGCGGTCGGCGATTTCGGTCGAGACGGGACGCTTGGTACGCAGCGAGGTACCCAGGTCGCCTTGCAGCATGTGGCTGAAGTAGCGCACGAACTGCTGCGGCAGGGGCAGATCCAGCCCCAGTTCCTTGCGCACCAGTTCGACGGTCTGCTGGTCGGCCTCCTGGCCCGCGGCCAGTCGCGCCGGGTCGCCCGGAAGCATGTGCACAAACAGGAACACGACCACGGCCACCAGCAGCAGCGTGGGGATCATGCCCAAAAGACGTTTGACGATATAGGTCAGCATTGAAATTCCTGCAACATCGGCGGGGACACCGCGTCCCCGCCGTATGTGGCCTTGCAAGGGCCTTGCGGCCCCGAGAGTTACCGCCGGATTACTGCTTCAGATCGATGTCGCCGAACCAGAACGAGGTGTCCGGTTCCACGTACACGCCCGACAGGTTCTTCGACTTCACGTACAGGTTGTTCTGGGTCACCAGGAAGGCCCACGGGGCGTCCTTCCAGATGGTTTCCTGAACGGTCTTGTAGATCTCGGTCTTCTTGGCCCGGTCGGTCGTGGCCAGGGCTTGCTGGATGCCGTCGTCAACCGACTTGTTCGAGTAGTACGACACGTTGTTGAGCACCGGCGGGAAAGCGGCGGTGGTCAGCAGCGGACGCAGGCCCCAGTCGGCTTCGCCGGTCGAGGACGACCAGCCGGCGTAGTACATGCGGACCTTGGCGTCTTCAGGCTTCTGCACCTGTTGCACGCGCTGCACGCGCTGGCCCGATTCCAGCACTTCCACCGACACCTTGATGCCGACTTGCGCCAGTTGCTGCTGCAAGAACTGCACTACCTTCACCGAGGTGCCGTCGTTGTAGGCGGACCAGAGCTGGCTTTCGAAGCCGTTGGGGTAGCCGGCTTCGGCCAGCAGGGCCTTGGCCTTCTTGATGTCGTACGGCCACGGGCCGGTCTTGTGGGCGAAGTCCACGCCGGTCGGCACGACGCCATCGACGATGGTGGCGTAGCCCGAGAAAGCGACCTTGGCCAGGGCTTCCTTGTTGATGGCGTAGTTGATGGCTTCACGCACCTTGACGTTGTCGA
Organism: Achromobacter deleyi; assembly: GCF_016127315.1. NCBI lineage: Bacteria > Pseudomonadati > Pseudomonadota > Betaproteobacteria > Burkholderiales > Alcaligenaceae > Achromobacter > Achromobacter deleyi. The sequence continues at coordinate 6,904,814 of NZ_CP065997.1, forward strand.
ACGGCTTTTGCTGCGTGTTCATCGACAGGTAGCGGGCCATGATCGAGTTCTTGTGGTCGACCACGTCCAGCTTGTCGTTCTTGGCCAGCACGGCGGCCTGCTCGAACGGCACCGGGAAGGCGAATTGCGCTTCGCCCGTCTGCACCACGGCGGCGCGGGTGTTGTTGTCGGTGACGGTGCGGAACGTCAGGGTGTCGACCTTCGGGTAGCCCTTCTTCCAGTAGCCGTCGAACTTCTTGACCTTCAGGTATTCGGCCGGTTTCCATTCGACGAATTCGAACGGGCCGGTGCCGACCGGGTGGAAGCCGATTTCCTTGCCGTACTTGGCCAGCGCGGCCGGCGAGATCATCATGGCGGCCGGGTGGGCCAGCGCGTTGATGAAGGCCGAGAACGGCTTCTTCAGGGTGATCTTGACGGTCAGCGGGTCTATCACGTCGATCTTCTCGATGACGCTGAACTGGATGTAGCGCGACAGGCGGTTGTCCGGATTGGCCGGGCGGTCGAAGTTGATCTTGACGGCTTCGGCGTTGAACGGGGTGCCGTCATGGAACTTGACGCCATCGCGCAGCTTGAAGGTGTAGACCAGGCCGTCTTCGCTGACGGTGTAGTCGGTGGCCAGGACCTTCTGGACCTTCAGGTCCTTGTCGAACTCGAACAGGCCTTCGTAGTAGGCCTTGCCGGCCGCCTGGTTCAGCGTGCTGTTGGTGTTGTACGGGTCGAGCGTTTCCAGTGCGATGGAGACGGCAAACGTCACGTCCTTGGCAGCATGCGCCAGCGGCGAGGTGAGCACGCCGAAGGCCACCGCGGCGGCGGCCATCAGCTTGGTGGGGCGCAGAACTTTCATCATTGCAACTCCTGGTTCCTGTACGGAATTAGGGGGTTTGGTGGAAGAAAAACAAGTACGACAACTGACTCAATACGCTCCGCCGACCGCGTGGCGGGCGACGAAGTGATCGGTTCCTACCTGTACCAGCGGTTGCACCACCGGCTCGTCGCCGAGCTTGCGGATCGGGCTGGGAATTTCATCGGACAGCAAGGTGCGCTTCATGTGGCGACGCGACGGATCCGCGATCGGCACGGCGGCCATGAGCTTCTTGGTATACGGGTGCTGCGGGTTCTCGAAAATGGCCCGGCGCGGGCCGATCTCGACAATCTGTCCCAGGTACATGACGGCCACGCGATGGCTGACGCGCTCGACCACGGCCATGTCGTGCGAAATGAACAGGAACGAAATGCCCATGTCGCGCTGCAGGTCGATCAGCAGATTGACGATCTGCGCCTGGATCGACACGTCCAGCGCCGACACCGATTCATCCGCGATCACGACCTTGGGATTGAGGGCCAGGGCGCGCGCGATACAGATGCGCTGGCGCTGGCCGCCAGAGAATTCATGCGGATAGCGCTGCGCCATTTCGGGCGGCAGGCCGACGCGCTCGAGCAGTTCGGCCACGCGCTGCTCGGCCTCCTTGCCCTTGGCCACGCCGTGCACCAGCAGCGGTTCCATGATCGAGAAACCGACCGTGACGCGCGGATCGAGCGAGGCGAACGGGTCCTGGAACACAAACTGGATGTCGCGGCGCAGGGCTTGCAGTTCGGAGGTCTTCAGGCGCACGATGTCGCGCCCGCCGAAGCGGATCTCGCCGCCCTGGCTGTCCACCAGGCGCAGCAACGAACGGCCGGTGGTGGACTTGCCGCAACCAGACTCGCCCACCAGCGACAGCGTCTCGCCGGGGTACAGGTCGAAGCTGACCTTTTCCACGGCGTGCACGCGGCGCTGCACGCGGCTCAGGATGCCGCCGCGCAGGTCGAAACGCGTCACCAGGTCGCGCACGCTCAGAATCGGCTCGCGGCGCGCTGCCGGCACTTCCTGCGTGCTGGTGGCGCCGGGTTCGGCCACGGGCTGCGCCTTGCCGTCCACCTGCAGCAGCGGGAAGCGCGCCGGCAGGTCGGTGCCCTGCATCGCGCCCAGCTTCGGCACGGCCGACAGCAGCGCCTTGGTGTAGGCGTGCCGGGGCGCGGCGAACAACGACGCCGACGGACCTTCCTCGACCTTGTCGCCGCGGTACATGACCAGCACGCGGTCGGCCACTTCGGCGACCACGCCCATGTCGTGGGTGATGAACACCACGCCCATGTGCATCTCTTCCTGCAGCTGGCGGATCAGTTGCAGGATCTGCGCCTGGATGGTGACGTCCAGGGCGGTGGTGGGTTCATCGGCGATCAGCAGCGCCGGCTTGCAGGCCAGCGCCATGGCGATCATGACGCGCTGGCGCATGCCGCCCGACAGCTGGTGCGGGTAGCGGTCCAGCACCGACTTGGCTTCCGGGATGCGCACCTGCTCCAGCATGCGCAGGGCTTCGGCGCGCGAGGCCGCGGCGTCCATGCCCTGGTGCTCGCGGATCGACTCGGCGATCTGGTCGCCGGCGGTGAACACCGGATTCAAGGAGGTCATCGGCTCCTGGAAGATCATGGCCATGTCGGCGCCGCGCACATTGCGCATGGCGCGCTGATTGGCGTTGACCAGGTCGATCACGGAGCCATTGCGCCGGCGCAGGGCCATGCTGCCCTGGGCGATGCGGCCGCCGCCATGTTCCACCAGGCGCATCAGCGCCAGCGACGTCACCGACTTGCCCGAACCCGATTCGCCCACGATGGCCAGGGTCTCGCCCCGGTCCACATGGAACGACAGGTTGCGCACGGCTTCGACCGTGCGCTCCGAGCCCACGAAGCGCACCGTCAGGTCGTCGACCTGGACCACGCGGTTATCCGGCAGCGCCAGGCTGTTTGCGCGATCAACCATATCTCTAGTAATCCCCAAAACTTACAAAAACGAAGCCCGCTGCCGCTCAGCGGTAGATGGCGGTAACCGGCGTCTCACCGACGCGGGCGTAACCGCGGTACATGCCTTCCGTGTTGAACGGCAAGGCCACATTACCCTGGGCGTCGACGGCCACCAGGCCGCCCTTGCCGCCGATGGTGGGCAGTTTCTCCATCACGACGCGGTCCGCCGCCGTTTCCAGCGACGCGCCGCAATATTCCATCTGGGCCGCCACGTCATAGGCGGCGACCATGCGGATGAACATCTCGCCGGTGCCCGTGGTGGACACGGCGCAGGTCTTGTTGCTGGCGTAGGTGCCGGCGCCGATCAGCGGCGCGTCGCCGACGCGGCCGACCTGCTTGTTGGTGATGCCGCCGGTGGACGTGGCCGCGGCCAGGTTGCCCTGCGCGTCCACCGCCACCGCGCCCACGGTGCCGAACTTCTTGTCCGAATCGAGCGGATCGGCCGGCGCCGGCTGGCCGCGCGCGACCATGGCCTGGCCGTCGTGGTCCAGCACCGCCGCTTCCGGCGTTTCGCGCTGCACGCGCAGCAGCTGCTCGCGGCGCGCGTCGGTCGAGAAGTACGACGGGTCGACGATTTCCAGGCCGGCGTCCTTGGCGAAGGCTTCGGCGCCCTCGCCCACGAAGAACACGTGCTTGCTGGATTCCATGACCTTGCGCGCGGCGAACACCGGGTTGCGCACGCAGTTGACGTTGGCGATGGCGCCCGAACGCAGTGTGGCGCCGTCCATGATGGCGGCGTCCAGCTCATGGGTGCTGGCGCTGGTGAATACGGCGCCATGGCCGGCGTTGAACAGCGGGCAATCTTCCAGCAGGCGCACGGCTTCGGTGACGGCGTCCAGCGCGCTGCCGCCACGGGCCAGCACGGCCTGGCCGGCGGTCAGGATGGATTCCAGCGCGCTCAGGTATTCCTGCTCTTTCTCGGGCGACATGGCCGCGCGGGACATCGCGCCGGCGCCACCGTGAATCGCGATCACGGGTTGAATCATCGTTTACCTACTCCATGGATGAGCCACGGCATCACGGACTGGGTCACCCCAGCGGCGGCCGCGACGGAATTCTTGGCCCGATAGGCCACCGCCGCCGACAAGGCCTCGATCAGGCCCAGCGCGGCGGTTTCGGAATTGGGGATCAGCTGGCGCGTGGACACCGCGTACAGCACCACCGACGCGGTCGGCGCCAGCGGCGAGGTGGGCTTGTCGGTCAGCACCAGCACCGGCACGCCGGCCTGCTTGGCGGCGCCCGCCAGGGTCACGGTGTCGGCCAGGTAGCGCGGAAAGCCGATGGCGATGACCAGATCCTTGCTGGTCATGCGCGACATCTGGCGCGCCGCATGCGATACGCCGCCCGGACCGGCCAGCGATTCGACCGAATGCAGGTGCATGCACAGGCCGCGCTGCAGCATGCCGGCCAGGAAGCCGCTGGCGCCGAAGCCGATGATGAAGACGCGGTCGGCGGCCAGGATGGCGTCGACCGCCTGCTCACAGGCGGCGGCATCCAGGCTTTGCAGGTTGCGCTGGGCGTTGCGGATGTCTTCTTCGAGGGTCGCGGCAAAGATCTGCACCGCGCTGGCCGAGTGCGCGAGTTCGGTGCGCAGTTTTTCGACCGGCTCCAGCGCCGCCTCGAAACCGCGCGCCAGCTCGGCGCGGAATTGCGGGTAGCCCGGCAGGTCCAGGGCGCGCGCGAAGCGGTTGGCGGTCGCGACCGACACCCCCGCCGCCACCGCGAATTCGTCGATGGTCATGGTGGCGACCCGGAACTGGTGCGCCAGCACGTATTCGGCCATCTTGTGCTGCTTGCGGCTCAGCGCGGGCTGGGCCCGGGCGATCCGATCAGCGATCGTGAGTGCGGCCTTGTTCATCGAGAAAGAGGGGGAAACGTAGCGGAGGTTTATGTAAATCTGTTTACACACAAATTTTAGATAAGAAAATTCATTTTCATACTAAGGGTATACCCGTGAATTTATGTAACAGTGCTTCAAAAGAAACGGGGCCGGTTTGATGTACGCTTGATCCCTGCCTTCCCCTTGAATTTCGGACTTTTCGAATGCCCCTCTGGACCAGCAAACCCCACGCCGAACTGACCCTGGCCGAGCTCTACGCCATCCTGCGCCTGCGCTCGGAAGTGTTCGTGGTGGAACAGGACTGCGTCTTCCTGGACATGGACGGCAAGGACCTGCAGGGGCAGACGGAACACGTGATGGCCTGGGAAAACGGCGAGCTGCTGGCCTATTGCCGCCTGCTCGAACCCGCCCTGAACGACGGCCAGGCGGTCATCGGCCGCGTCATCACGGCGCCGGCCGCGCGCGGCACGGGCCTGGGCCACGAACTGATGCGCCGCGCCAAGGACGAAGTGGCGCGGCTGTGGCCGGGCCAGCCGGTCTACCTGGGCGCGCAGGCCCGGCTGCGCGGCTATTACGGCGGCCACGGCTTCGTGCCGGTGACCGAGGAATACATCGAGGACGGCATCCCGCACGTCGGCATGCTGCTGCGCGAAGCGGCCTGAACGCCCGGCCGGGGCCGCCCCATCCGCGGGCGCATTGCCGCCGCCCCAATGAAAAACGCCCACGATGGGGCGTTTTTCGTGCCAGCGTCGATCGGGGTTACTTGACCGCCGACACGTCCAGCTTGGCGGCCGTCTTGGACTGGATCTCGTCCACCGTCACGCCCGGCGCCGTTTCCAGCAGCTTCAGGCCGTTGTCGGTGACTTCCATCACGCCCAGGTCGGTGATGATCAGGTCGACCACGCCCACGCCGGTCAGCGGCAGGTTGCACTCGGGCAGCAGCTTGATATCTTCGGTGCCGTCCTTCTTCTTGGCCACGTGTTCCATCAGCACGACCACGCGGCCGACACCGGCCACCAGGTCCATCGCGCCGCCCATGCCCTTGACCATCTTGCCCGGGATCATCCAGTTGGCCAGGTCGCCCTTTTCGGACACCTGCATCGCGCCCAGGATGGCCAGGTTGATCTTGCCGCCGCGGATCATCGCGAACGAGTCGGCCGACGAGAAGATCGACGAGCCGGGCAGCGTCGTGACCGTCTGCTTGCCGGCGTTGATGAGGTCGGCGTCGACCTCGGCGTCGGTCGGGAACGGGCCGATGCCCAGCAGGCCGTTTTCGGATTGCAGCCAGACTTCGACGCCCTTGGGCACGTGGTTGGCCACCAGGGTCGGCAGGCCGATACCCAGGTTCACGTAAAAACCGTCTTGCAGCTCGCGCGCGGCGCGCGCCGCCATTTCATCGCGGGACCATGCCATGTCGTGTTCTCCTTAGGCCGGGCGAGTGGTGCGTTGTTCGATGCGCTTTTCCGGATTGGCGTTCAGCACGATCCGGTGCACATAGATGCCGGGCAGGTGGATCTGGTCGGGGTCCAGGCTGCCGGTGTCGACGATCTGCTCGACCTCGACCACGGTGAACTTGCCGGCCATGGCCACGTTCGGGTTGAAGTTGCGCGCCGTCTTGCGGAACACCAGGTTGCCGCTGCGGTCGGCGATGTGCGCCTTGACCAGCGACACGTCCGGCACCAGCGAACGCTCCATCACGTATTGCTGGCCGTCGAATTCGCGGATTTCCTTGCCGTCGGCGACGATGGTGCCCACGCCGGTGCGGGTGAAGAACGCCGGGATGCCGGCGCCGCCGGCGCGCAGCTTCTCGGCCAGCGTGCCCTGCGGCGTGAATTCAAGCTCGAGTTCGCCCGACAGGTACTGGCGCTCGAATTCCTTGTTCTCGCCCACGTACGACGCGATCATCTTGCGGACCTGGCGCGTGTTGAGCAGCTGGCCCAGGCCGAAGCCGTCGACGCCCGCGTTATTGCTGATGCACGTGAGATCCTTCACGCCCGAATCGCGCAGCGCGGCGATCAGGGCCTCGGGAATGCCGCAGAGGCCGAAACCGCCGACGGCGATCATCTGGCCGTCCTTGACGATGCCTGCCAGCGCCTCCTGGGCGCTTGCAAAAACCTTGTCCATCGCTCCAACTCCTAGTTAAGGTCGAACTGAAGAGGATCCGCCCGCCCTGCCGGACCGCATGCCCCGCGAAGGAGGCCGGTGATCCTGGGTGGACCCTGTCTTTTACTTGGGGCGCGGCTGCCGGTTTCGCGGCCCGGCGGCATCGCGGCGTGGCCCGATGCCTGCTGGTTCGCGGCGCCGAGGGTGGCGCGCCCTGTCATTCGTATTGTGGTTCTGTCCTGGATTTTAACGGCATGACCGGCAAATGCGGGCGCCGTTTCAAACGCCGCATTGAAGTCGGACCGCCCGCCGCCCGAGCGCCTAGGCCGCCGGCTGGAACTGCGTGGCCATTTTCGCCAGCACTTCAGGCGGCCACGGCGCGGACGTATTGGCTACGTAATCCATCCACACGAGCACGTTGCGGCCGCGGGCATAGGGGCCGGCGTCATCGCCGACCTTCTCTAGCAGCAGCTCGAATTCGGCGCTGGAACGGCCGATGCGCGTGACCTTGTGCGTCACCCGCACGGTCGCCGGATAGGTCAGCGGCCGCAGGAAATCGCAGGACGCGTGCGCCAGGATGGCGCCGTCGTCGGCCGGCAATTCGAAGCCCGCGTCGTACAGGATCTGCATCCGCGCCTCTTCCATAAGGCGGAAATACAGCGTGTTGTTGAGATGGTTCAAGGCGTCGGAATCGCCCCAACGCAAAGGCAAATCCACATGATGGGTATCCCCCACCGTCAGAATCCGCGCAGACAGAGTGTCCGGGTTCACCAATTGCTCCTGATATCTGATGGAAATGCGAAGACGTGCAAGGTCTCCGCCTGCAATACAATCGCCGATAATACTTCCAGCCATATATGGAATACATACGGGGAGCTTTGCAATGTCTGAACGCGAGTCGATGGAATATGACGTGGTCGTGGTTGGCGGGGGTCCCGCCGGCTTGGCCACCGCTATCCGTCTGAAGCAACTGGCCGCTGAGAAGAACCAGGAAATCGGCGTCTGCGTCCTGGAAAAAGGCGCGGAGCTGGGCGCGCACATCCTGTCCGGCGCCGTCATGGACCCGCTGGCCCTGACCGAGCTGATCCCCGACTGGAAGGAAAAAGGCGCACCGCTGACCGTGCCCGTGACGCAGGACAAGTTCCTGTTCCTGTCCGAAAACGGCGCGCGCGCGACGCCGAACTGGCTGCTGCCGCCCTGTTTCCACAATGAAGGCAACTACATCGTCCGCCTGGGCGACGTCGTCAAATGGCTGGGCGAACAGGCCGAGGCGCTGGGCGTCGAGATCTTCCCGGGCTTTGCCGCGGTCGAAGTGCTGTACGACGAGAACGGCGCCGTGCGCGGCGTGGCCACCGGCGACATGGGCGTGGCCCGCGACGGCAGCCACACCGACCACTACCAGCCGGGCATGGAACTGCATGCGCGCTACACGGTGTTCGCCGAAGGCGCGCGCGGCCAGCTCGGCCGCCAGCTGATCGACCGCTACAAGCTCGACGACGGCCGCGATCCGCAGGCCTACGGCATCGGCATCAAGGAAATGTGGGAAGTCGATCCGGCCCAGTCCAAGCCTGGCCTGGTGATCCACACCGCCGGCTGGCCGCTGGATTCGGATACCTACGGCGGTTCGTTCCTCTACCACCTGGACAACAACCTGGTGGCCGTCGGCATGATCGTCGGCCTGGACTACGCCAATCCGTGGCTGTCGCCGTTCGACGAATTCCAGCGCTACAAGACCCACCCCGCCATCCGCGGCACCTTCGAAGGCGGCAAGCGCATTGCCTACGGCGCGCGCGCCATCACCGCCGGCGGCCTGCTGTCGCTGCCCAAGCTGACGTTCCCGGGCGGCGTGCTGGTCGGCTGTGAGGCCGGTTTCCTGAACGCCTCGCGCATCAAGGGCAGCCACGCCGCCATCAAGTCCGGCAAGCTGGCCGCCGAGGCCGCGTTCGACGCGCTGGTGGCCGACCGCCGCCAGGACGAACTGGCCGCCTACCCGGAAGCCTTCAAGAATTCGTGGCTGCACGCCGAGCTGAACAAGGCGCGCAACTTCAAGCAGTGGTTCAAGAAGGGCCGCACCGTGGCCACGCTGATGACCGGCATCGAGCAACTGGTATTCAAGGGCAAGATGCCCTGGACCCTGCGCCACAGCAAGCCCGACCACGCCTGCCTGCAGCCGGCCTCGCAGTGCGCCCGCATCGACTACCCCAAGCCCGATGGCAAGCTGACCTTCGACAAGCTCAGCTCGGTGTTCATCTCCAACACCAACCACGACGAAAACGAACCCATCCACCTGACGCTGAAGGATGCGTCGGTGCCGGTGAAGGTCAACCTCGCCAAGTACGGCGGCCCGGAATCGCGCTACTGTCCGGCCGGCGTCTACGAGTTCGTCAAGGACGACCACGGCGAGGACCGCCTGCAGATCAACGCGCAGAACTGCGTGCACTGCAAGACCTGCGACATCAAGGACCCGACCCAGAACATCGTCTGGGTGGCGCCGCAAGGCGGCGAGGGCCCGGTCTACAGCGGCATGTAGCAGGGTCGCGGGCGATGGCTGAACGGGTGCTCTTCATCGGCTGCGGCGATCTCGGCCAACGCGCCGCGCGCCGCTTCCTGGCGCGCGGCGACGAGGTCCACGCGCTGCGCCGCCATCCGCCCGCGGGCGACGCCAGCGGCATCCGCTGGCTGCAAGGCGACATCTCCCGCCCCGACGGCCTGCCGGCCTTGCCGGCAGGCATCACCCGCGTCATCCACGTCGCCACCGCCGGCGCGCGCGATCCGGCCGCATACCGCGGCGTGTTCGTCGAAGGCCTGAAGCACGTGCTGGACGCGCTCGACACGTCGCGCGTGGAACGCATCGTGTTCGTGTCCTCCAGCGCGGTCTATGGCGAACACCATGGCGACTGGGTCACAGAAGACACCCCGCCCGCGCCGCAGGGCTTCAATGGCCGCATCCTGCTGGAAGCCGAAGCGCTGCTGGCCGCGCAGGCGCTGCCGCACACCACCCTGCGTTTCGCCGGCCTCTACGGCCCCGGCCGCCTGCAGCTGATCGAACGGCTGCGCGCCGGCGACGCGCGTGCGCCGAGCGAGCCGCCGCACTGGGCCAACCGCATCCACATCGACGACGCCGCCGCCGCCATCGCGCACGTGGCGCTGCTGCCCGCGGCGCAACCGGTCTACATCGGCTGCGACGACACGCCGCTGCCGCTGCATGAACTGTATGCGGATCTGGCGCGCATGATCGGCGCGCCGGCTCCGGCCGAAGGCCCCGCGCCCGCCGGCATCGGCAGCAAGAAGCTCAGCAACGCCCGGCTGCGCGCCAGCGGCCTGGCGCTGCGATGGCCCGACTCGCGCGCCGGCTACGCCGCGCTGCTGGCGGACGCGGCCTCGCCGGCATAGTTCGACCGACACCGAATCGGCGGCGGCGTGACGCGGCGATACTGGCTTGCCCAGACCCGCTCCCACGCCGCCATGCCCATCCCTTCGCCGCTCGATCCGCTCCAGGCGGTGACGCACGCCAACCCCTATCCCTATTACGCCGCGCTGGCCAGGGACCACCCGCTGTACCACGACGCGCGGCTGGGCCTGTGGGTCGCCAGCGGGCCGCGGACGATCCTGGCGCTCATGCGCCATCCCGCCGCGCGCGTGCGCCCTGTCGCCAAGCCGGTGCCACCAGGCATCGCGGCGGGCCCGGCGGGCCAGTTGTTCAGCCGCTTCCTGCGGATGAACGACGGGCCGCCGCAAGCCCTGCTCAAACCCTTGCTGAGCGAATTCCTCGCGCAACAGGCGCGGCAGGCGCGCGATCCCGCGTGGCCGCGACTGGATGCGGGGCAGGATTCAACGCGGACACCCGATCCCGCCGCCATCGACCGCTTCCTGTCTGCCGCGCCGGTACTGGCCCAGGCCTGTTTCATCGGCCTGCCCGATACCCTCGCGGCGGACTGTGCGCGCGATATCGGCGACTTCCTGGCGGCCCTGCCGCTCGCCGCGCCCGACGCCCGGATCGCGGCCGGGCACGCGGCCGCCGAACGGCTGGCCGCGCGCTTGCGCGCCCACCTGGACGATCCCGCCGCCGCCCCGGCACTGCGCGAATTGCGGCGCCGGGGAATCGACGCCGGGCTGGAGTCCGCGCTGCTGGCCGCCAACCTGGCGGGGCTGCTGTTCCAATCCTGTGACGCCGGCGCCGGCCTGCTCGGCAACGCGCTGTTGCGGGCCGGCCGCCATGGCGCCGCGGCCGACCTGACGGTCGCGCAGGCCCTGGCGCTGGTCGACGCGACGCTGCGCGAAGATCCGCCCATCCACAACACCCGCCGCTTCCTGGCCGAGGCCATCGACCTCGATGGCCAGTGCCTCGAGGCCGGCGCCACGGTGCTGCTGGTGCTGGCCGCCGCGGCCATGGCGCAACCCGACGCGCACTGGACCTTCGGCGCCCTGGGCCACGCCTGCCCCGGCCGCGACCTGGCGCGACGGCACGCGGCGGGCGCGCTGGTCCACCTGCTGCGGGCCGGCGTCGATGGCCGCGCCCTGGCGGCGCGCGCGCGCTACCGCCCGCTGCCCAATGCCCGGATTCCCCAATTTGATTTCACCGAGGAGCCCACCCCATGATCGCCGTGATATTCGAAGTCGAACCCACCGACGGCAACCCCGCGCCCTATCTGCACATCGCCGCGGGCCTGATCGACGAACTGAAGGCCATCGACGGCTTCATCTCCGTCGAACGCTTCCAGAGCCTGAGCACGCCGGACAAGCTGCTGTCGCTGTCATTCTGGCGCGACGAGGACGCGGTCCGGCGCTGGCGCACGCTGGACTCGCACCGCCGCGCGCAGGAGGCGGGTCGCGGCGGCGTGTTCGCCAACTACCGCCTGCGCGTCGCCCAGGTGCTGCGCGACTACGGCATGCAGGAGCGCGAGCAGGCGCCGGGCGACAGCCGCGCGCGCCACGGCTGAGCGGGCGTCGATGCCTCCCTGGGCCCGGCCTTGCGGCGCCCCCGGGGCAGGCGCGCCGCGTTACCGCGTTACAGTTGGGCCGATTACGGCGGCCCAACTGTCCGTTACCATTGCTCCACCGCCGCTCCCGCGCCCATTCATGCCCACCGCCGCTCACGCCCGCCCCACCCCGCTGCAAGTCGATCTGGCGCGCCTGATTGCGCAGGACATCGTGGCCCGGCGCTATGCGCCCGGCGCCCACCTGTCCGAGGAAGCGCTGGCCGCGGGCTACGAGGTGTCGCGTACGCCGGTGCGAGGCGCCCTGCGGCTGCTGGCGACGCAAGGCCTGATCACGCATCGGCCCAACAGCGGCTACACCGTGGCCGAGAACGCCGCGCTGGCCACGCCCGCCATCGCCGGCGCCGGGCCGACCCAGAACGAACTCTATCGGCGCCTGATCGACGACCGCGCCACGCGCGCGCTGCCCGACCAGTTCACCGAACGCGAACTGCTGCAACGCTATCCCGCGCCGCGCAGCGTGCTGGCCAAGACCCTGCTGCAACTGTCGGCCGACGGCCTGATCGAAAAGCGCAAGGGCCACGGCTGGCAGTTCGCGCCGTCGCTGGAGAACCGCGAGGCGCTCAACGAGAGCTACCGGTTCCGCATGACGATCGAGTGCGCCGGCCTGCTGGAGCCCTCCTTCAAGCTCGACCGCGACGCCCTGGCGCGCATGCGGGCCGCGCATGAAACGCTGATCCAGCGCGACGACGCCGACATCTCCGCCACCGAGTTCTTCAGCCTGAACGCCTCGTTCCATGAAATGCTGGCGCGCTTCTCGGGCAACCGCTACATCCTGCAGGCGGTGCAGCAGCAGAACCAGTTGCGCCGCCTGGAGGAACACGCCGCGTTCTACCGCGACGCGCGCTTCGTCAATTCCAGCAACGAGCACCTGCGGATCATCGAGGCCCTTGAAGCCGGCGACCAGGAATGGGCCTCGCAGCTCATGCGCCGCCACCTGAAGACCTCGCAGCAGCAATCCTGATCCACGCCGCCGCCACGCGGCGACTTTCCCTGCCTTTGCCTCGCCATGCCCGTTGATTGGGGTCGCTTTCACGCGCCCATCGGTCTGGGCGGGTTTCGCCTCAAATTGTATTTTTCTTTTTATTAATACAAAATAGGCAAACCCCAAATCCTCCCGACAGGACGCCCATGACTTCGCCCGCCCCCGCCACGCCGATCAACGCCGATGCCTTCTGGATGCCGTTCACCGCCAACCGGCGCTACAAGCGCGACCCGGTGCTGTTCAGCGCGGCCGAGGGCATGCACTACATCCGCCCGGACGGCCGCCGCGTGCTGGACGGCATCGCGGGCCTGTGGTGCGTCAACGCCGGCCATCGCCGGCCCGAAATCGTCGAGGCCATCGCGCACACCGCCTACGAGCTGGACTACGCGCCATCGTTCCAGATGAGCCATCCACTGGCGTTCGAGCTGGCCGAAAAACTGTGCGAGGAGGCGCCCGCCGGGTTTTCCAATGTGTTTTTTTCCAACTCCGGATCCGAGGCCGTCGATACCGCCCTCAAGATCGCGCTGGGCTATCACCGCGCGCGCGGCGAAGGCCAGCGCGTGCGCCTGATCGGGCGCGAGCGGTCGTATCACGGCGTGGGGTTCGGCGGCTTGTCGGTCTCGGGCATCGGCGGCCATCGCAAGCCGTTCGGCAACCTGCTGCCCTACGTCGACCACCTGCCGCATACCTATGACCGCGAGCGCATGGCCTACACCCGCGGCCAACCCGACTGGGGCGCGCACCTGGCCGACGCGCTCGAACGCATCGTCGCGCTGCACGACGCCTCCACCATCGCCGCCGTCATCGTCGAACCGGTGGCCGGCTCGACCGGTCTGCTGGTGCCGCCGCGCGGCTATCTGCAGAAGCTGCGGCAGATCTGCGACACGCACGGCATCCTGCTGATCTTCGACGAGGTGATCTGCGCCTTCGGCCGCATCGACGGCGCCTTCGCTTCGACGCATTTCGGCGTCACGCCCGACCTCATCACCAGCGCCAAGGGGCTGACCAACGGCGCCATTCCGATGGGCGCGACGCTGGTGCGCCAGCATGTCTACGACGCCTTCATGCAAGGCCCGGACAGCGCCATCGAGCTGGCCCACGGCTACACCTACTCGGGCCACCCGGTGGCCTGCGCGGCCGGGCTGGCGATGCTGGACATCTGCCGCCGCGACGGCCTGTTCCAGCGCAGCCGCGACCTGTGGCGCTATTGGGAAGACGCGGCCCACGGCCTGAAGGGCCTGCCGCACGTGGTGGACATCCGCAACATCGGCCTGCTGGCCGCGATCGAACTGGCGCCGCTCGCGGGCAAGCCGGGGCAGCGCGGCTATGCCGTGCACCAGGCCTGCCTGGAACGCGGCTGCCTGATCCGCTCGGCGGGCGACACCATGCTGCTGTCGCCCCCGCTCATCATCGAGCCCGCGCAGATCGACGAGCTGTTCTCCGTGCTGGCAGAGGCGCTGCGCGCCGCGGACTGACGCGGCGCGTCGGCCTCATGTCGGCATGGCCGGCCCCTTGCGGGCCGGCCATGCCGCAGCCGCTCACCCCAGGTGGCGAGCGACGGCCTCGACCACCCGGCGCACGTCGGCGCTCGACACGTCCAGGTGCGTCACCAGGCGCGTCGGACCACCGTAGACCGCGCGCATCAGGATGCCGTCGGCCGCCAGCGCGGCGGTCAGCGCATCGCAACGCGCCGGCTCGAATTCCACGAACACCATGTTGGTGTCCTGGCTCAGCACCCGCACCCCCGCGATGCCGCGCAGCCCGTCGGCCAGCAGGCGCGCGTTGGCGTGGTCTTCGGCCAGGCGCTCGACGTTGTGCTCCAGCGCATACAGGCAGGCCGCGGCCAGCACGCCCGACTGGCGCAGGCCGCCGCCCAGCACCTTGCGCCAGCGGCGCGCGCGGGCGATCAGCTCGGCGCTGCCCACCAGCACCGAACCGACCGGCGCGCCCAGGCCCTTGGAAAAGCAGATCGACACGGAATCGAACGGCTGGCACATCTCGGCCAGCGGCTTGCCGCTGGCGACGGCGGCGTTGAACACGCGCGCGCCGTCCAGGTGCGTGGCCAGGCCATGGCCGCGGGCCCAGTCGGTCGCGGCGCGCACATAGTCCGCCGGGATCAGCTTGCCGTGGAAGGTGTTCTCCAGCGCCAGCAGCCGAGTGCGGGCGAAGTGCGGATCGCCTTCGGGCTTGAGCGCGGCCGCCAGCTTTTCCAGCGGCAGCGAGCCATCCTCGGCGTGTTCGATGGGTTGGGGCTGGATGCTGGCCAGCACCGCCGCGCCGCCGCCCTCGTACTTGTAGGTGTGGGCCTGCTGGCCCACCAGGTACTCGTCACCACGCTCGCAATGGGCCATCAGGCCGGCCAGGTTGCTCTGCGTGCCCGACGGGAAGAACAGGCCCGCGGCCTTGCCCGCGCGCTCGGCGAGCACCTGCTGCAACTGGATGACGGTGGGGTCGTCGCCCATCACGTCATCGCCCAGCGGCGCGCTGACCATGGCCTGCAACATGGCCGGGGACGGCCGGGTGACGGTATCACTGCGCAAATCGATCATGAAGCTTCCTTGAAGGAAAACGGAATCCGGTAAGCGGGCCGGTCAGCCCGCGCGCGCGGCGGGCGCCGCGCGGCTCACGACAAAAATACCGCCGAGGATCAGGGCCATGCCGCCCAGCTCGACCGGCGACGGACGTTCGGACAGCACCGCCCAGGCCATCAGCATCGCCACCACCGGCACGCCCAGGCTGGACAGGCCCGCGATGGAGGCCGGCACGCGTCGCACCACCTGCAGCCACAGCAGCCAGCCGGCGGCGGTGGCGATCAGCACGATATAGGTCATGCCGGTCCACAGCTGCCAGCCCCATTGCGGCGCGATCTGCGGCACCAGCAAGGCCACCGGCGTCATCACCAGCCCGCCGAACAGCATCTGCCAGGCGGTGAACGTCATCACGTCGGGCGCATGGCGCTCGAACATGCGCTTGGACAGTACCGTGCCCACGCCCCAGCACAGGCCGCTGCCCAGCCCCAGCAGCACCGGCCGCATTTCGCCCACGCCATGCCAGGGCTCGATGAACAGCACAAGGCCGATCGCGGCCAGGCCGATGCCGATGCCATGACGGGCCGTCGGCCGCTCGCCCAGCAGGCCCCAGGCGAACAGCACCACCCAGAACGGCATGGTGTAGGCCATCAATGACACCTTGCCGACGCCGCCCGACACCAGCGCCGTCTGCACGAAGCCCTGAAAACCCGCGGTCTGGGTCAGGCCGATCAGCAGGGTCAGCTTCCAGGACGGCAGGGCCAGCGGCCGCCGGGTCGCGGCCGCCAGCGCGAACAGCACCAGCGCGCCGGTCACGTAGCGCAGCGCCACGAAATCGAAGGGGCCGATGTAGGGCACGATCAGCTTCATCGCGATCCAGCTGCCCGCCCACACGAGGATGGTGCTGAACATCAGGGCAAGCCCTGCGCGATCGAAACTGCTGCGGCTCACGGCGGCGTCTCCAGTGGAAGCGGGAAAGAAAAAACGACGATGCCCATGCCGGCAAACCGGCATGGGCATCTCGCATTATGCTCCCGTCGGGCCGGGAACCGTCCACGCCGTCCGCATGACGGACGGCGCGCGCCGCATTACAACGGCTTGGACAGCTGTTCCAGGATCGCGGGGTTTTCCAGCGTCGACACGTCCTGCGTCACTTCCTCGCCCTTGGCCACCACGCGCAGCAGGCGGCGCATGATCTTGCCGGAACGGGTCTTGGGCAGGTTGTCGCCGAAGCGGATGTCCTTGGGCTTGGCGATCGGGCCGATTTCCTTGGCGACCCAGTCGCGCAGCGTCTTGGCGATGGCCTGCGCCTCGGCGCCTTCGGGACGGGCGCTCTTGAGCACCACGAAGGCCACCACGGCCTCGCCGGTGGTGTCGTCGGGACGGCCGACCACGGCGGCCTCGGCCACCAGCTCGTGCGCGACCAGCGCCGATTCCACTTCCATCGTGCCCAGGCGGTGGCCCGACACGTTGAGCACGTCGTCGATGCGGCCCATGATCCAGAAGTAGCCATCCGCGTCGCGCTGCGCGCCGTCGCCGGCCAGGTAATAACCGCGCAGTTCCGGCGGAAAGTAGCTCTTCTTGAAGCGTTCCGGATCGCCCCAGATGTTGCGGATCATCGCCGGCCACGGACGCTTGATCACCAGGAAACCGCCATTGCCCTGGTCGACGTCGCCGCCGGTCTCATCGACGATGGCGGCGGCGATGCCCGGCAGCGGCAGCGTGCACGAACCCGGCTTGGTCGGCGTGGCGCCCGGCAGCGGCGTGATCATGTGGCCGCCGGTCTCGGTCTGCCACCAGGTGTCGACGATCGGGCAGCGCTCGCGGCCGATGTTCTTGTGGTACCAGATCCAGGCCTCGGGGTTGATGGGCTCGCCCACCGTGCCAATGATGCGCAGGCTGTCCAGGTCGTACTTGGACGGATGGGTCTCGGGCGCCGCTTCGGCGGCCTTGATCAGCGAGCGGATCGCGGTCGGCGCGGTGTAGAAAGTGGTGACCTTGTGGCGCGCGATCATGTCCCAGAAGCGGCCGGCGTTGGGGAACGTCGGCACGCCCTCGAACACCACCTGCGTCAGGCCGGCGGCCAGCGGGCCGTAGGTGATGTAGGTGTGGCCGGTGACCCAGCCCACGTCGGCCGTGCACCAGTAGACGTCGTCCTTGCGCGCGTCGAAGGTCCACTTGACCGTCAGCAGCGCCCACAGCAGGTAGCCGGCGGACGAGTGCTGCACGCCCTTGGGCTTGCCGGTGGAACCCGAGGTGTACAGGATGAACAGCGGATGCTCGGCGTTGACCGGCACCGGTTCGCAGGTGTCGGCCTGGCCGGCCTCGACGTCGTGCATCCAGAGGTCGCGGCCTTCGTTCCAGGCGACCTTGCCGCCGGTGCGGCGATAGACGATGACGTGCTTGATGGCTTCGCAGCCGCCCATGGCGATGGCTTCTTCCACCGCCGGCTTGAGCGGGATGGTCTTGCCGCCGCGCACCTGCTCGTCGGCGGTGATGACCAGCGAGGCGCCGACGTCGACGATACGCTCCTGCAGGCTCTTGGCCGAGAAGCCGCCGAACACCACCGAGTGCGTCACGCCCAGGCGCGCGCAGGCCTGCATGGCCACCACGGCTTCGATCGACATGGGCATGTAGATGATGGCGCGGTCGCCCTTCTTGTAGCCCAGCTTGGCGATGCCGTTGGCGAAGCGGCACACGCGCGCCAGCAGTTCGCGGTAGGTGACCTTGTCGACCTTGCCGTCATCGGTTTCGAAGATGATGGCGGTCTTGTCGGCATTGCCGTTGGTCAGGTGCACGTCCAGGCAGTTGGCCGAGACGTTCAGTTCGCCGTCGCCGAACCAGCGGTAGAACGGCGCGTTGGATTCATCCAGCACCTCGGTGAACGGCTTGGTCCACTGCAGGTTGTCGCGGGCCTGGCCGGCCCAGAAGCCGTCGAAATCCTTCTCGACCTGCGCGCACAGCGCGTTGTACGCGTCCATGCTGGGAATCGCGGCCCCCTGCGCCGCGCGCTCGGGCGGCGGGAAGACCCGGGTTTCCACCAGTACGGACTCAATAGCATTCGACATGATCTTGTCTCCAATCTGTGATTCTGTTGTTGATGCCGTTTTTATCTAACTGCCCACTCGCAACCGTATCTCCACGCTCTTACGGGCACCTTACGCAAAATACGGGCCATAAGCCCGTATTCCGCAAGAACGTGCGCCAATCGTGGCGGCAACGGCATCGACAACTGACAGCGCAATACGCAACCCGCCGGCCTTCGCCTGCCCGCAGGCGGCGTGGCGATGGTCGGGACTTCATAAGAATATCAGTTGCCGCGGCCGCACGCGCCCTTACGCCGTGCGGCGCGCCAGGCCGCGCGCCATGTCCACGCGCGACAGCAGGATAAGGCCGCCGACGAAGAACAGCCCGGTCACCAGGATCGCCAGGCGATGGTTGCCATGCGTGACCCAGGTCACCAGGCCGTAGGTCAGCGGGCCGATGACCGCCGCCAGTTGCACCGCGAAGGTCCAGAGCGAGAAGAATTCCGCCAGGCGGCCTGCCGGCGCCAGCGCGCCGGTCATGGCGCGGCCCGCGCTCTGGGTCGTGCCCATGCACAGTCCGGCCAGCGTCGCGGCCACCCAGAACACCGGCGCGGTCACGGCCGCGTAGGCGACCAGCACCATCAGGATCCAGCCGCACAGCGTGATCGCCAGCGCCGGCTTGTGGCCGATGCGGTCCTGCACGTAGCCGAACGAGAACGCGCCCGCCGCCGCGCCGATGTTCACGGTGAACACCAGCAGCATGATCTGCGGCGTGGTGAAGCCCATGACCTCGGAGGCATACACCGCCGCCAGCGTGATCACGACCGAGATGCCCGCCTGATAGCAGGCGATGCACATCAGCAGCCGGCGGAACTCGGGAAAATGCTGGCCGGTCTCGCGCCAGGCGTAGGCCAGCCGCTTGAGCATGGCCAGCGTCTCCTGCGCCTTGCCGGAAGGCCGGGCACGCTCGCGCAACAGGAAGAACGACGGCAGCGCCGCCAGCGCGAACACCGCGCAGGTCACCAGGATGACGCGCGGCACGAAATGCTCGGCGTCGAGTCCGTCGGCCTCGGCCAGCTTCACCACCACCAGCGACAGGCCCAGCGTCAGCATGCCGCCGCAATAACCGAAGCTCCAGCCCCAGCCCGACACCCGGCCCAGCGCCGACGGCTTGGCCAGCTCGGGCAGGAACGCCGCCACCACGGATTCACCGACGCAATAGCAATAGTTGGACACGACGATGGCGGCCAGCGCCAGCCAGACGTCGCCCGGCCCGGCCTGGGTCAGGACCAGGGTGGCGGCCACGCAGCCGATGGTGCTGGCGTAGAGCAAGCGCCGCTTGCCGGCGCGGGCGTCGGCGCGCGCGCCCAGCGTGGGCATCGTCAGCATGATGAGCAGATAGGACAGCGACAGCGCCGCGGTCCAGGCCAGCGTGGCCCACGGCGCGCGGCCGCCGACCACGCCGACGAAATAGGTGCTGAACACCGCCGTGAGGATCACGGTGGTGTAGCCGGAATTGGCGAAGTCGTACATGGCCCAGGCCCAGACTTCGCGTTTGGCCACGCCGGGGTTCAGCGGACTCCTGTCCGCCTCCCCGCCGGCGGGCGCGGCGGCGCCTTCGGGCGCCGGCCGCGGCGTTTCCTGGCTCACAGGCCCAGCGCGGCGATGCCAGCCTGGGCGATCTGGGCGTCCTCGGTGGACTTCACGCCCGACACGCCGACCGCGCCGACCACCTGGCCGTTGACCGTGATCGGCACGCCGCCTTCCAGCATGCCTTCGATCAGCGGCGCCGACAGGAAGGAGTAGCGGCCGTTGTTGATGATTTCCTCGTAGACGCGCGATTCACGGCGGCCCAGGGCCGCGGTCTTGGCCTTGGCCGGCGCGATGTGCGAGGAAATGGGCGCGGCGTCGTCCAGGCGCAGCATGCCCAGCAGGTGGCCACCATCGTCCGACACGGCGATGGTCACGGCCCACTTGTTCTGCAGGGCGTGTGCTTCGGCCGCGGCCAGGATTTTCTTGACGTCTTCGGCGTTCAGCACGGGTTTGGTGTTCATTGCAGCGACTCCTTGATCTGTTCCAGGGCGGTGGGATCCTCGATGGTGGTCAGGTCGCCGGGATCGCGGCCTTCGCATACCGCGACGATCGCGCGGCGCAACACCTTGCCGGAACGGGTCTTGGGCAGCGCGCCCACGAACCGGATCCGGGCGGGTCGCGCCACCGCTCCCAGCTGATCTTCCACCAGCCGCATGATATCCGCTTCCAGCTGTTTTGCGCCTTCCGGCGTTTCCGCGGCGGCCGGATTCTTCAGCACCGCGAACGCCATCGCCACCTGGCCCTTGAGCGCGTCCGCCACCCCCACCACCGCGCATTCGGCGATGCCATTGTGGCTGTTGACGGACTCTTCGATCTCGCGCGTGCCCAGGCGGTGGCCGGCGACGTTGATGACGTCGTCGGTGCGCCCCAGGATGAACCAGTATCCGTCCGCGTCGACCAATCCCCAGTCGAAGGTGGAATACACCTGGCGGCCGGGAATCGAGGTGAAGTAGGTCTGCACGAAGCGCTCGTCGTCGCCCCAGATGGTCGACATGGCGCCCGGCGGCAGCGGCGGCACGATGGCCACCACGCCCTTCTGGTCCGCCTCCAGGTCCTCGCCGCTGGATTCGCTGACGATGCGCGCGTCAAAGCCGTAGACCGGGAACGACGGGCTGCCAAAGCGGGTCGGCACCTTTTCGACGCCGGGCTGGGCCGACAGGATCGGCCAGCCGGACTCGGTCTGCCAGTAGTTGTCGATGATGGGCTTGCCCAGCCCTTCCGAGATCCAGTGCGCGGTCGGTTCGTCCAGCGGTTCGCCGGCCAGATACACCGCCCGCAGCGTGGACAGGTCGTGCTTCCTGAGCAAAGCCGGATCCTGGCGCTTGAGCACCCGCACCGCGGTCGGCGCCGAAAACAGCGTGTTGACGCCGAACTGCTCCACCAGCTTCCACAGGATGGCGCCGTCCGGGCGCACCGGCGTGCCCTCGTACAGCACCGTGGCCTGCCCGCCGATCAACGGGCCATACACGATATAGGAATGCCCCACCACCCAGCCGATGTCACTGGTGCAGAAGAACGTATCGCCGGCCTTGCCGTTGAACAGGTATTCCATCGACGAGGCCAGCGCCACCGCGTAGCCGCCGGTGTCGCGCTGCACGCCCTTGGGCTTGCCGGTGGTGCCGGACGTGTACAGGATGTAGCTGGGCTCGGACGATTCCAGCCAGGTCACCGGCACATGGACGCCGCGCTGCGCCGCCCGCAGGGTGGCGTAGTCCAGGTCGCGGCCGGCGACCGGCTCGAACGGCGCCAGGCCGCGGTCGAACACCACCACCGAGGCCGGCGGCGTCTTGCACAACGCCAGCGCCCGGTCCAGCAGCGGCTTGTAGGGCACCACCTTGCCGCCGCGCGAACCGCCGTCGGTGCACACCACCACCTTGGGCGCGGCATCGTCGATGCGCTGCGCCAGGTTGACCGAGGCGAAACCGCCGAACACCACCGAATGCACCGCGCCGATGCGGGCGCAGGCCAGCATGGTGAAGACCGCCTCGGGCACCATCGGCATGTACAGCAGCACCCGATCGCCGCGCCCCACGCCCAGGTCCTGCAGCATGGCGGCGGCCGCGTTCACTTCGTCATAGACGTCCTGGCGGGTGTAGACGCGCTCGCGCTCGACTTCGGTCGATACCCAGATCAGGGCCGGCTTGTCGGCCTGGGTCGGCAGCCAGCGGTCCACGGCGTTGTAACAGAGGTTGGTCCTGCCGCCCACGAACCATTTGGCAAAGGGCGGCCGGGAAAAATCCAGGACTGACTCGAATGGCGTCTCCCAGTGCACCCTGCCGGCCTCTTCGCGCCAGAAGGCGTCGCGGTCGTGCACCGAGCGGTAATGGAAATCCCTGGTTTTTTGCATTTTTGTCTCCTGTTATTGTGCATACGCCGTATGGCTGATTGCTTTCTTTTCGAATCCTTTGGTCATTCTGGTGGGCAAACCTTGCATGAGGCTTGCCGCAAGTCAAAAAATTCTGCCACGCGTCTACGCCGCACGGGCGCCGGACTGGTTACAGTAACGAACCAGTCTTAAAAGTTTGGTAGAATCCCCGCGAAGTTGTAGACAACATATCTGTTGGTTCGCTGCTTGATTCCCGTTATTCAGGTGTTTTTTAGCGTTTTTGACGCTTTATTTCCTTGAATGCGCGAAACAGGACGCAACCATCCCCAGGCGAATGCATCGACACTCCAAAAGCGCGCGACTGAATTCATCCTCTGGCCAGGCAAACCGCGGTCTGCGTTTGCTGGCGCTGGCGGCGTGCGTCGCGGGTCTGGCGGGTTGTGCAAACACCTCTCAAAAATCCACCGCCTATACGTCCGAGATCGATCCCTACGAGACGGAATGGGTCGCCACCGCCGATGATCCCATCGGCATGCTGGTGGTACAGAAATTCAAGCGCGACCGTCAGCGCAACCACAGCGAAGTCAGCAGCGACAACGCCATGGTCAGCGAAGCCCTGAACTACCTGGGCATCCGCTATCGCTTCGGCGGCAACTCCCCCGATACCGGTTTCGATTGCAGCGGCCTGGTGACCTACACCGCCGAACGTTCGCTGGGCCTGAAGCTGCCCCGCAACGCCGCCGAAATCGCGCAGCAAGGCATTTCCGTCGCCAAGAACGAGCTCAAGGCCGGCGACCTGGTCTTCTTCAACACCCTGGGCCGCCGCTACTCCCACGTTGGCATCTACCTGGGCGACGACCGCTTCGTGCATTCGCCCAGCGCCGGCGGCGTGGTGCGGGTCGAAAACATGACCATGGCCTACTGGAGCAAGCGCTACAACGGCGCCCGCCGCCTGGACAACGGCCTGGTGGCCAGCGCCCGCGCGGCCAACTGACCTCTCGCAGTGTGACGCGCCGGCCGCGATGCGGCCATCCTCCAAACGGCGCGACCGCCACACGCAATCGGACGCAGACAGCAAAACGCCGCCGGACTTTCCAGTCCGGCGGCGTTTTTCATTCCTCTTCGCGGCCCTGGGGCCGCAGGCCGTTTCGGCCTCCCCAGTTTTCAGTGTTGGCGGCGGCGTGGCACGGCGGTGTCAGTGGACCGCGGCGCCCCGGCTGCACAGGCCACATTGCTGCAGGGCCTGCTGCATGCTGCACACCGAACGGCGACAAGCCACGACGCGGATGCCACCGCGCTGCGCCGCGTTGCGGAAGGTCTTCATGACGTTGTGGCCCAGGAAATCGGTCAGCAAAATGACCAGCTGGGTGCCCGAGGGCAGTTGTAACGTCTTCTTCTGATGCGAGGGATCACGGCCACTGATGTGGTGCGTGATCGAGATGTTGTGTCCTTTAAGCAGATCCGGAATGTTGCCGAGCCTGTCGGCGCCCACTACCACTGCACTCAATCCTGCCGTCATGTTTAACCTCACTGGGTCGTTGAGACTGGATGTAATGATAATGATTCCTATTTTTTAGTCAACTCAAATGAGATCAGTTCTTATTTAATATTTTTTATGAGCTTATGGAAAGGGATAGCGAGACACCCTGTCCACGCCCTTCCCCGCCCCCGTGTTTCCAAAAAAAAAGCGGCTCCCGACCAGGGGAACCGCTTCTTCTCGTCCGACTTCGACCGCACTCGTCATGGGCCCGCCTACTTGGCCGTTCCCTGCACGGCCTCGGTCACGACCGCGCGCGTCAGGGACGGCGCCAGCATCTCCAGGAACGTGTAGACATAGTCGCGCAGGAACACGCCGGCCTTCACGCCGACGCGGGTGGTGTGGGTGCCGAACAGGTGCCCCACCGGCAGGCCCACCAGGTTCGAATCGCGCCGCGGATCGTAGGCCACGCCGGCGATGATGCCGATGCCCAGCCCGACGTCGACGTAGGTCTTGATCACGTCGGCGTCGATGGCTTCCAGGACGATGTCCGGATGGATGCCCTGGTTGGCGAAGACCTCGTCGATCGTGCTGCGGCCGGTGAAGGCGCGGTCATAGGTCACGATGGGGAATTCGGCCAGTTGAGCCAGCGACAGGCGCTTGGCGGCGCTGGAGGTCAGCTCGGCCAGCGGATGGTCGGGCCGCACCACCACGGTGTGCTCCCAGGCGTACACGGGCAGCGTCGCCAGGCCGGGCGTCAGGGCCAGCGACTCGGTCGCCAGCGCCAGGTCGGCCTGCTCGTGCAGCACCATTTCGGCCAGCTGCGCGGGGCTGCCTTCGGCCAGCGACAGGTGCACCTTGGGGAATTGCTTGCGGAACGCCGGGATCACGCGCGGCAGCAGGTAGCGCGCCTGGGTGTGGGTGCAGGCGATCACCAGGCCGCCCTCGTCGCGGCGGGCGAATTCGTCGCTGACCTTCTTGAGGTTGTCGACTTCGCGCATGATGCGGTCGATCACCTGCGACACGGCCAGGCCGGGCTTGGTCAGGCCCTTGATGCGTTTGCCATGGCGTTCGAAGATCTTGATCCCGAGTTCGTCCTCGAACTCGATGATGGCCTTGGACACGCCCGGCTGGGAGGTATAGAGCATCCGGGCGGCTTCGGTCAGGTTGAAGTCGCGCCGGATGGTTTCGCGCACGAAACGAAATTGCTGCAGGTTCATGAATTGGCCCCTGATAGACGGGCCAATTATAAGTAATAAGGACGCCTTGTTATATGACTTATTTGTATAAGCTTAGGACAAGGCGTCCCTCTTTCAGCGCATCGAGATCGTGGTGTTCACGGTCTTGGCATGGGCCGACCAGCGCGCCGTGACGGTCTTGGTCTGCGTCCAGAACTGCACCGCCTGCTTGCCGTTGGGACCCAGGTCGCCCAGCTTGGAGCCGCGCGAGCCGGTGAAGCTGAACCATGCCACCGGCACCGGGATCGGCACGTTGATGCCGACCTGGCCGACGTCGATGTTGTTCTGGAAGTAGCGCGCCGCGCCGCCGTCCTGCGTGAACAGGGCGACGCCGTTGCCGTTGGGGTTGCGGTTGATGAACTCCACCGCCTCTTCCAGCGTTTCCGCGCCGACCACGCACAGCACCGGGCCGAAGATTTCCTCGGTGTAGATGGTCATGTTCTCGGTCACGCCGTCGAACACCGTCGGGCCGACGAAGTTGCCCTGCTCGAAGCCGGAGACCTTCAGGTTGCGGCCGTCCAGCAGCAGCTTGGCGCCTTCGTCCACGCCCTTCTGGATCAGGCTTTCGACGCGCTTCTTGGCGTTCGGCGAGACCAGCGGGCCCAGGTCGGCGGCGCGGTCCATGCCCGAATTGACCTTGAGCTTCTTGGCGCGCTCGACGAAATCGGGCAGCCAGTTACGGGCTTCGCCCACCAGCACGGCCACCGACGAGGCCATGCAGCGTTGGCCGGCGGCGCCAAAGGCGGCGCCCAGCAGCTGGTTCAGCGCCACGTCCGGATCGGCGTCCGGCAGGATCACGCAGTGGTTCTTGGCGCCCATCATCGACTGGCAGCGCTTGCCGGCGGCCGAGGCGCGGTTGTAGATCTCGGTGCCGACGCGGGTCGAACCGATGAACGACACCGCCTTGATGTCGGGATGCTCGCACAGGCCGTTGGCCGTTTCCGGGCCGCCATGCACCACGTTCAGCACGCCCGGCGGCAGGCCGGCTTCCAGCGCCAACTCAGCCAGGAACAGCGACGCGGTCGGATCCTGCTCGGACGGCTTGAGCACGAAGGTATTGCCGCAGGCCACCGCGATCGGGAACATGAAGCACGGCAGCATCACCGGGAAGTTGAACGCGGTGATGCCCGCGCACACGCCCAGCGGCTGGATCAGGGTGTAGACGTCGATGCCGGAGGCGGCGTTCTCGGCGTATTCGCCCAACTGCAGATTGGCGATCGAGCAGGCGTGCTCGACCACTTCCAGGCCGCGACCGACTTCGCCTTCGGCATCCGGCAGGGTCTTGCCATGCTCGCGGGTGATCATCTCGGCCAGCTTGCCGGTGTTGGCGCGCAGCAGTTCCTGGAACTTCAGCATGACGCGCATGCGCAGGCCCTGGCCGCTGTTGCGCCAGGTCTTGAAGGCTTCCTTGGAATTGGCGATGGCCTCGTCCAGTTCGTCGCGCGTGGCGAACGGCACCTTGGCCACGACCTCCTGGGTGGCGGGGTTGATCACGTCGCGCCATTCGGTGGTCTTGGACTGCACGAGCTTGCCGCCGATCAATAGCGGAACGCGGGGGACTTCACTCATTTGATGCTCCTCACACTGCATAGTCGATGCGGATGGAATCCGCGTTCTTGGATCTCGCGCGCGCGCCGCCGGGGTCTGCCGGCGGCGCGCCGCGCCTTACTTCTGCACCAGCGGGCAGGCCGAATCGGCCAGCGGCTGGAAGGCCTCGGCCGCCGGGATGGTGGCCACCAGCTTGGAATAGTCCCACCCGCCCTTGGATTCGGACGGCTTCTTCACTTCATACAGGTACATGTCGTGGATCACGCGGCCATCGGGCCGGATCGAGGCGTTGCGCATGATCGGATCCTTGATCGGCAGCGCGCGCATCTTGTCGGCCACCACCTTGCCGTCGGTGCTGCCCGAGGCCGCCACCGAGCGCAGGTAGTGCAGCACGCTCGAATACACGCCGGCCTGCGTCATGGTCGGCTTCAGGCCGCGGAAGGCCTTCTCGAAGCGCGTCGACCACTGCCGCGTGGCGTCGTCGTAATCCCAGTAGAAGCCGTCCACGTACGACAGGCCCTGGGCGCTTTCGAGCCCCAGCGCGCGCAGGTCGGACAGGAAGATCAGCAGCGACACCAGGCGCTGGCCGCCGGCCACGATGCCGAACTCGCGCGCCTGCTTGACCGCGTTGACCGTGTCCTGGCCGCCGTTGGCCAACGCCACCACCTGCGCCTTGGAGCTTTGCGCCTGCAACAGGTACGAGGCGAAGTCCGGCGCGTTGAGCGGATGACGCACGCTGCCGGCGACGGTGCCGCCCAGCGCCTTGACCGCCTTGGCCGTGTCGGCCTCGAGCGAATGGCCGAAGGCATAGTCGACGGTGATGAAATACCAGGACTTGCCACCCGCCTTGACCGTGGCCTTGGCGCCGCCGGCGGACTGCGAATAGGTGTCGAACATCCAGTGGAAGCCGAGCGGCGAGCATTCCTTGTTGGTCAGCGCCGTGGTGGCCGGGCCGGAGAACATCACGACCTTGTTCTTTTCGCGCGCGATGCCCTGCACCGCCAGCGCCACCGCGGAATTGGTCAGGTCGGCAATGGCGGTGACGCCGTCGCGGTCGAACCACTCGCGCGCCTTGGCCGCGCCCACGTCGGCCTTGTTCTGGTTGTCGGCCGACACCAGCTCGATCTTCATGCCCTTGCACTCGGCCGCCAGGCAATCGTCGATGGCCAATTGCGCCGCCGCCACCGAACCGGGTCCGCCCATGCCGGCATAGGTGCCCGACATGTCCGTCAGGATGCCGATCTTCACTGGCGGCTTATCCGCCGCGTACGCCTGACCCACCAGCGCTGCGCCCAGACACAAGCCTGCGGCCAGCCCGCGTGCGTGCAATTCCATGGATTTGTCTCCTGAGTGTTATGCGTTATGGCGCCGTCTTCGCGGCCCGCGGCTCCTGGAGCATTCCCCCCAGGGCTGCCGACCCAGTGTAGATGTGTGAAAATCAACAAGCAACACCAGAAATGCACATTCCTTGTGCATCAATGCACAAGCCTGTCGGGAGCGAAAAACGTGCTGGATTGGGACAGTCTGCGGTATTTCCTGGAGGTCGCGCGGACCCAGCGCGTCAGCGCCGCGGCGCGCAGGCTCGGGGTCGAGCACACCACGGTGTCGCGCCGCATCCGCGCGCTGGAAACCGAGCTGGACACGCTGCTGTTCGAGAAATCGCGCAGCGCCGGCTTCGTGCTGACAGAGGATGGCCAGCGCCTGTTCGTGCACGCGGAGCAGATGGAAAGCACGGTGCACAGCGCCCGCGAGACGCTGTCGGGGATCGGGCAGGCGCTGTCCGGCCACCTGCGCATCGGCGCCACCGAGGGCTTCGGCAGCTACGTGCTGACGCCGCTGGCGGCCGACTTCCAGCGGCGCTATCCGCACATCACGCTGGACATCCTGCCGGTGCCGCGCTTCGTCAGCCTGTCCAAGCGCGAGGCCGACCTGGCCATCACGATCGAGCGCCCCCAACGCGGCCCCTATGTGTGCAGCAAGCTGTGCGACTACACGCTGCGCCTGTACGGCACGCCCGAGTACCTGGCGCGCCATCCGCCGATCCGCGGCCGGGCCGACCTGGCGGGCCACAGCTTCATCGGCTATGTCGACGAACTGCTGTTCAGCGAGCGGCTGCGCTACCTGGAAGACCTGCTGCCGGCCAGCCGGGTGGTGTTGCGCAGCACCAGCGTGGTGGCGCAATACCACGCGGCGCTGCAGGGCCAGTCGCTGGCCATCCTGCCCTGCTTCATCGCGGCGCAGGACCCGCGGCTCAAGCCGGTGCTGGAAAAGGAAGTGGAGATCACGCGTTCATTCTGGATGTATTGCCACGAGGACCTGCGCAAGCTCAAGCGCGTGACGGTGCTGTGGGAGTTCATCCGCAAGTCGGTGCTGAAGAATGCCGACCTCTTGGCCGGCAAGCGCGGAACGATGAAATACCTGCCCTGAGGACGACAGTGGCGGCGCGGTCACGCGCCGCCGGAGACCGGGGCCAGCGGCCCGGCTCACCGATCCCCGCGCCCCTGGAACGGGCCGCGGGTCGGGCCGCTAGCTGTTCTTGGGCGCCTTGACGCGCAGGCGGCGCATCAGCAGGAATGCCGTGAAGGCGGCCACCACCAGGTGGATCGCCACGGTGCCAACGCCGAAACTGAGCTTGCCGTTGGAAATCCAGGCGCGCGATAGGTTGATCAGGTTCATGTACAGCAGGCCCACCAGGCCGGCGATCAGCAGGTCGCCGGAACGGCCCAGGCGCGGGTTCACGGCGCCCAGCGGGATCGCCAGCAACGCCAGGTTCAGCGCGGCCAGCGGCAGCGAGACGCGCCACATCACCTGCGACCAGCTGCTGGTGGTGTTGTCGGCCATCAGCTGCGGCGTGGTGCGCGCCTTGGCCGAGCGCTCGGCGGCGGCGCGCGCGGACGCGACCGGGTCGTCGCCGCCCTTGCTCTCCAGGCGCAGGCCGTATTTCTCGAAGTGCACCAGGCGGATCTCGGGCGTGCCCGGCTTCAGGTCGTAGCGATGCCCTTCGCCCAGCACCAGGAAACGGTCGCCGTTGGGCAGGGTTTCGCTGTGGGCGCTGCTGGCGGTCAGCACGCTGAGCCATTCCGGCCCGGTTTCGCGCGCGAACACGTTGCCCAGTTCGTCGGTCGGCTTGGCCGGGTCCTCGGCGAAGAACACGCGGTTGCCGCCCGCCGATTCCGCGAACTGGCCGGCCGTGACCTTGGACAGGTCGGAGCGCTGCTCGAAGCGTTCGTGGTATTCGCCGATCTGGCGATAGGCCCAGGGCGCGGCCACCAGCGTCAGGCCGGCCACCGCGATGGCCACGGGGACGGCGACGCGCAGCACCGGCTTGAGCCAGTCCGCCAGCGACAGGCCGCTGGCGAACCAGACCACCATCTCGGATTCCCGGTAATTGCGCGTGACGGTGGTGAGCACCGCGATGAAGACCGACACCGCCAGGATGGTCGGCAGCGCCGTGATGGTGGACAGCGCGGCCAGCACGAGCACGACGTCCGCCCCGATGTTGCCGCCCGCCGCTTCACCGAGCAGGCGCACCAGCAGCACGCTGAGCCATACGATGAGCAACGTGGAAAAGACAACGCCAGCGTGACTGGTGATCTCGCTGACGACAGAGCGTTTGAATAGAGACATGGGAGAATATGCGGGATAATCGACCGCATCATACAGACGCACACGGGAAACCCTCATGGAATTTAGCACACAGACCACTGCTTCCCTGCACCAGATCAAAACCGCCGCCCTGGCGGTCGGGGTCTTCGCCGACGGCGTGTTGAGCCCCGCCGCCGACCTGATCGACCGTGCCGCCAACGGCGCCGTGCGCGCCGTCACCAAGACCGAATTCCGCGGCCGCGCCGGCAGCACCCTGGTGCTGCGCGCATTGCCGGGCGTCGCGGCCCAGCGCGTGGTCCTGGTGGGCCTGGGCAAGCAGGATGAATACTCGGCCCGCGCCCACGCCTCGGCCGAACAGGCCTTCGCCGCCGCCTGCGTCTCGGCCCAGCTGACCGAAGGCGTGTCGACCCTGGCCGCCAACCCGATCGCCGACGTGGCCATCATCGCCCGCGCCCGCAGCGCCGCCATCGCGGCCGGCAGCGCCACCTATCACTACGACGCCAGCTTCGGCAAGCCCGACCGCGACGCCCGCCCCAAGCTCAAGAAGATCGTCCAGATCGTCGAGCGCGCTGACGCCGCCCAGGCCCAGAAGGGCCTGCGCGAAGGCGCCGCCATCGCCAACGGCATGGAACTGACCCGCACCCTGGGCAACCTGCCGGGCAACCTCTGCACCCCCACCTACCTGGGCGAGACCGCCAAGCGCCTGGCGCGCGAATACAAGTCGCTCAAGGTCGAGGTCATGGACCGCAAGCAGGTCGAGGCGCTCGGCATGGGCTCGTTCCTGTCGGTGGCGCGCGGCTCCGAGGAAGCGCTGCGCTTCATCGTCCTGCGCCACGCCGGCAAGCCCGCCAAGAAGGGCGCCAAGGCGTCCGACGGCCCCATCGTGCTGGTCGGCAAGGGCATCACCTTCGACGCCGGCGGCATCTCGCTCAAGCCCGCCGCCACGATGGACGAAATGAAGTACGACATGTGCGGCGCCGCCAGCGTGCTCGGTTCGTTCCGCGCCCTGGCCGAACTGGAACTGCCGCTGGACGTGATCGGCCTGATCCCGGCCTGCGAAAACCTGCCGAGCGGCAAGGCCAACAAGCCGGGCGACGTGGTCACCAGCATGGCCGGCCTGACCATCGAGATCCTCAACACCGACGCCGAAGGCCGCCTGGTGCTGTGCGACGCGCTGACCTACGCCGAGCGCTTCAAGCCCTCCGCCGTCATCGACATCGCCACCCTGACCGGCGCCTGCGTGGTGGCCCTGGGCCACGTCAACACCGGCCTGTTCAGCAAGGACGACGCGCTGGCCGAGGCCCTCTCGTCGGCCGGCCGCCAAGCCCTGGACACCGCCTGGCGCATGCCGATGGACGATGCCTACCAGGACCAGCTCAAGTCCAACTTCGCCGACCTGGCCAACATCGGCGGCCCCCCGGCCGGCGCCGTCACGGCCGCCTGCTTCCTGTCGCGCTTCACCAAGTCGTACCGCTGGGCCCACCTGGACATCGCCGGTACGGCCTGGAAGAGCGGCAAGGACAAGGGCGCCACGGGCCGTCCCGTCCCGCTGCTGATGCAGTTCCTGCTGGACCAGGCTTGAGCGGCCACCCACGGACCCCGGCATGACGCGCATCGACTTCGCCTTTGGCGCGCCCGACCGCTTGCGCATGGCCTGCCAGGTCGTGCGCAAGCGCTACCTGGCGGGCCAGCGGCTGGTGGTGTATTGCCGCGAGGGGTCGCGCCTGGCGCAGTTCGACCGCATGCTATGGGCCTTCGACGACACCTCGTTCGTGCCGCACGTCCTGGCCAATGACCCGCTGGCGGCCGAGACGCCCGTCGTCCTGACCGCCGGCGATCCGCAACAGGCCGCGCAGGCCGCCGGGGACGGCCCGAACCCGCCCTGGCTGCTCAATCTCGATGACGACTGCCCGCCGGGCTTCGAGACCTTCGAACGGCTGCTCGAGATCGTCTCGGACGATCCCGAGGACAAGCAGGCCGCGCGCCAGCGCTGGCGCGTCTACCAGGGCGCCGGCCACACGCCGCAAAGCCACGACCTGAGCCAACGGCAGCCGGGCGCCTGACCGCCCTCCCCGCATCCCGCGCCGCCCCCGGGCGGCGCCATCCAGACCCTCGGGAGCCTCCATGCCCCACCGCCCCTCCGATCCCGGCATCCCCACCCTGACCCAGCGGGCCGAACCCACGCTGTCCCCGTCCGCGCCGCTGCCGGACGCGCCGCTGCTGACCGAGGTGGCGCAGGACGATGCGCCGGCCTTTGCCGACGACGCCTTTCCGCTGCTGACGGACCTCGCTCAGGACGACGACGTCCCGCTGCTGACCGAGACAGCCGATGCCGTCGCCATGCCGCCGTCTGCCGCCGCGGCGGTTGGCGGCGCCCAGGAGGACGCCATCCCCCCGGAGGAGGCCGTCGCCTCGCCCGACGCATCGCCGCAGGCCTCGGTGCTGGCCGCCCGTCTGCAGGCGGAGGTCGAGCAGATCATGCGCCAGGCCCTGGCCGACGCCATCGAACAGATCCAGGCGCGCATGGACGAGGAATTGCCGCGTATCGTGGCGCGCGTGCTGCAGGACGTCAGGCCCGGTTGAAATCGGCATGACCATCCCCATAATGGGGTCATGCCCGCCCACCCTGCGCGCTAATTCTTCCGAAAACTGGATTCTTCAGGGAACTGTAAGGTATCCTTGGCATCTAAGCCTTCTAGGCAAATCAATTTCTGCCGTACACAGGAGTCCTCCATGAACGAATATCGTCCGTCCCCCTTTAACCGTTCCGGCACCCTCGCCGGCGCGCCGGGCGAGGTCGTGCGCAACAAAGTCCTGCGCAACACCTATTGGCTCCTGGCGCTCTCGCTGATCCCGACCGTGCTGGGCGCGGCCGTCGGCCTGTACACCGGCATCAACCGCGTCATGGGCGCCAGCCCGGGCCTGTCCGCCATCGTGTTCCTGGTGGGCGCCTTCGGCATGATGTTCGCCATCGAGAAGAACAAGAACAACTCGCTGGGCGTGGTCCTGCTGCTCGCCTTCACGTTCTTCATGGGCGTGATGCTGTCGCGCCTGCTCGGCTTCGTGATGGGCTTCAGCAACGGCTCGCAGCTGGTCATGACGGCGTTCGGCGGCACCGCGATCGTGTTCGGCACGATGGCCACGCTGGCCACCACCATCAAGCGCGACCTGTCCGGCCTGCAGAAATTCCTGTTCATCGGCGCGGTCGTGATCCTGGTGGCGGCCCTGGCCAACATCTTCCTGCAGCTGCCCGCGCTGATGCTGACCATCTCGGTGCTGGCCATCGTGATCTTCTCGGCGTTCATGCTGGTCGACCTGCAGCGCGTCGTGAATGGCGGTGAAACCAACTACGTGTCCGCCACGCTGGCCATCTACCTGGACGTCTACAACGTCTTCTCGAACCTGCTGATGCTGCTGGGCATCTTCGGCGGCAACCGCGAGTAAACGCGCACCGCTGTTACTGTCACAAGGGCCTGCATGAACAATGCAGGCCCTTTTTCATTGGAGCCAGCCATGCCCGATCGCCGCCGATTCCTGCAAGCCGCCGCCTGCGCCCCGCTGCTGGCCCAACCGTGGACCGCGAGCGCCCTGACCACCCGGCAGCCGATGCTGGCGCGCACCATCTGGTCTTCGGGCGAGATGCTGCCGGTGGTCGGGCTGGGCACGGCCGACACCTTCAACGTGTCGCCGTCCGACGCCGCCGAGATGGCGCCGCTGGCGCACGTCGTGGATGCGCTGCTGGACGGCCGCGGCTCGCTGATCGACACCGCCCCCAGCTACGGCCAGGCCGAGGCCGTCACCGGTGCGCTGCTGGCGCGCGAACCGAACCGGCGTCCACAGGTGTTCCTGGCCACCAAGATCAGCGTCCAGGGCCACGAGGCGGCCATGCGCCAGATCGAGCAGTCGCGCCGCGCGCTGCGCACCGACAAGCTCGACCTGATCCAGGTCCACAACCTGATCGACACCCGCAACCAGCTGGCGCTGCTGCGCGACCTCAAGCGGCAAGGGCAGACGCGCTATATCGGTATCACCCACTACACCGATGCGGCCCATGACGAGCTGACCGAACTGGTGGAGCGCGAAAAGCCCGATTTCGTGCAGATCAACCTGTCGGTGGGCGCGCGCAACGCCGAAAAGCGCCTGCTGCCGGCCTGCCAGGCCAATGGGGTCGCGGTCCTGGTCAACCGCCCGTTCCAGGACGGCGCGCTGTTCCGCCAGGTTAGGGACCGACCGCTGCCCGGCCTGGCCGCCGACATCGGCTGCACCTCGTGGGCGCAGCTGTTCCTGAAATTCATCATCGGCCACCCGGCCGTGACCGCGGTCATCCCCGCCACCTCCAAGCCGGCCAACATGGTGGACAACGCGCGGGCCGGCTTCGGCCAACAACCGGACGCGGCCCTGCGCGAACGCATCGCCGCCCTGCTGGGCTGACGCCATGCCCGCCGCCGGCACCTGGCGCCAGCGGACGGCGCAAGCGCTGGGGATCCTGCCCGGCGAACTGGTCGCGGGCGCCTGCGGCTTCGCCTTCTTCTTTTTCCTGTTCTGCGGCTATTTCATGCTGCGACCGATCCGCGAGACCCTGGGCATCCAGGCCGGCGTCGACCAGCTGCAATGGCTGTTCACCGCCACCTTCCTCGCCATGCTGGCGGTGGTGCCGCTGTTCGGCTGGCTGTCGGCCCGGGTGTCGCGCGCGACGCTGGTGACCTGGGCCTACACGGTGTTCGCCGCCACCATGGCCGGCTACGCGGGGCTGTTCCACTGGCAACCCGATGGCGTCTGGGCGGCGCGCAGCTTCTACGTGTGGCTGTCGGTCTTCAATCTGTTCGTGGTCTCGCTCGGCTGGAGCCTGATGGCCGACGTCTTCCGCATGGAGTCGGCCAAGCGCCTGTTCGCCTTCATTGCCGCCGGCGCCAGCGCCGGCGGCTTGTGCGGCCCCCTGCTGGGCGGCCTGTTGGCGGGCACGCTCGGCGCAGCGGGCCTGCTGCTGCTGTCGGCGTTGCTGTTAACGGCCACGCTGCCGCTCAAGCGCTGGCTGCTGCGCTGGCGCGCCGCGACCCGCCCCGAGGACGAGACCGCCGAACTGGCGCGTCCGATCCCGGGCGCCATGCTGGCGGGGCTGTCGCGCGTGTTCCAGTCGCCCTACCTGCTGGGCATTGCCGTGCTGGTGCTGCTGCTGGCCACCCTCAGCACCTTCCTGTACATGGAGCAGGCGCGGCTGGTGGCCGATACCTTCCCGGACAAGGCGCAGCGCATCCGCGTCTTCGCCACGCTGGACTTCATCGTGCAGGCCCTGGCGCTGCTGTCGCAGCTGTTCCTGACCGGCCGCGTCGCCGCCTGGCTGGGCGTGCGCTTCCTGATGGCGGCGGTGCCGCTGGCGATGGCGCTGGCGTTCCTGGCGCTGGCGGCCTACCCGGTGTTCGCGGTGCTTGCCGTGGCCATGATCCTGCGGCGCGCCGGCGAATACGCCCTGGTCAAGCCGGGACGCGAAATGCTGTTCACTGCGGTCCCGCCCGAGGACAAGTACAAGACCAAGAACGCCATCGACACGGTGGTCTATCGCGCCGGCGACGCGGCCAGCGGCTGGGTCAAGGCCGGGGTCGATGCGCTGGGCCACGGCGTGGCGCTGATCGCCCTGCTGGGCGCGCTGTGCGCGCTGGCCGCGGCGGCGCTCGGCTACGGACTGGGGCGCAAGGCCGACCGGCAGGCGCCACCGCAGCCTTAGCTTTCACCGAACAACCATCTTAGAAAACCAAACGGATTCCCGGCGCGGCCGCCGCACAATAGCGCAGCCCTCAACGTTCCGGGAATCGTCATGAAACGCTCCGCCCGCCTTGCCGCCCTGTTGCTCTGCCTGACCGCGCAGCCCGCGCTGGCCGAATACCCGGAACGGGCGATCACGATGATCGTGCCGGCCGCCGCCGGCGGCAACGCCGACATCACCGCCCGGCTCGTCGGCCAGGAAATGAGCCGCGTGCTGGGCCAGCCGGTGGTGATCGAAAACCGCGTCGGCGCGGGCGGCCGCATCGGCACCCAGGCGCTGGTGCGCGCGGCGGCCGACGGCTACACCATCGGCTATGCGCATGTCGGCACGCTGGTGCTGCATCGCTACCTCTTCAAACAGCAACTGTACAACCTGGACCGCGACATCACGCCGATCGGGCTGGTGGCCGAAACCCCCAACGTCATCGTCGTCAACGCCGCCTCGCCCTATCGCGACCTGAAGAGCTTCATCGACGCCAGCCGCGCCCAGCCCGACCGCCTGACCATGACGTCGGCCGATCCCGGCACCACCAGCGAAGTCGGCGTCAAGCTGTTCATCGCCCAGACCGGCGCGGCGGTGCGGCAGATTCCCTACAAGGCCACCGCAGCGCAACTGGCCGACCTGCTGGGCGGCCACGTCGATTCGATGATGGAGAACCTGCCGCCCCTGATCGGCAACCTGAAGGATGGCCGCCTGCGCGCGCTGGCGGTCACCACCAAGGCCCGCGCCGCCTCCAACCCGGACGTGCCGACGGTGGCCGAGCAAGGCTATCCCGACTACGAGCAATCGGCCTGGAGCGCGCTGGTGGCGCCGGCCGGCACGCCGCCCGCCGTCATCGCGCGACTGAACGCGGCGATGAATGCCGCGCTGCGCGCCGAGCCTGTCGCCCGCGAACTGCGCAGCCGCTCCCAGGAACCGCTCGGCGGCACGCCCGCCGACGTCCAGACCCAGATTCAGAAGGAACTGCCCAAATGGGAACACCTCATCAAGGCCGCCGGCACCACGCTGGATTGACCCCCCATCGCCCGCAACCGGAAGGCACGCCATGATCAAGGTGAGCCGCGAAGACTTCACCTGCGCCGCGGCGACCAACGCCTCGGCCTACCGGCGCGTCACCATCCCGGTGCTGAAGATCGAGGCCGGCCCCGGGCCGGCCGTGGCGCTGATGGCCGGCGTGCATGGCGACGAATGGGAAGGCCAGGCGGCCATCCTGCAGCTCTGGCAACTGCTGCCGGGCGTCCTGCAGCGCGGCACGGTCTACCTGCTGCCCGCCGCCAACGCCGAGGCCTCGCTGGCCGGCACCCGCCTGTCGCCTTCCGACGGCGGCAACCTGAACCGCGCCTTCCTCGGCGCGCCGGCGCGCGGCTATACCGAGAGCGTGGCCGCCGCCCTGGAGGCC
Organism: Achromobacter deleyi; assembly: GCF_016127315.1. Taxonomy (NCBI): domain Bacteria; kingdom Pseudomonadati; phylum Pseudomonadota; class Betaproteobacteria; order Burkholderiales; family Alcaligenaceae; genus Achromobacter; species Achromobacter deleyi. Next base: position 6,942,082 of record NZ_CP065997.1, read on the forward strand.
CGGCTGCTGCCGCGCATCCAGGCGCTGGTGGACGTCCACAGCGGCGGCGCGTCGCTGCGCTACCTGCCGTCCTCGGTCATCACCCGCTACGGCGACGACGCCTATGATGCACGGCTGCCGGCCCTGGCCCGCGCCTTCGGCATGCCGCATTGCGTGTTCTTCCGCGGCGGCGAATCCGGCTCGATGCCGGCCGCCGCCAGCCGCCTGGGCGTGCTGCGCCTGAGCGCGGAAATCGGCGGCGGCGGCGAAACCTCCCGCGCGCTGGTGGAACGCTGCCGCGACGGCCTGCTCGGCTGCCTGGCGGAGCTGGGCCTGCTGGCCGCCGCCGCGCCGCGCCAACCGGCCCCGTCGCTGCACGACCTGGACGCGCCTGCCGCCACCCTGCGCGGCCGCGAGCCCGGCGTGTTCATTCCCGCCGTCGACCTCGGCCAGACCGTGACCGCCGGCCAGACCATCGGCCAGCTCATCGAACCCGCTCGCCCCGACCTGCCTGCGCGCGCCCTCGCCAGCCCGCAGGCCGGCACCGTCGTCTGCCTGCGCGCCATCGCCCGCAGCGACGACGGCGACTGCCTGCTGCAGGTCGCGCCCGCCCTTCCCCTGGACTCCCTTGCCTCGTTGTACTGACCCATGCAGATGAACCCCCGCTTGTCCGGCCTGCGCTGCATCCGCTGCGACAGCCGCCTGCCGCCCGCCGACTACCCGGAAGGCTGCCCGCACTGCCTGGAGGCCGGCCATCCCGCGACGCTGGAATGCCAGTACGACGCGATGCCCGGCGACGCGATCGACCTGCCCGTGCTCGACGCCGTCACGCTCGGCGAAGGCGCCACGCCCTGCCTGGACGCGCCCGCGCTGGCGCAGGCCGAGGGCGTGGGCCGGCTCTGGCTCAAATGCGAAAGCGCCAACCCCACCGGCAGCCACAAGGACCGCATGGCCGCGCAACTGGTGTCGCGCGCCCGGCTGACCGGCGCCACGCGCGTGGCCGCGGCCTCCAGCGGCAACGCCGGCGTCTCGCTGGCGGCCTATTGCGCCGCCGCCGGCCTGCAGGCCGACATCGCCATCACCCGCAACTGTCCGCCGTTGCAGCGCGACGCCATGCAACGCTTCGGCGCCCGCCTGACCGCGTTCGACGACAGCCTGGGCCGCTGGCCTCATGTCGCCGACCTGTGCCGCAACCAGGGCGCCTTCGCCGGCACCAACTACCTCAATCCGCCGGTCGGCACGCATGCCTACGGCGTCGAAGGCTACAAGCCGATCGCGCGGGAATTGTTCGACCACTGCGGCCTGCCCACCGATATCGTCGTGCCGACCGCGCGCGGCGACCTGCTGTGGGGCATCCTGCTGGGCTGGCAGCAACTGCTGCGCGCCGGTCGCATCCCGCGCCTGCCACGGCTGCATGCGGTCGAGCCGTACGCCCGCCTGTCGCGGGCGCGCGCCGCGGGCGATGCGCGCGGCCTGTGGGAAGGCGCCACCGACCAATACTCGATCGCCGGCGGCACGGTCACGCTGCAATCGCTGGAGGCGCTGGCGCGCTCGGGCGGCTCGCCGGTCGAGGTCACCGATGCCGCCGCCGCCCAGGCGCAACAGCGCCTGGAACGCCTCGGGCTGGCCACGGAGCTGTCATCGGCCGCCGCGCTGGCGGCGGTCACGCGGCTGCGCCGGGCGGGCCAGCTGGATGCGGAATCATCGGTGGTGCTGATCCTGACGGCGGACGGCCGCCGCGGTTAACGCCTGCTCGCACGGAAAGGAACCCGGCCCAGGGCGAGAGCAAAGACAACGACTGCCCGAGGCGCGCCCCTCAGCCACGTTTGACGCCGTAGCGTTCCACCAATGGCGCCAACGCGGCGCGCAGGCAGGTCGCCCAGTACTTGCCGGCCTCCGACAGCGGCCGGCTGCCATGCAGGATCATGTGGCATTCGAAATGCACCGGCGCCGCCAGCGGCCGGTGGCACAACCCGGCGGCTTCCAGCCCCACCGCGGTGGCGGGGTTGGCGATGCCGACGCCATGGCCCGCCAGCGCCAGCTGGCACACCGTGCTCGAATACGGCGTCTCGATCGCGACGCGCAGGCTGAGGCCGGCCTGCAGCACCAGTGCGTCAAGCCGCTGGCGCGAGGCGTCCTCGGCGTTCAGGGCGATCACGTCCACTTCGGCCAGTTGCGCCAAGCCGACCTGCTCCAGGCGCGCCAGCGGATGGCCCTCGGGAAATACCGTCACGGCTCGCAGGCTGGCCAGGCGATGGCCGCGCAGGCCCTCCAGTTCCGACTCGTCGGCCACGGCGGCCAGATCGAGTTCACCCGACACCACCATGTCGCGCAGCGTGTTCGAATCCCGGATCTGCAGATACAGCGGCGTGTCCGGATAACGCTCGCGAAAGCGCGCAATGGTGTCGCTGACGACCGCCCCGCTGTAGGCGTGGATGCAGCCGATGCGCAGGCGCGGCTGGGCAGCGCCGCGGATCGCGCGGATCTTGCGGCCCAGGCTTTCCAGGCCGACGTTCAGGCGACGGATTTCCTCGTACAGCAGCGTGGCCTCGGGCGTGCGCTGCATGCGCTGGCGCACGCGTTCGAACAGCCGCAATTCGATGCTGGCCTCGAGCGCGGCCAGCGTGGCGCTGACGGTAGCCGGCGACACGTCGAGCCGCCGGGCCGCGGCGGTCACGCTTTCCGTTTCATAGACGGTACGGAAGGTCTCGACCTGTTTGAGCGTGAAGGTCATGGCCGGACGCGCCGCGGCTTCAGATGCGCTGCAGGTCCATCAGCACCCGGCGCGTGGCCAGGGGCCGGCCCGCCAGGTTCTCGGCCAGGCGTTCGCGCAGGTCGCGGCGCAGCGCCGGCTCGATGACGGGGTCGTCGAAATCGGGTTCGGCCTCGTCCACGCCGTAACCGGTTTCGCGCAGCAGCGTCCACTCGAAGCGGCGCAAGGCGCCAGCCGCGCGCGTGCCGCCCGACAACTGCTGCAGCGCCATGTCATAGGCATCGAACAGCAGCGGATGGGCGTCTTCGCGCGGCAGCAGCCGCAGCAGCAGTTCATTCATGTACCACGCCGACATCAGCGCGGTGCCGCTCAGGGCGCGCACGCCCATGATCTCGGCGCGGGTCAGGGTCTTGACCTCGCCGTTGCCGGTCCAGGACAGCAGCAGCGGCTGGAACGCCGACAGCACCGGACGCAGCACGGAATACGGGCGCTTGGCGCCCTTGGCGACCATGGCGACACAGCCGTGGTCGCGGGAGAAAGTCTGAACGATGAGGGACGTCTCGCGCCACGCCGTGGCGTGGAGCATGTATCCCGGGCGATCCTGGACGCGAGGCGCCCGTCTACTCATAGCCCAGGTCGCGCAGCGCACTCTCGCGGTCGGACCAGCCCTTGCGCACCTTGATGTAGATCTCCAGGTGCACCGGCTTGTCCAGCAGCTTGGCGATGTCCTGCCGCGCCTCGGAGGCGATGCGCTTCATGTGCATGCCGCCGGTGCCCAGCAGGATGGGCTTGTGGCTGTCGCGCTCCACCACGACGCAGGCGGCGATGCGCGCGCCCTTGTCGGTCTCTTCCCATTGCTCGATCACGACCGTACAGCCGTAGGGCAGTTCATCGCCCACCAGGCGGAAGATCTTCTCGCGCACCAGCTCGGCCGCGATGAAGCGCATCGGCCGGTCGGTCAGGGTGTCTTCCTCGAACATCGGCTCGCCTTCCGGCAGGCGCGCCGCGATTTCCTGCAGCAACTGGTCGAGCTGCTGGTTCTTGGTGGCGCTGACGGGCACCACGGCGCCGAACGGATGCAGCGCCATGATCTTCGAGACGAAGGCGAACAGCTCGTCGCGGTTCTTCAGCGCGTCGATCTTGCTGACGACCAGGATAGTGCGTTCCGGCGCCGGCAGCAGCGGCAGCAGCTTGGCGTCGCCCTCCGACCACTTGCCGGCCTCGACCACATGCACCACCACGTCGACGTCGGCCAGCGCCTGCGTCACGACGCGATTCATCATGCGGTTCATGGCGCCGCCGTGGCGCGTCTGGAAACCGGGCGTATCGACGAACACGAACTGTTCGTGGTCGCGCGTCAGCACCCCATGGATGCGGTGGCGCGTGGTCTGCGCCTTGCGCGACACGATGGAAATCTTGGAACCGATCAGCGCGTTCGTCAGCGTGGACTTGCCCACATTGGGGCGGCCGACGATGGCCACGAAACCGGTACGGAAAGGGGTATCGCTCATTTAGTCTCTTGGGACACTGCCACGGGCAGCGACAACTGCGCGGTCTTGCGCGCCTTGCCCGACTTGCGGGCGGCCTTGGACGCCGGGCTGATGGCCTGCGCTGCCTCCAGCGCCAGCTTGGCGGCCGACTGCTCCGCCGCGCGGCGGCTGGCGCCGGGCGCGTTCACCTTGATCTCCAGCGCCGGAATGGCGCATTCGACCTCGAACTGCTGGCTGTGGGCGGCGCCGTGCGTGGCCACCACGGTGTACACGGGCAAGGCCAGCTTGCGGCCTTGCAGGAATTCCTGCAGCAAGGTCTTGGCGTCCTTGCCCAGGGTCTTGGGATCGACCGAGGCCAATACCGGCTGATACTGGCGCACGATCACGCGACGGGCGGCGTCGAAACCGGCGTCCAGGAACACGGCGCCGAACAGGGCTTCGACCGTGTCGGCCAGGATCGACGGACGGCGGAAACCGCCGCTCTTCAATTCGCCTTCGCCCAGGCGCAGGTATTGGGACAGCTCCAGGCGCTGGGCGATGTCCGCCAGCGAGGCCTGCTTGACCAGGTTGGCGCGCAGGCGCGACAGGTCGCCCTCGTCGATTTTCGCGTAACGCTCGAACAGCATCGCCGCGACGACGAAGTTGAGCACGGAATCCCCGAGGAATTCCAGGCGCTCGTTGTGGCGCGCACCATGGCTGCGATGGGTCAACGCCTGTTCAAGCAGTGCTGAATCACTGAAGTGGTGATCCAGCCGGTTTTCTAGCGTGGCTAGCGACATAATCAGTTGAACCGGCCGATGCGGCTGAGATCGCTGAAATTCATCCAGATGAAGAAGGCCTTCCCGACGATATTGGATTCCGGCACGAAACCCCAGTATCGGCTGTCGGCGCTGTTATCCCGATTATCGCCCATGGCGAAGTATTGCCCCTCGGGTACTTTGCAGCGTACCCCATCGCGGGAATATTGGCAGTTCCCGAGGTTGGGAAATTGGTACTGCGGACGATATTCCTGCGGCCGGCTCTCATCTAGCAGGATATTGTGACTAACGTCGCCCAATTTCTCTTTATATTGTGCGATATACGAGACACGGTCGGGCTCGAAATAGTCGCCGGCGCGCTCATGCGGCACCAATTGACCATTCACGTACAGTTTTTTGTCGATGTAGGCGATTTCATCACCGGGCAGGCCGACCACGCGCTTGATGTAGTCGACGTCCGGATCCACGGGATAGCGGAACACGAACACGTCGCCGCGCTGCGGCTTGCCGATCTCGACGACCTTCTTGTCGATCACCGGCAGGCGCAGGCCATAGCTGAACTTGTTCACCAGGATCAGGTCGCCGGATTGCAGCGTCGGCAGCATCGAGCCCGACGGAATGCGGAACGGCTCCACCACGAACGAGCGCAGCACGAACACGAACAGGATCACCGGGAAGAAGCTGACCGCGTATTCGATCCACCACGGCACGCGGCGGGCCTTGTCGCCGGCCTCGCGCCGCAGGCGTTCGGCTTCTTGCGCGTCTCCGACCAGCGCCGCGTCGTACTGCGCCATCGCCTCTTGCGCCCGGCGCTCGCGGCCGCGCCGCAATACGGCCAGATCGAGCGCCCAGATGATGCCGGTCAACACCAGCAGAACAAACAGGATCAGGGCAAAGTTCCAACTCATCAGCTAACCGCCTTCTCGGGTTCTATTTGTCTTCCACCTGCAGGATGGCCAGGAAGGCTTCCTGCGGGATTTCCACCGTGCCGACCTGCTTCATGCGCTTCTTGCCGGCCTTCTGCTTTTCCAGCAGCTTCTTCTTGCGCGAGATGTCGCCGCCGTAGCACTTGGCCAGCACGTTCTTGCGCAGCGCCTTGACGTTCTCGCGGGCGATGATTTCGGCGCCGATGGCGGCCTGGATCACCACGTCGAACATCTGGCGCGGAATCAGGCCGCGCATGCGCGTCACGACGTCGCGGGCGCGATGGCGGGCGTTGCTGCGGTGGACGATCACGGCCAGCGCGTCGACGCGGTCGTTGTTGATCAGCAGGTCCACGCGCACCACGTCGGCCGAACGGTACTCGAGGAACTCGTAGTCCATCGAGGCGTAGCCGCGCGACACCGACTTGAGCTTGTCGAAGAAGTCCAGCACGATCTCGGCCAGCGGGATCTCGTACACCAGGTGCACCTGGCGGCCGTGATAGCTCATGTTGATCTGCACGCCGCGCTTGTTGTTGCACAGCGTCATCACGGGGCCGACGTAGTCCTGCGGCATGAACAGCGTGACCTTCACGATCGGCTCGCGAATGTCGGCGATCTTGCCGATCTCGGGCATGCGCGACGGGCTTTCGACGGTGATCACCGAGCCATCGCGCTGCTCGACTTCGTACACCACCGACGGCGCGGTGGTGATGATGTCCATGTCGAACTCGCGCTCCAGGCGCTCCTGCACGATCTCCATGTGCAGCAGGCCGAGGAAGCCGCAGCGAAAGCCGAAGCCCAGCGCCTGCGACACTTCGGGTTCGAACATCAGCGCGGCGTCGTTCAGCTTGAGCTTCTCGAGCGAATCGCGCAGCTGGTCGTATTCGGAGCTTTCGACCGGGTACAGGCCGGCGAACACCTGCGGCTTGACTTCCTTGAAGCCGGGCAGCGGCGCGGTGGCCGGCTTGTTCGCCAGCGTCACCGTGTCGCCGACCTTGGCGTCTTCGAGCTGCTTGATGCCGGCGATGATGAAGCCTACCTCGCCCGCCGACAGGTGCGGACGCTGCTGCGACTTGGGCGTGAACACGCCGGTCTGCTCGCACAGGTGGGTGGCGCCGGAGGCCATCAGCAGGATCTTGTCCTTGGGCTTGAGCACGCCGTTGACGATGCGCACCAGCATGACCACGCCGACGTAGTTGTCGAACCACGAGTCGATGATCAGCGCCTGCAACGGCGCGTCGGGGTCGCCCTTGGGCTGCGGCACGCGCGCGACGATGGACTCGAGGATCTCGTCGATGCCCATGCCGGTCTTGGCGCTGGCCAGCACCGCGTGCGAGGCGTCGATGCCGATGACGTCCTCGACTTCCTGGCGCGCGCCTTCGGGGTCGGCCTGCGGCAGGTCCATCTTGTTCAGCACCGGCAGCACTTCCACGCCCAGCTCGATGGCGGTGTAGCAGTTGGCCACGGTCTGCGCCTCGACGCCCTGCGAGGCATCGACCACCAGCAGCGCGCCTTCGCAGGCCGACAGCGAGCGGCTGACTTCGTACGAGAAGTCGACGTGCCCCGGGGTGTCGATCAGGTTCAGGTTGTAGACCTTGCCGTCCTGCGCCTTGTAGTGCAGGGCCGCCGTCTGGGCCTTGATGGTAATGCCGCGCTCGCGCTCGATCTCCATGGAGTCGAGCACCTGGGCCGACATTTCGCGATCCGCCAATCCGCCGCAGCGCTGGATCAGGCGATCGGCCAGGGTCGATTTGCCGTGATCGATGTGGGCAATGATGGAGAAGTTGCGAATATGCTGCATGCTTGATTTTAAAAGGGACGGAACATTCGGCAAACTGCCGGAAGACGCCGCCACCAGGGTAGGCACGGCTGACGGGTTAGGGCCACTCGGCCGGAACGCCTGCCGCCGGGCCACGCTTGGCGCGGGCTGCGGGCGGCATCTGGCGGGGGTCCGGGCAAAAACGAGGGGGCGCCAGGCGCCCCCTCTTGCGGCAACCAGCCATTTTAGCCGGTCTTGGGCCTTATTTGCTTGCGGGCACCGCCACCCACTGGGTCTGCTCGCCGCGGCGCACCAGCAGGCCGACCGCGCGGCCCTTGTCCAGCTTGCCGACCAGCTCGGCGAACTGCTTGGCGCCGGTGACGTCGGTGTCGTTCAGGGCCAACACAATGTCGCCTTCCTGCAGGCCAGCCTTGGCCGCGGCGCCTTCGGCGACCTTGACCTGCACGCCGCCCTTGATGCGCAGCTTCTTCTGCACGTCGGCGGGTACGTCGATCACGCCCAGGCCCAGCGCGTTGGTGACTTCCGGCGCCGGCGGCGTGCCCTTCTTGCCCGGGGCGGCCTTGTCGACCGGAATCTCGCCGACCTTGACCGACAGGGTCATCTTCTTGCCCTTGCGCCACACTTCCATGTCGGCGCGCGTGCCCGGCTTGGTCTCGCCGACGATGCGCGGCAGATCGGACCAGCGCTTGATCGGTTCCTTGTTGAAGGTCAGGATCACGTCGCCGGGCTGCACGCCCGCCTGTTCGGCCGGACCGTCCGCCTCGACGCTGCTGACCAGCGCGCCTTCGGCCTTGGGCAGTCCGATGGCCTCGGCCACGTCCTTGCCGACTTCGCCGATCTGCACGCCGACGCGGCCGCGCGTGACCTTGCCGGTGGCGCGCAACTGGTCGACCACCCGCATCGCTTCGTCGATCGGGATGGCCAGCGATATGCCCATGAAGCCGCCGCTGCGCGAAATGATCTGGGAGTTGATGCCCACGACCTCGCCCGCCAGGTTGATCAGCGGACCACCCGAGTTGCCCGGGTTGACCGCCACGTCCGTCTGGATGAACGGCAGGTATTCGCCGGTATCGCGGCCGATGGCGCTGACGATGCCCGAGGTCACGGTGGAATCCAGGCCGAACGGCGAGCCGATCGCCAGCACCCACTGGCCTTTCTTCAGTTTCTTGGGATCGCCGATCACCAGCGGCGTCATGTCCTTGGCTTCGATCTTGATCAGCGCCACGTCGGTGCGCTCGTCGGTGCCGATGACCTTGGCCTTGAACTCGCGGCCATCGGTGAGGGTGACGTAGATGTCGGTTGCATCGCTGACCACGTGATTGTTGGTCATGATGTAGCCGTCATCCGAGATGAAGAAGCCCGAGCCCACGCCGCGCGGCACGGTGCGCTCTTCGGGCTGCTGCGGCTGCGGACGCTGGCGCGGATTGGGCGACTGCTGGCCCGGCGGCTGGAAATCGGGGCCGAAGAACCAGCGGAACAGTTCCGCCGGATCGTTGCCGCCCGGGCCCACGCCACGGATCGGCACGGTGGCGGTGGTGCGGATGTTGACGACCGCCGGGTCGGCTTTTTCAATGATGCCGGTGAAGTCAGGCAACGCCACCGTCGGGGTGGGCATTTCGGCCGCCGGGGTCTGCGCCTGCGAGACGGGCGCGAAGGCGGCCGACATCAAGAGCCCCGCCGTCGCGGCCGCCAGGAAGCGGCGCAGGCCGGGGTTCGACACCATCATTGCTTTCATAGATTGCTCCGAAATCACTTCTTGCCGCAGAGGCCGCTCACTGCTTGGAGCCGGCCGCCGGAGCGTTCGCCACGGGTACGTATTCAGTCGCTTCCGCCAATTGTTCCAGCGTCGCCACGGGCACTTCGCCCACGGCCGTCAGCCAGTAATCGGCGATGCGGGTGCCATAGACGGTAATCGATCCACGCTGCGCCGCGCCAGGGGGCGGATGATGGCCGCGCTGGCTGTCGTAGGGTTCGATGAACACCGAGATGGCCGCCAGCCCATCGGACAGCACCATCTGGTTGACCGTCGCGCCGCGCCCCATCGAGCGCGCCACCTGCATGACCACCGTGAATCCCTTGGGCGCCGGAATGCGCCATCCCAGGGCGCCCAGGTCGACCGTCTTCATGGAGGGCTCGAGCACCTTCCAGTCGCGCGTGTTCCAGCGCGACGACAGCGACTTGGGATCGACCTCGGCGCCCAGGCGCAGCGAGGTGAACGACACCTGCTCGACCACGCCGCGGGCGGCGTTGAGGGTCTGGGCCTTCAGCAGGAGATTGGTTTCGACGTCGGCACAGAGGCGATAGCCATAGCGCAACTTGTCCAGCGGCTCGATAGTGATCAGGCGGCATTCCCGCCCGGCGACGCGGTGCAGCGCCGATTCGGTGCGGATCTTGTAGTGCTCGGTCAGGTTGGCCGGATCGCCCAGCAGCAGGCCGGGAAAGCGGTCGCCGCGGCGACGCTCGATCAGGACCGTCTTGCGCTCGGGGATCAGGCACTGCACGTCTTCGTTGTGCCGCAGGTATTCGCGCGGCTGCCCGTCCAGGATCTCGAGACGTTCGCGCTCGCCGGTGCCGTCCAGGACGTGCACCAGGCGCGACGACTGGATCATCTCGCCCTGTTGATACATGAACACGCCGGCGTAGTCCTGCTTGCGCGCGGCCTGCTGGATGCGCGAAAGCAGTTGCACCACGTCATCGCCCTGCTGGGCGGGGGCGGCGTCGGCGGCGCGCGCGGGGTCATGCGCGGCCAGGAATGCGGTCAGGAGCGTAGCGGCGAACCAGCCGGCGCGGTGGGCTTGCCACGAGGCAGCCCGTCCCAGCACCGGCCAACGGGTCGGAAGCACCAGGGCCATCAGCGCCCCGCCCCGACGTCGAACGACACCTGACGCACCGCGCTGGGGCCGGCCATCTGGCGATGGGCCTCCAGGTAGTCGCTCAGGCCCGACGTATCGGCGCTGCCGCTCAGGCTGGCGTCGGCCAGCACGCGCGTCTCGGTGCCGGGGGAACCGCCCGCCAGATACGGCTGGGCGACCCAGGCCACCGTGGCGACCGCGGCCGCCACCGCCAGGCCGGACAGGCCCAGGCGCAGCGGCGAACGGCGCCGCGGCGCGGCCACGATCGGCAGTTCGGCATCCAGCGCCCGCGACAGGCGGGCGTGGAAGTTCGCGCTGGGCGTCAGCGCCAGGTCGGTGTTGCGCAGGGCATCACCGATCAGATGATAGGTATCCCAGGTCTGTCGCCCTTCGCGGGTCAACAGGCCGGAGAGAATATCGTCGGTTTCTTCCCCGTCCATCCAGGCGGAAACGGATTCCTCCCAGGCGGCTTCGGAAGAAACGACGGACTTGGCTGCTGTAGTCTGCATGACTGCCACTCCTTACCAGCGACGCTCGGCATCGGTGCCAAGCAATGGGCGCAACTTGGTCGCGATGGCTTCTCGCGCACGGAAAATGCGGGAGCGCACCGTACCAATGGGGCAGTCCATGCTCTGGGCGATGTCTTCGTAACTCATACCTTCGATTTCACGCAGGACGATTGCGGTGCGCAATTCCTCGGGCAATTCCTCGATGGCCGCGTTCACCGTCTCGGCGATCTCGCGGCTGGCAACCATGGACTCCGGCGTGCTTATATCGGTTAGGTTGTCGGTTTCGTTAAAAGTTTCACCGTCTTCCGTTTCTATCGCATTGGGCGCGCTCGGCCGCCGTCCCTGGGAGGCGAGCCAATTACGGGCCGTATTGATGGCGATACGATACAACCAGGTGTAGAACGCGCTCTCGCCCCGGAACTGGGGCAAGGCCCGGTAGGCCTTGATGAACGCTTCCTGGGCCACGTCCTCGATCTCGGCGGGGTCGCGGATCATGCGGGCCAGCAGACGGAGAATCTTGCGCTGGTACTTGAGCACCAGCAGGTCGAAGGCCTTCTTGTCGCCCCGCTGGACGCGCGCGACAAGCTCGGCGTCGACTTCGCGCTCGCTCATGTGGCCTCCCGCAGGCGGACCGTCCGGGGCATCTGCCGCGCCGCGCCGGCCAGCAGGCACAGGCGCCGCCAGTCGTCGGATCGCAACGTCGGTTGCCAGACGGTGAAAGTTACATTGTGGTCGTTAAAGGCCATACTCCCGGGGGGCAAGGGCTGCAGGGTGAGCGAAAGCCACGCCGGTCCGCGTCGCTGTTGCACCAGCGCCGCATCCCGCCAACCGCCCGGCAGGCGCACCTGCCAGCGGCCGCCACCGGCCGCCGTGCGCAGGGCCGATACCGGGGACAGGCTGCGACGGGTCGAGTGTAACAGCCCCGCCGCCAACGCCAATGACATCAGCACGGCGCCGGCCGTCCAGGCCGTGCCGTGCCATGAGGCGGCGGTGACGAGGCTGGCGGCCGCGGCGGCCAGCCCCAGGCCCGGCAATGCCATGAGGCCGCGTGGCCGCAGGACGGGCACGCGAAACGTCCAGCGCCCCAGGCCCGGGCCTTCCAAGTCAGACCCGGCGAACGGCCATCGAGCCGTTGGTGCCGCCGAAGCCGAACGAGTTGGACAGGCCGACGTCGATCTTCATCTGCCGCGCCTCGTTGGCGCAATAGTCCAGGTCGCATTCCGGATCCTGGTTGAAGATGTTGATGGTCGGGGGCGAGACCTGGTTGTAGACCGCCAGGGTCGTGAACACCGCCTCGATCCCGCCAGCCGCGCCCAGCAGGTGGCCGGTCATGGACTTGGTCGAATTCACCACCAGCTTCTTGGCATGGTCGCCGAACGCCAGCTTGAGCGCGTCGCTCTCGTTCTTGTCGCCCAGGGGCGTCGAGGTGCCATGCGCGTTGACGTACTGGATGTCTTCCAGGTTCAGGCCGCCGTTGCGCAGCGCGTTGAGAATGCCGCGGCGCGGGCCGTCCTTGTCGGGAGCCGTGATGTGATGCGCATCGGAGCTCATGCCGTAGCCGGCGAACTCGCCATAGATGCGCGCGCCGCGCTTCTTGGCGTGTTCGTATTCTTCCAGCACCAGCACGCCGGCGCCCTCGCCCAGCACGAAGCCGTCGCGGTCGCGGTCCCAGGGACGCGAAGCCGTCTGCGGATCATCGTTGCGGGTCGACAGCGCGCGCATCGCGGCGAAACCGCCGATGCCCAGCGGCGACACGGTCGACTCGGCGCCGCCGGCCAGCATGACGTCGGCATCGCCGTACTCGATCAGGCGGGCCGCATCGCCGATGCTGTGCAGGCCCGTGGTGCAGGCCGACACGACGGCGTAGCTGGGACCCTTCAGGCCGAAGGCGATGGACAGGTGGCCGGAGATCAGGTTGATCAGCGAACCCGGCACGAAGAACGGCGAGATCCGGCGCGGACCCTTGGCCATGTATTCGACCTGGGTTTCCTCGATGCGCGGCAGACCGCCGATGCCCGAGCCGACGATCACGCCGATGCGTTCGGCGTTGGCTTCGGTGACTTCCAGGCCGCAATCGCGCCACGCCTGCATCCCGGCGGCCAGGCCGTAATGGATGAAGGTATCCATCTGGCGGGCTTCTTTGCTCGAGATATAGGCGCTGATGTCGAAGTCTTTGACTTCGCCGGCAATGTGCGTGGTGATGGCCGTGGGATCGAAACGGGAGATGCGGCTGATGCCAGAACGTCCGTTGACGATATTGTCCCAAGCGGTGGTCAGGTCGTTGCCAACGGGCGAAACGATACCAAGGCCAGTGATGACGACACGTCGCTTCACGGATGACTCCTCAAACAGACAAAAGAAAGGCGGCTTTCGGGATGCACTGCGCGTGCGGAACACGCAATAGCGGGATGGGCGTCAATGCCCTTCCCGCGCGTGGACCACACGGCAAATTCCTGAAACCGCCCCGGTTCCCGGCTGGCCCCGGACGAGGGGCAACCGGAAGGATATAGGCTGAGCTTACTGCTTACCGTTCGAATTGATGTAATCAATCGCTTGTTGCACGGTCGTGATCTTTTCGGCCTCTTCGTCGGGGATCTCGGTCTCGAATTCGTCTTCGAGCGCCATGACCAGTTCGACCATGTCGAGCGAATCGGCACCGAGGTCGTCAAGGAAGGAGGATTCGTTCTTGATCTCGGCTTCGTTCACGCCAAGTTGTTCAGCGACGATCTTCTTGACGCGCTGTTCGATGCTTTCCATGCAGATCTCCAAATGGGAAAAATCCCGCGAATTATAGCCAAGCGCAGAGTACTGCAAACGCCAGGCCGTGACAAAAATAACACCGCGCACTTTGATCTGTCGCCCGCAGGGCGCAGGAAAACCGGTGTGCGGCGTTTCCGGATGAACCGCGCGTTGCCGTGCCGGTATCCCGGCGCGACCGCGCGTTTCGTGACTTATTGCATGTACATCCCGCCGTTGACGTGCAGGGTGGTGCCGGTAATGTAACCCGCCTGCGGCCCGGACAAAAAGGCCACCGCATGGGCGATGTCCGTGGGCGAACCCAGCCGGCCCAGCGGAATCTGCTGCAGCAGCGCGGCGGTCTGGTTCTCGCCCAGCGCGCGCGTCATGTCGGTGTCGATGAAGCCCGGCGCGACGCAATTGACGGTGATGTTGCGGCTGCCCAGCTCGCGCGCCAGGGCGCGCGACATGCCGGCGACGCCCGCCTTGGCGGCGGCGTAGTTGGCCTGGCCGGCATTGCCGCTGGAACCCACCACGGAGGTGACGTTGATGATGCGTCCCCAACGGGCCTTCATCATGTTGCGCAGCACGGCGCGCGACAGGCGGAAGACCGAGGCCAGGTTGGTATCGATGACGGCGGACCAGTCGTCGTCTTTCATGCGCATTGCCAGCGTATCGCGGGTGATGCCTGCGTTATTGACGAGGATGTGCGGACCGCCGCCTTCCTTGCCGAGCGCGTCGATGAGCGCGTCGCAGGCTTCGGCGTTGGTCACGTCCAGCACCACGCCACGGCCGCCGAACGGCGCCAGCGCTTCGGTAATGGCGGCGGCGCCGGATTCGGAGGTGGCGGTGCCGACGACCACCGCGCCACGCGCGGCCAGTTCCTGGGCGATGGCGCGGCCGATGCCGCGCGTCGCGCCGGTGACCAGGGCGATCTTGCCCTGCAGTTCGATCGAAGTGTTTTCCATGGTCTTAATTTCCGTTGACCGCGGCCAGCGCGGCCTCAAGCGAGGCCGGATCCGTGATGGCCAGGCCGGTGAGCTCGGGGTCGATGCGTTTGGTCAGGCCGGTCAGCACCTTGCCGGGACCGCACTCGATGACGTGGGTCACGCCCTGCGCCTTCATGGCGCGCAGCGTTTCGACCCAACGCACAGGATGCCATGCCTGGCGCACCAGCGCATCCCGGATTGCCCCGGGTTCCACCGGCGAGGCGACATCGACGTTGTTGATGACCGGCACCTGCGGCGCCGAGACCGTCACCGCGGCCAGCGCGCCGGCCAGCACATCGGCGGCGGGCTTGAGCAGGCTGGAATGGAACGGCGCGGACACCGGCAGCAGCAGCGCGCGCTTGGCGCCCGCGGCCTTGGCCAGTTCGCAGGCGCGCTCGACCGCGCCCTTGTGGCCGGCGATCACGACTTGCGCCGGCGCGTTGTAGTTGACGGCTTCGACCACTTCGCCCTGGGCCGCCGCGGCGCAAGCGGCGCGCACGGCATCATCGTCCAGGCCGAGAATGGCGGCCATGGCGCCAGTGCCGACGGGCACCGCGGCCTGCATCGCGTCGGCGCGCACGCGCACCAGGCGCACGGCGTCTTCCAGCGCCAGCGAGCCAGCGGCCGTCAGCGCGGCGTATTCGCCCAGGCTGTGGCCGGCGACGACGTCGGGATTGCGGCCACCCGCCGCGCGCCAGGCCGCGAAGAACGCGGCGCCGGCCGTCAACATGGCGGGCTGGGTGTTGGTGGTCAGGTTGAGCTGTTCGATCGGACCCTGCGCGATCAGCGCGCCCAGGTCCTGGCCCAGCGCCTGCGAGGCGCGCGCCACGGTATCGGTCACGGCAGCGACGTCGGCCCAGGCATCCAGCATGCCGACTGCCTGCGAACCCTGGCCAGGAAAGACAAAAGCGATTTTCATGTTCGACCGTGTGGAGTGATTCTGAGTCTGTGGAATGTCGGGCGCGGCATCCGGGCGGGCGCGGCAATCCGCGTCCCGGCCGGACACGCCCTTACATGCGGGCCAGTACCGAACCCCAGGTGAATCCGCCGCCCACGCCCTGCATCAGCACGAGCTGGCCCGGCTTGACGCGGCCATCGCGGCGCGCGGCGTCAAGCGCCAGCGGCACACTGGCAGCGGAGGTATTGGCATGGCTGTCGACGGTGATGACCACCTTCTCGACCGGCACGGCAAGCTTGCGCGCCAGGAAATTCAGGATACGGACGTTGGCCTGGTGCGGCACCAGCCAATCGACTTCGCTGATATCGACGCCGGCTTCGGCGCAGGTATCGCGGGCGGAGCGGTCCAGCACCGTGACGGCCTGCTTGAACACGGCCTGGCCGTCCATGCGCAGGAACGGATCGCCGGTGACGTCGCCATAGGCCACGTTGCCCGCGGCGCTGAGGATCTTCATCTGGCTGCCGTCGGCATGCAGCTGGGCGGCCAGGATGCCGGGCTTGTCGGAAGCCTTGAGCACCACCGCGCCGGCGCCGTCGCCGAACAGCACGCAGGTGCTGCGGTCGTTCCAGTCGAGGATGCGCGAGAACACTTCGGCACCGATCACCAGGGCGCAACGCGCGCGGCCGGCACGGATGAAGCTGTCGGCGGTGGTCAGGGCATAGACGAAGCCGCTGCACACGGCCTGCACGTCGAAGGCCGCGGAGCCCTTGGCGCCCAGGTTGGCCTGCACCAGGCAGGCGGTGCTGGGAAACACGAAGTCGGGCGTGGACGTGGCCAGCACGATCAGGTCGACCTCGGAGGCGTCGACACCCGCGTCGGCCAGCGCGCGGCGCGAGGCCTCGGTCGCCAGCTGGCTGGTGGTGACGCCGCGCTCGGCCAGGTGGCGCTGGCGGATGCCCGTGCGCTCGACGATCCACTCGTCGGAGGTGGCGATATCGCGCGTCGCCAGTTCCGCAGCCAGGGCGTCATTCGAAACCACGCGTTCCGGCAGGAAGCTGCCGGTGCCCGCGATCACGGAATATTTCATTGCGGTATCCATCAAGCGGTGTCTCCAGCCGCGCCCGGCTCGAGCGCCGGAGCACCCGAGGCAGACTGGACGCGCTGGTTGAGCTGCGCGACCGTCTGTGCGGTGCGCTCCAGCAGTTTACTCACGACGGCTTCGCGCGCCCGTTGCAGCGCGAAGCCGAAGGCGTAGACATCAGCCGAGCCGTGGCTCTTGATGACCACGCCACGCAGGCCCAGCAACGCCGCGCCGTTGTAGCGGCGGTTGTCGACGCGGTTGCGCAAGCGGTTCAGCACCGGCTTGGCCAGGGCGCCGGCCAGCAGCGTGATCAGGTTGCGTTTGAACTCTTCGCGGATGACGCTGGACAACATCTTGGCCAGGCCTTCCACGGACTTGAGCACGACGTTGCCGACGAAACCGTCGCAGACGACGACGTCGACTGTGCCCTTGAAGATGTCATTGCCTTCCACGTTGCCGTAGAAGTTCAGGGGACTGGCGCGCAGAAGCTCGGCGGCTTCCTTGACGACCTCGTTGCCCTTGATGACCTCTTCGCCGATGTTGAGCAAGCCCACGGTGGGGTTGTCGCGATGGTCCACCGCCTGCGACAGCGCGGCGCCCATGATGGCGAATTGCAACAGGTGCTCGGCCGTGCAGTCCACATTCGCGCCGAGGTCCAGCACCGTGGTGGCGCGGCCCGTCTGGTTCGGTATGGACGTGGCGATCGCGGGCCGGTCGATGCCGTCCAGCGTCTTGAGCACATAGCGTGAAATGGCCATCCACGCGCCGGTGTTGCCCGCGGAAACGCAGGCGTCGGCGTTCCCGTCCTTGACGGACTGGGCGGCCAGGCGCATGGAGGAGTCTTTTTTGCGGCGCAGGGCGACCTCGACCGGGTCGTCCATGGTGACGACTTCGGAAGCCGCCACGATCTCGAAGCGATCACGCTCGACGCCGCGGTGCTCGGAGAGCGCCGCTTCGATGGCGTCGGGAAGCCCGACCAGCAATAGCCGGGTATCCGGAAATTGCCGGGCGAACTCGATCGCAGCCGGAATCGTGACGGGCAGACCGAAGTCTCCGCCCATACAGTCTATGGCGATGCGTATCACGGGTGCCAGGTATCAGCGCTCAGCCGAATTGGTCCGAGTACGAGTTCGGCCCGGGGGCCTTATTCGTCGGCCTTGGTCTTCAGGACCTTGCGGCCACGGTAGAAGCCGTTGGGGCTGATGTGGTGACGCAGGTGCGTTTCGCCCGTGGTCGGTTCGATAGCCGTCGACGGATTCACCAGAAAATCGTGCGAGCGGTGCATACCGCGCTTGGACGGGGACTTCTTGTTTTGTTGAACAGCCATGATGACTCCTAGAAACGGGGCGCATTGTACGCGATGCGGCCCGATGTTGATCTCAATCTTTGTGCTTCAGTTGTTCCAGCACCGCAAACGGCGACGGACGCTTGACAACGGGCTCTTGGGGAGCTTCGTTGTCCTTGGCCTGCGCGCCCGGGCATACATCATGCTTGGGCACATACGGAACGCTCAGAATGAGCTCATCTTCGACCTGGGCCAACAGATCGAAATGATGCGAACCCACCACCTTTTCAGGCTGGTTGGACACAAAACCTTTTCCTGCGTTTCCTGCTTCCTCGCCGCCCTCATCCTCGTCGTCGATACCCGCGGCGTGATCGCCGGAGGCAAAGCCGTCGTCGAGGTCGGCTTCGGACTTGACCAGTTGCAGCAGGACCTCGCTGTCCACCGGATAGGCGAACGGCTCATTGCACCGCTGACACACCACGACCGGATTCGCCTGCACATGAATGTGCAGGAGCGGCTGACCCAGCAGCAGCCCGGCCTTGCCCATCTCGCCGCGCACGGACCACGTCACGAGGCCGGCCTCACCCGCCGGTTGCTCGGGAAGTCCGTCAACCGCGCGCGTCAACCGCACAAGAGGTATGGTGCCTTGCGCTTCCTTGCCCGAATGGGCGAATGCGAATGCGTCGATGGGCTTGATGTTCTGTCCTTTCGCACAAGACCGCCGGGCATGCGCATCGCGCACAACCTGCTCATCCCGTGCATTCGCGGCCATCCCAGGGCGCCAAACCGATGACTCGCGCCGGGGTTGCGCCCCGCCCAAAAGTCATGCTGCCCTGCAAAAATGCCGCAAAACGTTAGATAATACTGTGACTTACGTCCCAGCGTCAAATATCGCATGCCCTCACAACCCAGCCTGATCCTCGCTTCCAGCTCGCGCTACCGCAAAGAACTGCTCAGCCGCCTGCGCCTGCCATTTACCGCCATTTCGCCGGATGTGGACGAAACGCCACAACCGGGCGAATCCCCCGAAGCGCTGGCGCTGCGCCTGTCGGTCGCCAAGGCCATGGTGGTGGCGTCCGCGCACCCGGGCAGCATCGTGATCGGCTCGGATCAGGTGGCGACCGTGGACGGCCAGCCCATCGGCAAGCCCGGCGATTTTACGCGCGCCCAGGCGCAATTGCGGGCACTTTCCGGGCAGATGGTGGAATTTCACAGCGCGTTGGCGGTCACGGACGGCCAACGGGTGGACAAAGCCGACATCGTCACGCGCTGCCGTTTCCGGCGCCTGTCCGACCAGGCCATCGACGCCTATCTGCGCGCCGAGGAACCCTACGATACCGCAGGCAGCGCCAAGGCGGAAAGCCTGGGCATCGCCCTGATGGAAAGCATCCAGAGCGATGATCCGACCGCCATCATCGGCCTGCCGCTGATCGCCCTGACCACCATGCTGGCCGGGTTCGGGCTCGACCCGCTGGCGGCGCCGGGAGCGCCCGCATGAGCGGCTCGCTGCACCTGATCCCCGTGGGGCTGGGCGAGGCCGCCCCGGAAAGCTGGCTGCCCGCCGACGCCCGCGCCCGGGCCGGCAGCCTGGACACCTACATCGCCGAGAACGCCAAGACGGCGCGCGCCTTCCTCAAGCTGGTGGGCACCACCCGGCCACTGCAGGAAATCACCATCCACACGCTCAGCGACAAGACCGACGCCGCCGAGATCGGCGCCTGGCTCGAGCCGGTGCGCCGCGGCGCCGACATCGGCCTGGTGTCCGAAGCCGGCTGCCCGGCGGTCGCCGACCCTGGCGCCAAGGTGGTGGACGCCGCCCACCGGCTGGGCATCACCGTCAAGCCCTGGGTCGGCCCCTCCTCCATCCTGCTGGGCCTGATGGCCAGCGGCCTGGACGGCCAGCGCTTCGCCTTCCACGGCTACGCGCCCGTGGACGCCGGCGAGCGCGCCAGGCAGCTCAAGGCCTGGGAACAGCACTCCGCCCGGCACAACCAGACGCAACTGCTGATCGAGACCCCCTACCGCAACGCCGCCATGTTCGCGACGCTGCTGGCCAGCCTGAAGGGCGACACCAAGTTGTGCGTGGCCCGCGCGCTGACCACCGCCGACGAATGGATCGCCACGCGCACCATCGCCGACTGGAAAAAGCAGCCCGCGCCACAGCTGGACAAGATGCCCACCCTGTTCCTGTACCTGGCGCGCTGACCATGATCCGATTTGCCGCCGTATTCCTGGCCCTCGCGGCCCTGGCCGGTTGCGCCCAGCGCGGCCCCGCCGGCCTGAACCTGGACACCTCGGTCACCGCGGTCAGCCAGAGCAGCCGGGTGCGTTTCGTCGTGGTGCACTACACCTCGACCGACGACGCCGTGTCGATGAAGCTGCTGTCGCAGGGCAAGGTCAGCGCCCACTACCTGATCGACACCACCGGCCGCGCCCACCGGCTGGTCGACGAGACCCGCGCCGCCTGGCACGCCGGCGAAAGCGCCTGGTATGGCCTGAACGCCATGAACAGCACCTCGATCGGCATCGAGATCGTCAACCCGGGCTGGACCGATGGCACCGACGGCAAGCCGCAGTGGCACGCTTACGGCGACCGCCAGATCCGCACCCTGACCCTCCTGCTGCGCGACATCATCCAGCGCAACGGCATCACGCCCGAGAACGTGGTCGGCCACAGCGACATCGCGCCCCAGCGCAAGGTCGATCCGGGCCCGCTGTTTCCCTGGAAGCAGCTGGCCGCGGCCGGCATCGGCCGCTGGTACGACGAAGCCGGCGCCGCTTCGCACCTGGCGCGCCTGCAGGCGCAGGGCACGCCCGACGTCGCCTGGTTCCAGCAACAGTTGCAGCGGCTGGGCTACACCACGCCGCAGAACGGCACGCTGGATAGCGCCACCCTCAATGTGCTGGCGGCATTCCAGATGCACTACCGCCCCGCCCTGCACGATGGCCAACCGGACGCCGAGACCGCGGCGATCATGCTGGCCATGCTGTAACCGGACCGCGCGCGCCGCTCACCCGGGGCGGCGGCGCCACCAGGCGGCCAGCCGCCAGCCCAGCAGCAGCGCCAGCACCGCGGCATAGAGGATCGGCTGCGACAGGTCGTTCTTGCCGGCCTTGTGCCACCAGTAGTGCAGCACCGCCAGCAGGCCGATCAGATAGATGGCGCGGTGCAGTTGCTGCCAGCGCCTGCCCATCTTGCGCATGGCCCACTGGGTGGAGGTGGCCGCCAGCGCCGTCATCAGCACGAAGGCGGCGAAGCCCACGGTGATGAAGGGCCGCTCGCCGATGTCCTGCAGCATGGCGGCCGGATCGAAGCCGCGGTCCCACCAGACCCAGGCCATGAAATGCATGGCGCCATAGAAAAACGCGAACAGGCCGCACATGCGGCGCAGGCGCACCAGCGCCGGCTGGCCGGTCAGGCGCCGCAGCGGCGTGATCGCCAACGTCACGAGCAGGCACACCAGCGTCCAGGTGCCCGACGAGCGCGTCAGGAATTCCACCGGATTGGCGGTCAGGCCGTTGGTGAAGCCCAGCCAGACCCAGCGCGCGAACGGCGCCAGGCCCAACAGGAACAGCCAGGGCTTGACGCGTCCGACCGCGCGCGCCGACCACTGCGGCTTGCGCGCCGCGGCGGCGCCATCAGCCACGGGCGGCTTCAATAGTTGGCCTTCAGATCCATGCCCTGGTAGAGCGACGCGACCTGATCGGCATAACCGTTGAACATCAAGGTCTTGCGCTTGGGCGTGAAGAGACCGTCCTCGCCGATGCGGCGCTCGGTGGCCTGGCTCCAGCGCGGATGCGGCACGGTCGGATTGACGTTGGCATAGAAGCCGTATTCCTGCGGCGCGGCCTTGATCCACGAGGACACCGGCTGCTTTTCCACCAGGCGGATCTTGACCAGCGACTTGCCCGACTTGAAGCCATACTTCCAGGGCACGGCCAGCCGCAGCGGCGCGCCGTTCTGGTTGGGCAGCACCTTGCCGTAGACGCCGAACACCAGCATGGCCAGCGGGTGCATGGCTTCGTCGATGCGCAGGCCCTCGACATAGGGCCAGTCGAGGATGGCGGCGCGCACGCCCGGCATGTTCTCGCGCTGCACGGCGGTCACGAATTCCACGTACTTGGCGTTGCCGGTGGGCTCGACCTGCTTGAGCAGCGCCGACAGCGAATAGCCGACCCAGGGGATGACCATGGACCAGCCCTCGACGCAGCGCAGCCGGTACACGCGCTCTTCCATGGGCGCCAGCTTGAGCAGCTCGTCGATGTCGAAGGTGCGCGGCTTGCCGACTTCGCCCTCGACGCTGACCGTCCAGGGGCGGGTCTGCAGCTTGCCGGCGTTGGACGCGGGCTCGCCCTTGTCGACGCCGAATTCGTAGTAGTTGTTGTACGACGTGATATCAGCGAAGGACGTCTGCTTGTCCATGACGCTGAACGCGGCGTTGGGCTGGCCCGCGAGGACGCCAGCACCCTGAGCGAAGGCGGAGCGCGCCGCCCAGCCCGGCAGCCCCAGCCCCGCCGCCGCCACGCCGGCGCGCAGGATCAGGTCGCGGCGCGACCGCCAGACGGCCTCGGTCGTGATGTCGGACGGAACGATGTCATCGGGCTTGCGTATCAACATGGGAATCTCCTGGGGGCCGGCGCGGCGAATCGCGTCGCTGCCGCCCCGCTCAAACCGTGGACGTTTCGCGACCCCATGATATTCCGCCGGCATGGCCGGCGGCGATCAGCAATAGACCGCCCGGCTCCCCCGGCGTTCCCGATGAGGCGGGTGCCCCGGCCCTCAGGCGGCGGCCGCCAGGGTCCGGCTCAGCAGCCAGTCGCGCACCAGCGGCACGCTTTCCAGCACCGCCTGCGGGCCGCAACCCTCGAGTTCCTTCAGGGTGTGCGCGCCGTAGGTAACGCCCAGGCCGTGTACGCCGGCGTTGGTGGCCATCTGCAGGTCGTGGGAGGTGTCGCCCACCATCACCACGCGGGCCGGATCGACATCCAGCTCGCCCATCAACTCGTGCAGCATGGCCGGATGCGGCTTGCTGAAGGTCTCGTCGGCGGTGCGGGTGGCGTCGAACATGGGGCCCAGACCGGTCGCGGCCAGGGCGCGGGTCAGGCCGACCCGGCTCTTGCCGGTGGCGACGGCCAGGCGCACATCGCGCTCGGCCAGCGCCGTCAGCAGCTCGGGAATCCCGTCGAACAGGCGCAACTCGGGGTCGCGCAGCAGGTAATGGGTGCGGTAGCGCTCAAGAAAGCGCGGCAGCATCGCCTGGGTCAGCTGCGGCACGGCGCGGCGCAGCGCGCTTTCCAGCGACAGCCCGATCACCCAGCTGGCGTCGGAGGCCGACGGCACGGGCAGCTCCAGGTCGCGACAGGCGCCCTGGATGGCGGCCACGATGCTGTGCGTGGAATCCATCAGGGTTCCGTCCCAGTCAAAAACGACCAGCGAATACGACATATCAGACCGACTCCAGTTGTTTCAGTATTTTCCGGCAAGCGGGCGGCAATTCGGCCGTCAGCGTCATCGGCTCGCCCGTCAGCGGATGATCCAGGGTCAATTGATGCGCATGCAGGAACATGCGGCCAAAGCCCATGCGCGAGAACTCGGCGCGGACCTCGTCGTGGCCGTACTTGTCGTCGCCCACGATCGGAAAGCCGCTGGCCGCCAGGTGCACGCGGATCTGGTGGGTGCGTCCGGTGCGCAGTTCGGCGTCCACCAGGCTGTAGCGGCCGAAGCGCTGCTTGAGCGTGATGATGGTGTGGGCGGTCTGGCCGTCGGGATCGACCTTGACGCGGCGTTCGCCGGACTGGGTGGTCCACTTGGACAGCGACAGCTTGATGTGCTGGCGATCGTTGACCCAGTCGCCCTCGACCAGCGCGTAATAGTGCTTGTCGCTGCGCCCTTCGCGCAGCATGGCGTGCAGGGCCAGCAGCGCGCTGCGCTTCTTGGCGACCATCAGCAGGCCGGAGGTCTCGCGGTCGAGCCGGTGCACCAGTTCCAGGAACTTGGCCTCGGGGCGGGCGGCGCGCAGTTGCTCGATCACGCCGAAGGACACCCCGCTGCCGCCGTGGACCGCCACGCCGGCGGGCTTGTCCACCACCAGCATCGCGTCGTCCTCGAACACCACCGGGAATTCGGCGGCCGGCACCGGCTTGGGCTTGCCCGGGTCGGGCAGGCGCAGCGGCGGAATGCGGACCATATCGCCTTCCGCGATCCGATAGTCGACCGAGATGCGTCCCTTGTTTACCCGGACCTCGCCGCCACGGATGGCCTTGTAGATGTGGGTTTTGGGGACGCCCTTGCACAGGCGCATCAGGTAATTATCCAGGCGCTGGCCGGCGTGTTCGGCGCCCACTTCGACCATGCGGACGGAGGGGGTGGCCATAGGGGAGGAAGTTTCTTTGCGCATTGCGGAAAGCGACATATAATCGGGACAGCCTTAAGGGGCTGAATCAGCCGCTGGCGTAGAGATGCAACTCAAGTACGCAACTCCGTCGAGCGCGTGGGCCGCCATTGTACTGCCTGCTCATTCAACCCCTGGGTCATTTGGTCGCCGGCGCAACCGCGCCCTGCCGGATAGTGGTGTGGCATTCATTTTGCCCGCTGTCCCAGCAGGTCCGTTGCCTGCCGCAAGCGGCTTGAAGCACTGCAAGAATCGTCGCATATTTAAAGCACCAGCTGCGCGTCGGCAACCAATCCGGCCGCAACTGCCGTTCACAGCACATTTCCGTCAAACCACATTCAGTGAAGCTGACCCTCCTGCTGAAAGAACCCCGTGCCCCACGGCACGACGTGCCCGCCTGACCCGCGGCGGATACGCCTGGGCGCCGCCCAGGTACGGTCCGCATCTTCTTGCCCGCTTCAGCCGCAGCCCGAGTGGCCCGAGGTCACGCGCCGATATCGGCGCGTCATGACAACGGAGAAACCCTCTCATGAAGCGCATGCTGTTCAATGCGACGCACCAGGAAGAATTACGCGTCGCTATCGTCGATGGGCAAAAACTCATCGACCTCGACATCGAGACTGCCGGCCGCGAACAACGCAAAGGCAACATCTACAAAGGTGTCATCACCCGGATCGAACCCGGCCTCGAAGCCTGCTTCGTCAACTACGGCGAAGACCGCCACGGCTTTCTTCCCTTCAAGGAAGTGGCCCGCAGCTTCTTCAAGGAAGGCGTCGACGTCCGCACCGCCCGCATCCAGGACGCCCTGCGCGAAGGCCAGGAACTGATCGTCCAGGTTGAAAAGGAAGAGCGCGGCAACAAGGGCGCCGCCCTGACCACGTTCATCTCGCTGGCCGGCCGCTACCTGGTCCTGATGCCCAACAACCCCCGTGGCGGTGGCGTTTCGCGCCGCGTCGAGGGCGAGGACCGCCAGGAACTGCGCGACACGATGGAGCAGCTCGAGCTGCCCCAGGGCATGAGCATCATCGCCCGCACCGCCGGCATCGGCCGCAACGTCGAAGAACTGCAATGGGACTTGTCGTACCTGTTGCAGCTCTGGACCGCCATCGACGGCGCCGCGCGCGACAACTCCGCGCCCATCCTGATCTATCTGGAATCGAGCCTGGTCATCCGCGCCATCCGCGATTACTTCTCGCCCGAGATCGGCGAGATCCTGATCGACACGGACGAGATCGCCGACCAGGCCACCGCGTTCATGAGCGTGGTGATGCCGGACAATGTCCAGCGCGTGAAGCGCTACCGCGACGACATCCCGCTGTTCTCGCGCTTCCAGATCGAACACCAGATCGAAACGGCCTACTCGCGCACGGTCACGTTGCCCTCGGGCGGCGCCATCGTCATCGACCACACCGAAGCGCTGGTGTCCGTGGACGTCAACTCGGCCCGCTCGACCCGCGGCGCCGACATCGAGGAAACCGCCCTGCGGACCAACTCGGAAGCCGCCGATGAAGTGGCCCGCCAGCTGCGCTTGCGCGACCTGGGCGGCCTGATCGTCATCGACTTCATCGACATGGAAGACAGCAAGAACCAGCGCGCCGTCGAACAGCGCCTGCGTGATGCCCTCCATTTCGACCGCGCCCGCGTCCAGATGGGCAAGATCTCGCGCTTCGGCCTGATGGAACTGTCGCGCCAGCGCCTGCGTCCGGCCCTGAACGAAGGCTCGCACATCACCTGCCCGCGCTGCAACGGCACCGGCGTGATCCGCGACGCCGAATCCAGCGCCCTGCACGTCCTGCGCCTGCTGCAGGAAGAAGCCATGAAGGAAAACACCGCGGCGGTCCACGCCCAGGTGCCGGTCGACGTGGCGACCTACCTGCTGAACGAAAAGCGCGCCGACATCACCAAGATGGAAGCCCGCCTGAAGGTCAACCTGGTGCTGATCCCCAACAAGCACCTGGAAACGCCGCACCACCACATCGAGCGCCTGCGCCACGACGATCCGCGCCTGGAAGAAGTGAAGACCAGCTTCGAGCTGGTCGAGGCGCCCGCCACGGACGCTCCCTGGCAGCCGCGCGAAAACGAGATCAAAGCCCGTCCGGAAGCGCTGGTCAAGGGCATCACGCCCTCGCAACCGGCTCCCGTGTCGACCCCTGCCCCGGCGCCCGCTCCCGCGGCCGCGCCGGCGCAGTCCGGCGGCCCCGGTCTGCTCAAGCGCCTGTTCGGCTGGCTGACCGGCAACGCCGAGCCCGCCAAGACCGCGCCCGCCCAGGAAGAGACCGGCGCCAAGCGCGCCGCGTCGCCGACTCGCGGCAAGGGCCGTGGCGGCCACGACGGTCAGGAACGCCGCGGCGAACGCCACGGTTCCGACCGCAACCGCAATCGTCGCGGTGAGTCCCGCGCCGAAGGCGCCGAGGGCGGCGAAGGCGGCCGTCCGCACATCCGTGGCAACCGCCGCCCCGAAGGCGAACGCGGAGAACGCCAGGAACGCGGCGAACGTCACAACCGCAACGAGCGTGGCGACCGCGATCAGGCCGTACAGGCCGCGCAAGCCTCGAATCGCCCCGACATCGCTCCGGAAGCCGGTGGCGATGACGCCGGCGCCGGCCGCAATCGCCGTCGCGGCCGCGGCCGCAACCGCCGCGAGGAAGGCCAGGCCGACGCGCCGATGAGCGATCAGGAAAGCATGGTGGCCGCACTGGCCCAGACGGTCGCCACGGCGCTGCCTGAAGCCAAGCTTCCCGCCGCCGACGCCCCGGCCGAGCAGGCCGATGCCGTCGAACAAACCGCCGATGGCGTGCCCGCCGCGGAAGGCGCCGAAGCCGGCGCCGATCCGGAGCGCAAGCGCCGCCGCCGCCGCAGCCGTCGTGGCCGCCGCAGCCCGGACGAAGCCGGCCTGGCTGGCAGCGACGATCTGCAGGAAGATGGCATCGACGACGAAGCCGGCGAACTGACCTCGGACGAGAGCGCCGCGCCCGCGCCGGTGGCCGCCTCTCCGGTGACGCCGCAAGCCGAGACGGCACCGGTCGAGGCGCAAGCCCCGGCCCAGCCGGTCGAAGCCGCCCCGGTTCAAGCCGAGCCGGTGCAAGCCGCGCCGGTTCAAGCCGAGCAAGCCCCCGCTCCGGTGGCCGAGCCCGTGGTTGAAGCGCAGCCCGTGCAGGCCGCCGCGCCCGAAGTGACAGCGCCGGTGGCCGTCGAGCCCGCCAGCCAGGTCTCCGAACCCGCCGCGCCGGTTACGGCGCCGGTGGAAGCCGCCGCGGCCGAACCGGTCGTCGAACCCGTCGTGACGGCCGCCCCCGCCGCGCCGGCCGAGCCGGTTGCCGCTCCGGCGCCCGCTGCCGCTCCGGCTCCGGTCGCCGCGCCCGTGGCCGCCGCTCCGGTCAGCGCCCAGCCCATCGTGGTGCCGGCAACGGCTCCCTCGGCCAAGGCGCAGGCCCTGCACGAGGTGGTCAACGCCGCCGGCCTGCAGTGGGTTGAAACCGACCCCGAGCGCCACGCGCAAACGCAGCTGCGCATCGCCGCCGCGCACACGCCGGCGCGTCTGGGCCGCGAGCGCAAGCCGGTGGCCCAGGTCTCGAACGAACCCCTGGTTCAGGTCGAAACCCGCCACTAAGCCGCCTGCGCGGACACAAAGCCCCCATCGCTTGATGGGGGCTTTTTTTTTATTCCCGCCCGCGGCATCGCGAATGATTATCCAAGGGCGAAAAAAAACCCTCGTCGCCGAGAGTTTTCATCAGATCGGACCGTGGGGTCAGAACTGGTACGTGTAGGTCAGCTGCACCATGTCCAGGCCCGGGTTCGGGCGTTTGATGCTGGCGTTGGAGAAGTGCGAGTAGCGCACGCCGATGCGGTTGTTCGGCGTCAGCAGGAAGCCCAGGCCGACGTGGTCGCCGAACTGGAAGGCGGTGCTGATGTTCTCGTCGGCGAAGCGGGTGCGCGAGAACACGGTGGCGCCGATACCGGCTTCGAGGTAGAAGCGCTCGCCGGTCCACCAGCGGAACATCGGGATGGCGTTCAGTTGCCAGACGCTGCTCGGCGAACGATCGCCGTCGGCCCACCAGTACGACGCGCCGAATTCGGGCGTCAGGTCGAGGCGGCCCCAGTTGCCGCCGAACTGGTACGTCCAGATCGACGGGGTTTCGTAATTCAGCGTCAGGCGCTGATAGTGATCACCGATACCGTAGTGCAGGCTCACGCCGCCCTGGGTGCCTTGGGACGACTGCGCACTAGCGATGGTAGCGCCACAGGCCAGGGCCAGACCGACAAGGCGGACGAGCATTTTCTTCTTCGTCGACTGCATTGGGAGCAACTCCGTATTTTGTTGGGACGAACGCCCGGCAAAAATCACGGGTGACATCCAGTACTACAGAACATAGCAAAAACCGGGCCAGAAGGCTCGCAATATGTCGCAATAAGGCAACACAATCGATGGAAAACACTGTTCCGCACGACAGACGAAATGTTGTTGTCACCCTTCGGCCGCCGCGCCTGTGAAAACGCCGCCGGCACAACGGTGCGGCGGCGTCTTCACGAGCCCGCCCCGGAAAGCGCGGGCCGGCATGCGGATGGCGATCAGGCGGCGGTGACGACGTCGGCCGGCTGATTGGTCAGCAGCGCCAGCAGGCGGGCGATTTCCTCGCGCAGCTGGCGGCGATCCACGACCATGTCGATGGCGCCCTTCTGCAGCAGGAACTCGGCGCGCTGGAAGCCTTCGGGCAGCTTCTCGCGCACGGTCTGTTCGATCACGCGCGGACCGGCGAAGCCGATCAGGGCCTTCGGTTCGGCGATGACCACATCGCCCATGAAGGCGAAGCTGGCGGACACGCCGCCCATGGTGGGATCGGTCAGCACGCTGATGAACGGCAGGCCAGCCGCCGACAAGCGCGTCAGCATGGCGTTGGTCTTGGCCATCTGCATCAGCGACAGCAGGCTTTCCTGCATGCGCGCGCCGCCCGAGGCGGCCACGCAGATGAAGGGCGTCTTGTTGTCGAGGGCGGCCTGGGCGCCACGCGCGAAGCGCTCGCCGACCACCGAACCCATGGAACCGCCCATGAACTCGAATTCGAAGCACGCCAGCGTGGCAGGCACGCCGCGGATGGAACCACTGACCACCACCAGCGCGTCGGTCTCGCCCGTCTGCTTGACCGCTTCGGCCAGGCGCTCGGGATACTTGCGGGTGTCCTTGAACTTCAGCGTATCCACCGACCGCGTCGACTGGCCGATCTCGACCCGGCCTTCGAGGTCGAGCAGCGACTCGACGCGGGCGCGGGCGCCGATACGCATGTGGTGGTCGCACTTGGGGCAAACGTGCAGGTTGGCCGCGAGATCTTCGCTGTACAGCACCGTTTCGCACGACGGGCATTTCACCCACAGGCCTTCAGGCACGCGGCGCGCGCCGCTGTCGCTGGTCTTGTTGATGCGAGGCGGCAGGAGTTTTTCGATCCAGCTCATTGTTTGTTCATCCCGTAAGGAGGTCGCGCCAGGCCGCTCAGGCCGACGCGCTTTGTCGTTTTACTTGGTCCAGCGCCTGCCGGATGGTGCGCAGCCAGCCGCTGGCGGCGGCGACTGCGGCGTCGGTTTGCTGGGCGGCGGGGGCGTTCGCCACCGCCTGCTCCATGGTTTCAATCAGTTTGCTGCCGATGACGACCGCGTCGGCCACGGCGGCCACGCGCTGCGCGCTGTCGGCATCGCGAATGCCGAAGCCCACGCCGACCGGAATGTCGCGCACGTGGCGGCGGATCACGGCCACGCGTTCCGCCACATCGTCGGTGTTGAGCGAGCCGGCGCCCGTCACGCCCTTGAGCGAGACATAGTAGACGTAGCCGCGGGCCACCTTGGCCACGGCCTGGATGCGGTCCTCGGTGGAGGTCGGCGCCAGCAGGAAGATCGGGGCGATGCCGTGGCGGCCGAGGGTCTCGGCGAACTCGACGACCTCTTCGGGCGGATAGTCGACCACCAGGACGCCATCGACGCCGGCGGCTTCGGCGCGGCGGGCGAATTCAGCCTGGCCCATGCGCTCGATGGGATTGGCGTAGCCCATCAGCACCACCGGCGTGGCCGTGTCGCGCTGGCGGAATTCGGTGACCAGTTCGAGCACGCGGCTCAGGCCCACGCCCTGGGCGATGGCACGGTCGGCGGCGCGCTGGATCACCGGGCCGTCGGCCATGGGATCGGAGAACGGCACGCCCAGTTCCAGGACGTCGGCGCCGGCTTCGACCAGCGCGTGCATCAGGGGAACGGTGGCGGCGGGCGAAGGATCGCCGGCCGCGATGTAGGGGATCAGCGCCGCGGCGCGGCCGGATTCGGCGGTGCGCGCAAAGGCGGCGGCGATGCGATCGGAGCGGGTTGTCGTCATATCAGAGTTCGATACCGGCGCGTTCGGCGACGGTATGCATGTCCTTGTCGCCACGGCCCGACAGATTGACCAGGATGACCGCGTCGCGCGGCAGCGTGGCGGCCATCTTCACGGCCTGGGCGATGGCATGGGAGGATTCCAGCGCGGGCATGATGCCTTCGATGCGGCAGCAGTCGTGGAACGCCTTGAGGGCTTCGTCGTCGGTGATGCCGGCGTATTCGGCGCGGCCGGTGTCCTTGAGCCAGGCGTGCTCGGGGCCGACGCCCGGGTAGTCCAGGCCGGCCGAGACCGAGTGCGTTTCCTGGACCTGGCCGTCGGCGTCCTGCATGACGTAGGTGCGGTTGCCGTGCAGCACGCCGACCTGGCCGGCGGCCAGCGACGCGGCATGCTTGCCGCTGTCCATGCCCTCGCCGGCGGCTTCGACGCCGATCAGGCGCACGTTCTCGTACGGAATGTAGGGGTGGAAGATGCCCATGGCGTTGGAACCGCCGCCGACCGCGGCCACGACGTAGTCGGGCTGACGGCCGATGGCCTCGGGCATCTGCGTCAGGCATTCATTGCCGATGACGGTCTGGAAGTCGCGCACCATGCGCGGATAGGGGTCGGGACCCGCCACCGTGCCGATGATGTAGAAGGTGTTCTCGATGTTGGTGACCCAGTCGCGCATGGCTTCGTTGAGCGCGTCCTTCAGGGTGCGCGAACCGGACGTGACCGGCACCACCGTGGCGCCCAGCAGCTTCATGCGGTAGACGTTGGAGGCCTGGCGGCGGACGTCTTCGCTGCCCATGTAGACCACGCATTCCATGCCGTAGCGGGCGGCCACCGTGGCCGTGGCCACGCCGTGCTGGCCGGCGCCGGTTTCGGCGATGACGCGCGGTTTGCCCATGCGCTTGGCCAGCAGGGCCTGGCCGATGCAGTTGTTGACCTTGTGCGCGCCGGTGTGGTTCAGGTCTTCGCGCTTGAACCAGATCTGGGCGCCGCCCAGCAGTTCCGACCAGCGGCGGGCATGGTAGACCGGGCTGGGACGGCCAACGAAATGCTTGAGTTCGTAGTTGAACTCTTCCAGGAAGGCGGGATCGGTACGGTAGTGGTCATAGGCGGCGCGCAGCTCGTCGAGCGCGTGCATCAGCGTTTCCGCCACGAAAACACCGCCATAAGGGCCGAAATGGCCCTGGGCATCCGGAAAATCGTAAGGTTTCACCAAGCATCTCCCCCGGTATCGCGGCCAACCTCTGCCAGCCGCAAATCCGGTTTGCAACCCGTCATTTTACCTGACGCCGGCCACGGCGGGGGTTGCACCCCGCCCTGGCCGGGCGTCCTCGGGCGGGCGCCCCGGCCAGTTGCCTCAGAGCGACTGGCCCATGCGGCGCAGGAAGGTTTCGCAGGCGGCCAGCTGGTCCAGCGCCACGAATTCGTCGGGCTTGTGCGCCTGCTCGATGTGGCCGGGGCCGCAGACCACGGTGGGGATGCCGATGCCCTGGAACAGGCCGGCCTCGGTGCCATAGGCCACCTTGCGGGTGGCGCGGTCTTCGGTCAGGGCGCGCACCAGCTGGGTGATGGCGGCTTCCTCGGAGGCTTCCAGGGCGGGCGCGGCGGCGCCGGTCTCGATCTCGATGCTGGCGCCGTCGAATTCGGCCTTCATGCGCGGCAGGAGCTCATCACGCACGTATTTTTCGACTTCGGCCTGGATCTGGTCGGGTTGCATGCCCGGCAGATTGCGGAATTCATAGGTGAATTCGCACAGCTCGGGGATGGTGTTGACCGCGATGCCGCCCCGGATCTGGTTGGTCGTCATGGTCGAGAACGGCACGTCGTAGAACTGGTCGTACGGGCCGTTGGCCTTGAAACTGTCGGCCAGGTCGCGGATGCGGCAGATCAGGCGGGCGGCGTATTCGATGGCGTTGCAGCCGCGCGGGGTCAGCGACGAGTGCGCCGCCTTGCCGTGCACCTTGCAGCGGAACAGGTTGATGCCCTTGTGCGCCACCACCACCTGCATGCCGGTGGGTTCGCCCACCACGCAGCCCTCGGGGCGGATGCCGCGTTCGAGCAGGTCGGCCAGCATGTACGGGGCGCCGGCGCAGCCGACTTCCTCGTCGTAGGAGAACGCCAGGTGGATCGGCTTCTTGCGCGGCATGGCCAGGAATTCCGGCACCAGCGCCAGCGAGCCGGCAATGAAACCCTTCATGTCGCAACTGCCGCGGCCGTACAGCAGGCCGTCCTTTTCGACCAGCTTGAACGGATCGGTGCTCCAGTCCTGGCCGTCGACCGGCACCACGTCGGTGTGGCCCGACAGGACGATGCCGCCCTGCTGGTTGCCGTCCTGCGCCGGCAGGGTGGCGAAGAGATTGGCCTTGGTGCGCTCGGGATTGTGCGCCAGCCATGCCTCGACGCCCTGGCCCTTGAGCCAGTCACGGACGGTCTCGATGAGGGCAAGATTGGAATTTCGGCTGGTGGTGTCGAAACCGACCAGCGTCTCCAGCCAGGTGCGCGCGTTCATGTAGCAACTCTCTCGGGGAAAAGAGGGAGTGTAAAGCCAGGACGCGTCCGCGTCGCGCGGTCGCGGGCTGGCACGCGGCGGGCACAGGCCTAGAATGACGCCATTCCAGCCGCAACCCCCCAAGGAGAATCCGTGCAGCACAAAGCAGTTCCCACGCGCAACATCGTGGCGGCAGTCATCGGCAACGCCCTCGAATGGTATGACTTCCTGGTGTTCGCGTTCATGACGCCGATCATCTCGAAATTGTTCTTCCCCACCGATCCCAGCGTTCCCGGCAGCGAACTGAACGCCATCCTGATGACCACGGCGATCTTCGGTGTCGGGTTCTTCATGCGCCCGGTGGGCGGCATCATCCTGGGCCTGTACGGCGACAAGAAGGGCCGCAAGGCCGCGATGGTGATGGTGACCTCGCTGATGGCGGTGTCCATCGCCCTGATCACCGTGGCGCCGACGTATCACGCGGCCGGCATCCTGGCCCCGATCTTCATCCTCATCGCGCGGCTGCTGCAGGGCTTCTCGGCCGGCGGCGAATTCGGCACCTCGACCGCCCTGCTGATCGAGATGGCGCCCAACGGCAGGCGCGGCTTCTACGGCTCGTGGCAGATGGCCGGGCAGATGCTGGCGCTGCTGCTGGGCGCGGCCTGCGGCACGCTGATCACCGAGTTCTTCACGCAGGAGCAGATCGCGGCCTGGGCCTGGCGCCTGCCGTTCGCCTTCGGCCTGGTGATTGTGCCGATCGCCATCTATATCCGCCGCAACATCGACGAAACCGACGCCTTCAAGCAGATGAAGGAAGACGAACGCCAGGCCGCCGCGCGCGGCGAGGTGCAGCGCCTGAGCCTGGGCGAGATGGTGCGCGCCCACACGCGCGAAACCTTGATCGGCGTGGGCCTGGTGGTGACGGCGACGGTGTCGATCTACATCACCTTCACCTACCTGGTGACCTACTCGACCCAGATCCTGAAGCTGCCGCTGAACCAGACCTTCCTGGTGCAGATGGCGGGCGCCGCGCTGATGGTGCTGCTGACGCCGTTCATGGGCGCCTGGTCCGACCGCATCGGCCGTCGGCCGCTGGTGATCGGTTCGCTGATCGGCTATCTGCTGGTGCTGTACCCGCTGTATCACTGGCTGTCGGACGCGCCGTCGATCGGCCGCCTGCTGACCGTGCAGATCGTGGTGTGCTTCTTCGTGTCCGCCTTCTTCGGCGTGTTCAGCACCGTCATGGCGGAGCTGTTCCCGGCGCGGGTGCGCTCGGTGGGCCTGTCGCTGGCCTATAACGTGGCGGTGATGATCTTCGGCGGTTTCGCCCAGTTCATCGTGACCTGGCTGATCAAGACCACGGGTTCGCCGATGGCGCCGGCCTACTACGTGATGTTCGGCGTGGCGCTGGGGCTGGTGGCGTCGTTCTTCATGCGTGAACGCGCCCACGAGAACCTGGATCACTGAGATCCGCCGGCATGACCCCGGGCCGCGCTGGCCCGGGCAGCCGCTTCCGGGCTCGGCCTCGCCCGGCCGGCTTGCGGGTTCTATCCCGGGCGGCCTGCTTCCGGGCCGCCCTCTCCAGGATGCCGCTCCCGGCTAGCGGCGCGCCGCCGACGACACGCCCGGCACCTCGGCCAGCGCATCCAGCGCGCGCGCCAGCGACTCGCCGCCGCGCACTTCCACCGTGAACACCATGTGGGCCAGCGACTGCCGGCTCTGCGTGTTCACGCCCACCACGTTCAGGCGCAGGCGCGCGAACACTTCGGACAGGTCGCGCAGCAGGCCGGAGCGATCATGCGCGCGCACGCTGATGTCGACCGGGTAGAACGTGTCGGCCGGGGTCTCGCCCCAGGCCACCTCGATCACCCGTTCGGGCTCGCGCGCGGCCAGCGCCAGATAGCTGTGGCAATCGCTGCGGTGGATCGACACGCCGCGCCCGCGCGTGACGAAGCCGGCGATGGCATCGGGCGGCGCCGGACGGCAGCAGCGCGCCAGCTGCGTCAGCAGCGAGCCCACCCCCACCACCAGCACCCCGCTCTTGCCGCTTTTCTCGGCGCTGCCGGCGCTGGCGTGGCGCAAGGCCGCCGGCTGCGGCTCGACGGCCGGCCCCGGCTGCTGGAACACGGCATCGATCTGCCGCAGGCTGAATTCTTCCTTGGCCGCGGCCACATACAGGTCGTCGGCGCGGGCGAACCCGAGGTTCTGCGCCAGCTGTTCGAGATTGACGGCGGTCTTGCCGAGCCGCTGCAATTCCTTTTCGACCAGCGCCTGGCCCTGCGTGATGCGCTGCTGCAGTTCGATGGCGTTGAACCACATGCGCACCTTGGCGCGGGCCCTGGGGCTGGCCAGGAAACCGAGCTGCGGGTTGAGCCAGTCGCGCGACGGGCCGCCCGACTTGGCCGAGATGATCTCGACCGTCTGGCCGGTGGCCAGGCGCGTCTGCAACGGCACCATCTGGCCGTCGACGCGCGCGCCGCGGCAACGATGGCCCAGGTCGGTGTGCAGGTGATAGGCGAAGTCGACCGGCGTGGCGCCGGCCGGCAGTTCGATCACGCGGGCCTGCGGCGTCAGCACGTAGATGCGTTCGTCCGTCGGCGCGGGCGTGACGGCGGCCTGGCGGCTCTTGCCCGGGCCGGACTTGGCGGCCGGCTTGGCCGCATCCGGCTTGTCGGCGGCGGGTTCATCGCCCGCCTCGACGTCGCTGTTCCAGGCCAGCAGCTGGCGCATCCAGGCCAGCTGCCGGTCGTATTCGCTGGAGGCGGCCACCTGCCCGCCCTTGGCGCCGGCCTCCTTGTAGCGCCAGTGCGCGGCCATGCCGTACTCGGCGAACTGGTGCATCTCGCGGGTGCGGATCTGCACCTCGAACGGGCGGCCGTCATCGTCGGCCACCACGGTATGCAGCGAGCGGTAGCCGTTGGGCTTGGGCCGCGAGATGTAATCGTCGAACTCGTCGGACAGCGGCGTCCACATCTCGTGGACCATGCCCAGCGCCGTGTAGCAGGCGCGCACGTCGTCGACGATGATGCGCAGCGCGCGCAGGTCGTACATCTGGGAGAAGTCCAGGCGCTTGACCCGCATCTTGTTCCAGATGCTGTAGATGTGCTTGGGCCGGCCGCTGACCTCGGCCTCGATGCCATGTTTGGCCAGCGCCGTCTGCAGGCGCTCGATGGCGCCGGCGATGAAGGCTTCGCGCTCGACCCGCTTTTCCTCGAGCAGGCGGGCGATCTGCTTGTAGCGGTCGGGCTCCAGGAAGCGGAACGCCAGGTCTTCCATTTCCCACTTGATCTGCCAGATGCCCAGGCGGTTGGCCAGCGGCGCGTACAGGTCGAGGGTCTCGCGGGCGAAGTCGGTCGAACAGGGGGTCTTGCTTTCGGCGTGCCAGCGCAGGGTCCGCAGGCGCGAGGCCAGCCGCATCAGCACGATGCGCAGGTCGGCCGCCATGGCCAGCAGCATCTTGCGCTGCATTTCCTTCTGCGAACCGGTTTCGGCTGCCGCGTCGCTGGCCTGCCGCGCCACCACGCCCAGCCGCAGCAGGGCCCGGGTGCCCTGCACCAGGCGCGCGACCTCGGCGCCGAAGGCCGTGGCGACCGGGTCGTTGCGCAGCGCGGGCGCCGGCACGGTCAGATCGGTCGGCAAGGCGGCCAGCAGGGCCGCGGCGCGCGTGGCCGCATCGGTATGCAGGCCCGCCAGGATCCGCGCCACGCCAGCGCCGTGCGAGGCCAGCGGTTCGCCCGTCAGGGCCTGCTGGCCCTCGAAGCGGGGAACCGACCAGGCCACCGCCTGGTCGATAAGCGCAAGGCCGTCGGCGTCGAGCCCCGCCCCCGCCTCCTGTCGCCAGGAAGCGTCGAAAGGCGAAGGCGCATCAGGAACGGGCGGGGCGGACATCGCGGGAGTATTGCGGCTACGGTAATCGAGGATTCCGACACTCTACACTAGGGCCTGTTCACACTGAAAGGAGTCTCGCACAGGCCGGTAATCGGCCGCCAGGCTAGGCGCGGTCGCCGCCGCGTGGCTGTGCCACGCAAGGTGAGCGCAACGACGCCTGGCGGCCGATTACCGGCCTGCCCGAAGGGTGAGTACCCAAATGCGCGCCTCTCGGCGTTGCGAATGCTCGTCGGGGACCTGCCACGACTGTGCTTCGCGCCTTGATAGGCACGCATTTGGGTACTCATGCGAGACTCCTTTCAGTGTGAACAGGCCCTGGGAATCAACGCTGAAAACCCTGGTGAACGCCAGGCACATATACAAGGAACCCAAGCTTATGTTGCGCTGGCTCAAGGGCCGGGGTGCGCGCGCCGCCGAGGTGGCGCAGATGCAGGCCCGGATCGCGCCCGAACTCTGGCGGCAGGTGCTGGACGCCCACCCCTTCCTGGCGGCGCTGGACGCCGATGAATCCGCGCAGTTGCTGGCGCGCTCGGCCTGGCTGCTGGCCAGCAAGACCATCAACGGCGCCCGCGGCCTGGAGGTCACCGACTTCATGCGGCTGTCGATCGCCGCCCAGGCCAGCCTGCCGATCCTGAACCTGACACCCACGCTGTACGAGGGCTGGGACGAGATCATCGTGTACCCCGCGGGCTTTCGCATCCCGCGCAAGCAGATGGACGAGGACGGCGTGATGCACGAATACCTGGAGGACGCCGCCGGCGAGGCCTGGGAAGGCGGCCCGCTGGTGCTGTCCTGGGAAGACACCCAGCTGTCCGAAGGCGGCTTCAACGTGGTGATCCACGAGTTCGCGCACAAGCTCGACCTGCAATCCGGCCTGGCCGACGGCATGCCGTCGCTGGCGGCCCACGGCGACCTCAAGCCGCGCGAGTGGCGCCGCATCCTGGACGATAGCCTGGACCGCTTTATCGCCGCGGTGGACGCGGTCGAAGCCGCCATTCCGCATGACGTCGATCCCGAAAGCGCCGAGGCCGACGCCTGGTATGGCCGCCTGCCGCTCGACCCTTACGCCGCCACCGACGAGGCCGAGTTCTTCGCCGTCAGCTCCGAGCACTTCTTCGTCGATCCCTACCCGATGGCCGAGGCCCTGCCGGAATGGTTCGGCCTGCTGCGCGCCTATTACCGCCAGGATCCCCTGGCGCGCTACGCATGAAACGGCTGCTGATCGTGTGGCATTCCCGCACCGGCGCGGCCCGCCAGATGGCCGAGGCCGCCGCCCGGGGCGCGGTCGCGGCAGCGGCGCTGCTGGAACAGCCGGACGAACTGGCGGTGACGCTGCGCCGCGCCGCGGATGCCGGGGTGGACGAGGTGCTGGCCAGCGACGGCTTGCTGTTCTGCGCGCCGGAGAACCTGGCCAGCCTAAGCGGCGAAATGAAGGAATTCTTCGACCGCTGCTACTACGGCGCGCTGGACCGCATCGCCGGCCGCCCCTACGCCTGCCTGGTCAGCGCCGGCAGCGATGGTGCCGGCGCGGCGCGCCAGGTGGAGCGCATCTGCACCGGCTGGCGCCTGCGGGCCGTGGCTCCGCCGCTGATCGTCAACCTGGGCGCACAGACGCCGCAACAGATCGCCGCCCCCAAGACCGTCGCGCCGGCCGAGCTGGCGCGCTGCGAGGAAGCCGGCGGCCTGCTCGCGGGCCTGCTGCTGACGGCGGGGTGACGCCACGCGAAGCGTCCAGGAATAAAAAAAGCCCTCCGGCCTGCCGGAGGGCTTTTCATCGTGCGTCCGCGCCGATCAGGCGATGGCGGCGGTGACGACGATCTCGACCTTGAAGTCGGGGTTGGCCAGGCGGGCCTCGACGGTGGCGCGCGGGGGCGAGTTGCCGTCGGCGACCCAGGCGTCCCAGGCCTTGTTCATGCCGTCGAATTCCTTCATGTTGGCCACGTAGATCTGGGCCATCAGGATCTTGGTCTTGTCGGTGCCGGCTTCGGCCAGCAGGCGGTCGATGGTGGCGAGCACTTGCTCGGTCTGGCCGGTGATGTCCAGCGTGGAATCGTCCGGCACCTGGCCCGCCAGGTACGCGACGCCGTTGTAGACGGCCATGTCCGACAGGCGCTTGGCGACGTGGAAGCGCTTGATGCTGCTCATGAATATTCCCCTAATGACGAGTTGCGGGTTGAACAATGCGAAGAATGGCGAACTTTACCCTGCCCGGGGCCGGGCCCGCTAGGCGGGCGGCAGCTGGAACACCTGGCGCAGATAGGCCAGGTAGGCCGGATCGTCGCACATGGTCTTCTCGGGCGCGTCGGACACCTTGGCCACCGGCTGGCCGTTGCAGCGGACCATCTTCATGACGATCTGCAGCGGTTCGTGGCCCAGGTCGTTGGTCAGGTTGGTGCCGATGCCGAACGAGACCTTGCAGCGCCCGGCGAACTGGCGCGCCAGCTCGATGGCGCGCGGGAAGGTCAGCGAATCCGAGAACACCAGCGTCTTGGCGCGCGGGTCGACGCGATTCTTGCGGTAGTGCTCGAGCAGCCGCTCGCCCCAGATGAAGGGATCGCCCGAGTCGTGCCGCGCGCCGTCGAACAGCTTGCAGAAATACATGTCGAAGTCGCGCAGGAAGGCGTCCATGCCATAGACGTCCGACAGCGCGATGCCCAGGTCGCCGCGGTATTCCTTGGCCCACACCTCCAGCGCGAACACCTGCGAATCGCGCAGCCGCGGGCCCAGTGCCTGGCAGGCCTGCAGGTATTCGTGTCCCATGGTGCCCAGCGGCAGCACCTCGTGCTGCTTGGCCAGCAGCACATTGCTGGTGCCGGCGAAGTGCGGCCCCATCTGGGCCTTCATGGTCGAGACGATCTCTTCGTGCCAGACCTTGGAGAAGCGGCGGCGGGTGCCGTACTCGGCCACGCGGAAGTCGGCCAGCGCCGGATCGTCCAGCACCAGGTGCATTTTCGATTGCAGGCGCTTGCGGCCCTCGGCCCAGTCCGGGTTCTTGCGCGTGTTGCGGAAGTAGACCTCGTTGACGATGGCCAGCACCGGGATCTCGAACAGGATGGTGTGCAGCCAGGGGCCCTTGACCTCGATGCTGATCTCGCCCGGCCCCTCGCCCTCTTCGATGCTGATGCAGCGCTCGGGCAGGTGGAACAGTTCGAGGAAATCGACGAAGTCGCTTTTGATGAAACGCAAGCCACCCAGATATTTAAGTTCTTCCTCGGTGAAGCGCAGCTGGCACAACTGGTGCACTTCTTCGCGGATCTCATCCAGGTACGGACGCAGGTCGATGCCCCGCGTACGGCACTTGTAACGGTATTCGACCTGGGCGGCGGGGAACTGATGCAGCACCACCTGCATCATGCTGAATTTGTACAGGTCGGTGTCGAGCAGCGAGGTGATTATCATGATTACGCGTATCGTTTCGCGACACCATAGCATAGCGGGGCCGTCCAAACCCCCAATGCGCCACGATGTCAATACGGGTATTGGCGGCGTATCGGCGCCGCATTGGGTAAAATCGGCGCAACAAGACACATATGCCGCCTGCCCGGAGTTCCTGAGAATGACCCACGTAGTCACCGAAAACTGTATCAAGTGCAAGTACACCGATTGCGTCGACGTATGCCCGGTGGACTGTTTTCGTGAGGGTCCGAACTTCCTGGTGATCGACCCCGACGAGTGCATCGACTGCGCCGTGTGCATCCCGGAATGCCCGGCCAACGCGATCTACGCCGAGGAAGACGTGCCGCAGGACCAGCTCAATTTCATCGCCCTGAACGCCGAGCTCTCGCCCGAGTTCGCCAGCATCAGCCGCGCCAAGAAGCCGCTGCCCGACGCCGACGACTGGAACGGCAAGCAGGACAAGCTGCAATACCTGGAAAAATAATCCGCGTGCGCGGGGCCGCCCAGGCCTCGCGACGCGCGATGCCCCGATGACCGACGATTCCAAATACACGCGCCAGACCGTTACCCACGTCCATACCTGGGTGCCCGACAAGCTGTTCTCGGTGCGCGTCACGCGCGACGACGCGTATGCCTTCCAGCCGGGCCAGTTCGCCCGGGTCGGTCTGCCTGGCGCCGAGGATCCCGCTGGCCCGCCCACGCTGTGGCGCGCCTACTCGATGGTCTCGGCGCCGCACCAGCCCTGGCTGGAGTTCTATTCCATCGAGGTCCCCGAAGGGCTGTTCAGCCCGCGCATGGCGCGGCTGCAGCCAGGCGACGCGCTCTACGTCGAAAAGGCCCCCTACGGCTTCCTGACGCTGGAACGCTTCGCTCCCGGCGGCGACCT
This sequence comes from Achromobacter deleyi, assembly GCF_016127315.1. NCBI lineage: Bacteria > Pseudomonadati > Pseudomonadota > Betaproteobacteria > Burkholderiales > Alcaligenaceae > Achromobacter > Achromobacter deleyi. The sequence continues at coordinate 6,983,465 of NZ_CP065997.1, forward strand.
CTGGCTGCTGGCCTCCGGCACCGGCCTGTCGGCCTACCTGTCGATCCTGCGCGATCCGGCCGTCTGGCGCGCCTATCGCCGCATCGTGCTGGTGCACGGCGTGCGCACCGCGGCGGAACTGGCCTACCGCGAGGAAATCGAGGGCTGGCGCAACGATCCGTCCCTGGCCGAACTGTTCGCGGCCGACCCTGACAAGCTGACCTACCTGCCGATCGCCACCCGCGAGGCGCTGCCCGGTATGCCGCAGGCGCGCCTGACCACCCTGCTCGCCGACGGCGGACTGGAACGCCTGGCGGGCCTGCCGCTGGACCCGGAGCAAGCCAGGATCATGCTCTGCGGCAATCCGGACATGCTGGCCGATGCCCGCAAGTTGCTGGGCGAACGCGGCTTCAAGCCGGGCCGCCGCGGCATCCCCGGCAACCTGGCGGTGGAAAACTACTGGTGAGTCCCCGCCCCCTGCCGGATCGGCCCCTGGCCCGTCCGGCCTAGGGCGGAAATCCCCCTTTTTATGCCGCCGGTGGCCCTTGATTCCGCCCTAAACTGGTGCGCAAGGGATGACGGGTCGCATTTTTGCAACACAAAATCCGGTTTTCGGACGCTTTCGTCAGACAAATTGGAAATACCGTTACTCCCCGGCGCAATAATCGGGGCACACGCACGACCCAGAAGGACTTCCCCAAATGCTGTACCAATTGCACGAAATGCAGCGCGCCTTCCTGACTCCGTTCGCTGCTTTCACGGATGCCGGTTCCCAGCTGTTCTCCAGCCCCTATAGTCCCCTCGCCTACACCCCGATCTCGCGCCAGATGGCCGCGGGATACGAGCTGATGACGCGCATCGGCAAGGAATACCAGAAACCCGCCTGGAACCTGCCGGCCACGGACATCAACGGCAAGTCGGTCCGGGTCACCGAATCGGTCGTGCTGGACAAGCCCTTCTGCCGCCTGGTGCACTTCCACCGCGACGTGCGCCAAGCGCCGCAAGACGATCCCAAGGTCCTGCTGGTGGCGCCGCTGTCCGGCCACCACGCCACCCTGCTGCGCGACACCGTGCGCGCCCTGCTGCCGGGCCACGACGTCTACGTCACGGACTGGATCGACGCCCGCATGGTGCCGCTGTCGGCCGGCCCGTTCCACCTGAACGACTACGTGCGCTACGTGCAGGACTTCATCCGCCACCTGGGGCCGGACGTGCACGTGATCTCGGTCTGCCAGCCCACCGTGCCGGTGCTGGCCGCCGTGTCGCTGATGGCCTCGGCCAACGATCCCTGCCAGCCGCGCAGCATGGTCATGATGGGCGGCCCGATCGATCCGCGCCAGTCGCCCACGCAGGTGAACCGCCTGGCCACCACCAAGCCCTATTCGTGGTTCGAGAACCAGGTCATCCACCCGGTGCCGCCACGCTATCCGGGGTCGGGCCGCAAGGTCTACCCGGGCTTCCTGCAGCATGCCGGCTTCATGGCCATGAATCCCGACCGCCACATGAAGTCGCACTACGACTTCTACCTGGACCTGCTGCGCGGCGACGACAGCGACGCCGAGGCCCATCGCCGCTTCTACGACGAATACAACGCCGTGCTGGATATGCCGGCCGAGTTCTACCTGGACACGATCCGCATGGTGTTCCAGGAATTCGCGCTGCCCAACGGCACCTGGGAAGTCGACGGCCAGCTGGTGCGTCCGGCCGACATCAAGAAGGTCGCGCTGTTCACCATCGAGGGCGAGCTGGACGATATTTCCGGCCAGGGCCAGACGCGCGCGGCCATCAAGCTGTGCAAGAACATCCCGGCCGACCGCAAGATGCACTACACCGCCCCCAACTGCGGCCACTACGGGATTTTCTCGGGCCGCCGCTGGCGCGAAATGATCTGTCCTAAAATCGCGGAATTCATCCGGCAGTCGGCCTAGGGCGATCCGTCCTTTCCGAACCGTAGTCCACGGGGCCCGAGCGGCCCCGTTTGTTTTCCCGCCCGCGCGGCCACGCCCGGTTTCGCGCCCGCGCGGCGCCTTACGTTTTTCACTGTTCGCCATGTCCTGTCGTTCACTCGCCGACCGCGTCGACGCCCTGCTGCCCCAGACGCAGTGCACCAAGTGCGGCTATGACGGCTGCCGGCCCTACGCCGATGCCATCGCCGCCGGCGACGCCCCCATCAACCGCTGCCCGCCGGGCGGCGACGAAGGCATCGCCGCGCTCGCCGCCCTGTTGCAGACGCCCGCCCTGCCGCTCGACCTGAGCCGCGGCGAGCCCGGCCCGCTGCTGGTGGCCCGCATCGACGAGGCGCACTGCATCGGCTGCACGCTGTGCATCCAGGCCTGTCCGGTCGACGCCATCGTCGGCGCCAACAAGCACATGCATACCGTGCTGGCCGACTGGTGCACCGGCTGCGACCTGTGCGTGGCGCCCTGTCCGGTGGACTGCATCCAGATGGTGCCCGCCGGCCGTGCCTGGAGCGCCGAGGACGCCGCCGCGGGCCGCCAGCGCCATCGGCGCCACCAGGCGCGCATGGAGCGCCTGGCCGCCGACAACACGCGCCTGATGGCGCCCGAACCCGCGGCCGTGGCCACGCCCGCCGCCACCGCCACGGACGACGCGCAGAACGACGACCGCAAGCGCGCCGCCATTGAATCCGCGCTGGCCCGTGCCCGCGCCCGTCGCAACACCCCGCGCCCATGAACGCCGCCAAACGCCGAGAGATCTTCGCCCGCCTGCAGGCGGCCAATCCGCATCCGACCACCGAGCTCGAATACGACACGCCGTTCCAGCTGCTGATCGCGGTGCTGCTGTCGGCCCAGGCCACCGACAAGTCCGTCAACATCGCCACCCGCAAGTTCTTTCCCGACTACGGCACGCCGCAGGCGCTGCTGGCGCTGGGCGAGGAAGGCTTGGCCGACTACATCAAGACCATCGGCCTGTATCGCACCAAGGCCAAGAACGCGATCGCCACCTGCCGCCTGCTGATCGAACAGCACGGCGGCGAAGTGCCGCAAACGCGCGAGGCGCTGGAAGCGCTGCCGGGCGTGGGCCGCAAGACCGCCAACGTGGTGTTGAACACCGCCTTCGGCCAACCCACGATGGCGGTCGACACGCACATCTTCCGCGTCTCCAACCGCACCGGTCTCGCCCCCGGCAAGAACGTGCTGGAAGTCGAGCTCAAGCTCGAGAAATTCGTGCCGCGCGAATATATGCAGGACGCGCACCACTGGCTGATCCTGCAGGGCCGCTACGTGTGCGTGGCGCGCAAACCGAAATGCCCGCAATGCGGTATTTCCGATCTCTGCGAATACAAAGACAAGACCCCGGCCTGAAGCGGTTGTCGCGCACCGCGATATAACCGTGGCGGCAACTCGCGCATCGGCAAAACCGGGTTTTCCCCGATGCCCGCAGCGATGACGAATTGATGACGATCAATACGAATTTGCTGCAACGCATTTTGCACTCGCACGGCGCGCCAACCCAATGGCAATGCGAATTGTCCGCTATCCGACAATTCACCTTGCCGCACCGCAAAACCTATGACAAACCCTCATGGAATTTTGATGGAGAGGTGCGCATACTCGCCGGCAACTCTTATAGAAAACCGTGGAGTTTCCATCGTTTTCAAAACCCCGCGGGGGCTTGGCCCATAACGCCAGGCAGGGTCCATATAAATACAACGCCGGTGCAGCGGACATGGACGACACGATCCTGGAGACAAAAGGCCTCACCAAGGAATTCCGCGGTTTTGTCGCGGTCAATGGGGTCGATTTGCGTATCAAGCGAGGCGAGATTCATGCCTTGATCGGGCCGAACGGCGCGGGCAAGACGACAT